>JBBRUC010000022.1:0-44390 GCA_038248205.1 Thermoanaerobaculia bacterium
GGGTTGCCGGTGCCGCCTCCTCGCGATCAATGCCGGCGAAGTCACGCAACCAGGCCCGAAGCCACGGGAAATTGCCTCGCTCTGGCACCCGAATTCGATTTTCTCGGTGGCGAGAACGATTTTCTCGGTGACTTCAGTGATTTTCTCGGTGACTTCAGTGATTTTCTCGGTGACTTCAGCGAATTTCTGAGTGACTTCAACCAATTTTTGGGAGACACCAGCGATCTCCTGACGGGCTCGAACGATCTGGTCAGGAGCATCGGCGGATTCCCGGAAGGTGCGATCCGGCCGGCGGCGGCGAACTCGGGCGCGGCTCTCGCCGATTCGCCGGCCTCTGGGACCTCGACCGGAGAGGCCCGGACCGGAACCCGAGATACCGGGACCGCGGTACCGGGTACCGCGAACGGAGTCGCTGAGGTCCGGACCGGAACCGCGACCGCCGCCCTCCGGGTCGCAAGGCTCCGACACGGGGTCGCGGACCCTGCGACCAGGTTGGTGAACTGTCCGACCTGGTCCAGACCCCTCGGACTGCGCTCCCGGCCTCGAGAACCTGGCTCCGGAAGGTCCGGAACCAGGTCTCGATCATCGCGCCGGTGGAGAACAGGCCGGAGAGCTGTTCGCTCTACCCCTGCGCCCTCTGCGGCCCGAAGCACATATGTTACGTTTGGGTTGTGAAGACGATAGCGCAGCGGGAACTCAGGGATCGGAGCGGAGAAATCCTTCGGCAGGCCGAGTCGGGAGAGCAATTTACGATCACCGTCGAGGGCCGGCCGGTCGCTGAACTCGGACCGTATGGGAAGCCGCAGTGGATCCCGAAGGAAGAGTTCCTGCGCATTCTCGGCTCGCAGCCGCCGGATGTCACCCTTCTCGAAGACATTGCCGAAGTCCGGTCGCTTTAGCTCCAGACCCAGATCCCAGTCGCCCTGTTAGAGATCCGGACGGCCCGGCCCGAGGCCCCGGCCGCTTGAAGCGGTCGGGGCCTTTTCACGAATCGGTAGATGGACAGGCCGTGCGAGTTACTTGGTGGCCGGGGCGGTGATCTCGTAGGTGACGCCACCAATCACTGCACCGGTTTCGGCATCCTCTTCCCGTACTTCCACTCGGTGCTGCTCTGTGCGCTTCTGGTCGCCGGTGCCGACAGCGGTGTCCTCGAACAAAAGCGTGATGTTGAACTCCTCCCGCGCGGCGGGCTTGATTTGAATCCAACCGTCCGGCGCAATGATCTCGATTCGAGTGGCGTCGAGCGCGCGAATGCCTTTACCGGCGTTGCCGCTCTCCCTCCAGCGGGTTGCGAGCGCCTTGCCGAGGTCGACTTCGACGCGACCGCGCCCGAGGAACGGATTGCGGGTCTCGGTGTCGGTTCGATCGAGGAACGCCACCTTGATCGAGCGCGCGATGCGGTCCGGATTGCGCACGATCATCGTCGCTTTGGTCGCGTGAATCGCCACCAAATTCACGACGTTCACATTCTTCCAGGCGATATTGTTGTTGTACCGCGTGTTGTAGTTGACGTCCGTGGTCTCGACGTTGGTCATCGGGTCCTGTGCAGTGACCAGACGCGACAGCAGGCAATAGTGGCCGAGACCCGCGGGGTTCCACGGGACGGATACTTCTGTGCTCGCGAGCGGCCCAAGGGTCGGCACCGTCGCGGTCCCGACCAGCGTCCAATCGATCTGCCAGGAGAGGCCCGCCGACGCATTGGCGACGTAAACGTAGACCGGAATGTTCTCGGCCGTGAGGGTCGAACTCAAGTTACGGACCATCACATGGATGTAGTTGGTCTGGCCGAACTCCGGGTCCTGATGGGTGCAGGGATTCGCATCGGGGCAAACCCAGATGTCCTCGCTCTCCCACATATTGTTGGCCGCGGTCGCCGGGTCAGGTTCGAGACCGGTATCCCACGGCTTGTCCTTCGTCCAGACGTCGACCCGCGGCTCTTCGAGCTTGACCGTCCAGATCTCTTCCTTCGCATTGTTGCGACGATCGGTCCACGACGGGAACAGCACCCGCGCATAGCCGGAGAGGCCGTTGTAGTCGCCGTACTGGTTGCCCGCGTTGGCCGAGGCCACCGTCTCGTCGGTTTGGGCGGTCGTGATCTTGACCGGAACGGTCCAGGCCGCACCGTCGTCGTAGGACGCCTGGTACCAGACATCGGTCTTCTTGCGCCCGGCGTCGGCAACCGTGTCGTAGTAGATCACCCCGACCGCGCCGGTCGACTCATCTACCACCAACCACTGGTTGAACTGATCGTTGAGCGACGCCTGGTTGTTGAGCATCGTGGCTGTCGACCAGGTGCCGCCGCCATCGCTCGAACGCGAAAACCAAATGCGTGTCTTGCAAGTCGAGGCGACGTTGGCGCCCGGCTCGTTGGCTCCGGTGGTGCATCCGGCCGCTCCGGTCAGATCGGTCCAGGCGGCATAGGCCATGTTCTTGCCCGACGTACGGTACGCACCGCCCGAAACATAGATCAGCGCCCGCCGGCCGTTGAACGAGGGGACGCCGATGTCATAACGATCTTTTAGCTGTACGACCTGCACCGCGGCCGAGAACGATGCGCCGCCGTCGGTCGATTTCCGAACGAAAATCTTGCCGTTGGAAGTCGTCGGCCAGAACACGAAGACGTCGCCGTTGGCGTTCGATTTGACATCGCCTCCGATGCAGGTGCCGGTCGATTCGGCGCCTGAGAGCTGGAGCGGCGAGCCCCAGACCCCGGCCACCCGGCGATTGAAAAAGGCCGGATTGCCGTTGTGCCAGGTGGCATACATCTGATCGGCGTACGCCGAGGTGGCACTGTGATCAACCCACATCATCTGCTTGTCGGTCTGCGTCTGGGTGCCGGAAAAGGTCGCGTCGAAAGCCCAGGTGGAGCCGCTGGTGGTCGACTTGTAGAGCCGCATCTTGAGCACGGTGGCCGCGCTGTTGATACCGATCGTGGTTGACCAGGCATCGCTGTTGGAGGTCCAATCGACCGTCGGGTCGGAGTGGAAGGCGTCGCCCAAACCGGTCTGGATGGGCAGGTTGGTTTGACCCCAGTTCCCGCCGCCGTCGGTCGAATAGAACATCGCCTGGGCACCGCTCGCCGAGATGTTGTTCGAACCGGAAATGATCTTCTGGTCATTCCAATAGTTGACCCGGATGTCGGACTCGCTGCGCGGTGAAGTCTGCGCGCCCGAGATTCGCAGGTTGCCGTTGACCAGTACCTTGAGCCCCGGCGGCACGTCCTCCTCGATCTCGCCCGGCAGGAGGTCCTGGTGGCTCAACATCCACTCGTGGGCCTCGCGCAATACGTGCGGGTAGCCTCCGGTCGGATTCGTCGGGTCGTAGTCGCCCTCCGGGTGGGCCTTGCGCCAAACGACGCGCAGCCAGAGCGGGATCAAGCGTTGATCCGAGAACTCCGAGCGGTCGAGCATCTGGAAGTCCTGGTTGTCCCGAATCAGCCGCTCGAGCGCGCTGCCCGGTTGGACGCGATCGGCTTGCAGCTGTGCGGCGAGAGACGGCGGCCGCACGGAAGTCGCGGCGTTCGCGGTGACAGCGGCCGAGCCGCAGAGAAAGGTCAGGACGAGACCTAGGGTGAGGGTCTTACACGTTTTCATTTCGTTCTCCTGTCAGAAGTGCCTCGCCGGGCGCACACGTCTACCGGACCCACCCCTCACAGAAGGTCGGGCACCTTCAGCTCTCTACGCTGAAAGACCGGCGTCGTCTATTGCTGGAGTGCGCGCCCGGCGCCAAAGCGCTACAAATCGAGCGGTGCGACGAGCTGACAATCCGGTTCAGCCAACAGAGCGGGTCCGGGAACTCCCCTCCTCCTACCCCTGCACGAAGTACCCGAAATACTGCCGGCTCCACCGTTGCACGGTGACGGCCGGATTGCCGCACGAGGGCTTGGCCCGCAGTACGCGGACTTGGGCGAGGCCGATCGGGCAGAAGTAGGGGATGACCACGTCGAGGTGCTTGCCGTCGGTGCCGATCGCGGTGGTCACTGTCTGCTCGCAGATGGCACCACCGGCAAACAGGAATTGGACCTTGACCACGCCGGTCAGCTCGATTCCTTCCAGGCGGACCTTTTGGCGGCGGACCGCACCGACCCGGGGCCAAATCTCGGTCACCGCCGGGCGGCCGGGGTCTGCCGGCCGGTCGTTGCGCCAGAACGTGACGCGGTCGGAGAACGGATCGTTGGCGAGATCCAAGTCGCCGTCCTGATCGATGTCCACCACTGCGAGATCCTGCGAATCGGTCGTCCGGCGGTACTGGGTGAGGATCGACGGGGTTACGTCGGTAAACGTTCCGGGCGCGGGCGAGTCGGCGGCGGTGATCAGCCCATCACCGTTCGAATCCACCCCGTCGTTTAACAGAACGCGCGGCAGGTCGTTCACTACCTGATAGATCAGGTCGAGGTCGCCGTCGCCGTCGAGGTCGGCGAACGCCGGAAACATCGCCTGATCCATCCCCGGCGTGGGATTGCCGGCCGGGTCGGTGGGTGCGGTGTGGATGACGGGAGACAGAGCGCTCACGTTCACCCGGGTTTGGAACTGATCCACCATGGCTCCGCCCGAGGGGAGGCCGTTGATCAGCAACCAGGGGTAGTTGGTGCGCCCCCCTTGGCCAAAGTGGGCGACCGCGACGTCGGCGTCGCCGTCGTTGTCCACGTCGCCCTGGGCGATGCCGAACGAGCCGCAGGAGATGTAGGAGGTGGCGTCCAGAACCTGATCGGTGCAGGGGGTGGGCAGCTTGGTTGCCGACGATTCGGTGAGCGTGCCTTTCGGTGCACCGACGCCGTTTAAGAACAAGAGGTCGTGCGTCTGGGCGACGCTCGTCATCTCGCTCGCGGTCTTGGCGAAGCCGACCGTGGTGAACAAATCGAGCGCGCCATTGTTGTCGAAGTCGGCGAGCAGGTCCATCCCCAAACCGCGGTTCCACGCCGGGTCATAGGCGCCGGAGGCGTTGCGCATCTGGGTTGGGGCGACATCCTTGAACCAGAGACTGCCGGCGCCGGCCGTGCCGATAATGTTTTTCAAATAGCGCCAGCCGAAGGCGTACGTGCCGATCGGGTTGGGAAAGAGCGGCGAGGCGACCAGCGGCACCGGCCCCGAATAGCCGCTCGGCAGGATCTCGAACAGGTGGACGATCGCATCGACATCGCCATCGTTGTCGAGGTCGCCCGCGACCGCCCGGTCGCCGATGCCCGGCAGCGGCAGAGAGGTACGGCCGTTCGGGTCGATCCGCGCGTCCTCGGTCGTGCAGGCCGAGGCGGTGTAGAGCGAGTCGTAGCCGAAGGTGCCGGCACCGGAATTGACCAGGACGATCGAATCCGGGCTCGTGTCGGCGCAGAACGGCCAGGCCGGCGTGCGTTGCGAGGCGAGCAGGGCATCCACGTCGCCGTCCTTGTCGAAATCGGCGAACACGCCGTCTTCCATCCCCTGCGGGATCTGCCGGCCGCGCTTGTTGCTGGTCTGGCCCGTGCCGCCGAAAGAAGTGGCGAGATCCTCGTGCTCCGCTTCGATCACCCCCGCGATGCTGTCGACCAGGTAGTTGT
The DNA here is from genome assembly GCA_038248205.1 of Thermoanaerobaculia bacterium. GTDB lineage: Bacteria > Acidobacteriota > Thermoanaerobaculia > Multivoradales > UBA5704 > DASYKS01. The sequence continues at coordinate 5,534 of JBBRUC010000022.1, forward strand.
AGCCGCGCGAGGTCTGGAGCGCGTCGAGCGCGCCGTCGCCGTTATAGTCCGCGAAATCGAAGCCGTAGCCGTGCTCGGTGCCCGGCATGGTCTCGTAGCTCTTGAAGCCGATGAAGCCGCCGCTCGAATCCCACGGCTGGCCGGCCGTGGCGCCGGGGCCGTTGCCGAGGTTGGAGTGGAGATCGGGCAGCACGCCGCTCCAGCGGTTGCCGCTCCCCTCGAACAGATCCGCAAAGCCGTTATTGTCGAAATCGGCGACCGCCACGGTCTTCGTCCACAGCGTGGGGAACGCCGTATACGGCTGAAACGCCGGAAACCCCGACGTCCAGTTCGCTTTGTTGGTCATCACGTAGACCCGGCTCGACGCGCCGGTGAAGGTTTCGTGCTTGAGCAGATCGCGCTGCGAAACGATCACCAGATCGAGCCAGCCGTCGGGCGTGTTGCCGGCAAGCGTCGCCGGACTCGACGTCGGCCCGAACAGGTCGACCAGCAGCACCTGTTGGGTGAGCGGCCCGGTCACGACGTGCTCGGTGGGAAAGGTCGGCGCGTTCGTGTCGAGAATCGGGTTCATGAAATCGGTGAACGAGTTGAGCGAGCCGCCGAAGGAGATGTCGTTGGCGAAGATCTCCATCCGGTGATCCTCGGCGGCGGTGAGCCCGAGGTTCTGGCTGAAGCCGTCCGAGCCGGCGTTGCCCAGCACGATCTCGGGCCAGCCATCTTGGTTCAGGTCGCCGAGGGCGACGCTGCGGCTGTCGGTATGCACCCCCAGGGCGAGCGTCACCACGGTGAAGCTGCCGGTGCCGTTGTTGAGCAGGACGTAGTCTTCGCTTTCGGCGCCGCACCCCGCGCTGGCACACCGGTTGGCGACCGCGAGGTCGAGATCGCCGTCCTGGTCGAGATCGATCGCCGCGATCTCGTTGGTCGCCCGGGACAGCTCGCCCGGAATCCGGGTGGCCGTCTCATCGAGGAAGCAGCCCGTGCCGTCGTTGATCAAGAGGACGTTCGTGGCGCCCGCGTAGTTGTCGCCCTGCCGGCCGACGTAGAGGTCGGCCCAGCCGTCGCCGTTCAGATCCTTGTACACGACGCCCGAGCTGTTGCCGGCGGTGGCCGAGACGGGAACGCGCGGCCCGGTCGGACAGGCGTCCTGCGCGACGTCGCCCCAGCGGCCGGTCGCCGGATCGCGGCGCATCAGCAGGTCGGTCTGGGCCTGGGCCGCGTTCGCCTGCTCGACCGGATCGGGATCGAGATCGCCAAGCCCGTAGCCGATGCCGGCGGTAACGTACAGATCGTCGCAGACGGCATCGAGCGGATCGGCGCAGCCGAACGCCCCGCGAGTCGCCGAGACGAACTGGTACGAGAAGCCGCTCCACGGAACCGGCGGCTCGGTCTGGACGTTCTGGTAGTGGCCGTCGATCGATTGGAAGAAGGTCGGTTTGCCGTAGCGGACGGTCTTGGCCGGATCGATCAGCGCGTCGCTATAGTTGACGAAGAGCTGGACCCCTTTCTTGGTGAGCGACGCCGTCATCAGCTTGCGAGTTCCGGCGCCGACCGGGGCGATCCCCTCCGGCGGATCGAACTGGGCGACGTTGAAAAGCAGCACGTCGGTATAGGCGGCCGGCTGCTGGAGTCCCAACCTCACCAGGTCGCGCGCCAGGCTGAACACCGTGTTGCCCGGATCTTCGTAGTACTGGTGCGCCCCCCAGACGTACGCGCCGGAGTCGCGCTGGTAATTCCACGGCGTAAGCGTAGGACCAGGCGGGTTGATCGGGACCGGGTCGATGCAAATCGAGGGGCCGACCAGGATCTGCCCCCCGGCCGGCGGCGCGAGGCCCAAGAGAAAGAGAAGGAGGAGGACCGCCCCGAAGGCGGCCCCATGGGCGCTGTGTCGTTTCGTCATGGCTTTCTCCGATCGAGAGACCAAGCCTCGGACCTTCCGAGGCTCTCCCTATTTCGGAGAAGCGGATTTTGGGGCGGAAGATGACGATCAGGAGGCCGCGGGGCGATCCGCGGCGCCGCCATCGGCCGGAGCCGGCTCGATGGGCGACAGCTCCAGAACGTCTCCGGGGCTCAGCATGCCACGAGCACAAGCCGGCTTCTCGTTCTTGGAATCGCTGTCGGAATCCGGCCTGCCTCGGAATGGATCGAGACACACGAGAATCTCGCCGGTTGCCAGAGCGGGGAATACTTCCACCCCCGGATCGGGGATCACCGCATGGCCTCGTGCCCAGCTTCTCAAAAGGAAGAGGGGAATTTCGATGCCATCTTGAAATAAGCGCAAAACCCACCGGCCCCTGGTCTCCTCAGGGATTCGGACCCGGACCGTACCGCCATCGTCCGTCAATCGGAGGGTTACCGGTTCTCCTACGAGGAGGTCAAAAGAGCGGAGAGAATTACCGGGCGAACTGACCACCAGCTCCACTCTCTGGACCGAGGCCGGCAGGTTCATGCGGAACGAACCATCGAGCTGGGTTCGGCTCTCTGAGGTCATTCCCATAGGGGGAGTCAAGGGGAATGCGGAGACTCGGGCGCCGGCTACCGGGCCAAGATTTGACGCGACCGTGCCTTCTAATACCTTGCCTTTCCTGAGATGGATCTCGAGCGGTCCCAGATCTTGATCGTCGATTCTCTGGAAAGAAGCCGGTTCGGAGAACGCCTCTCCCTTGCCCAGGGTCGCACCGATCTCGAACTCACCCGTGGGCACGGCTTGGAAATCAAAGCTTCCCCCTTCCGTACTGGATTGCTGGAGCGGAAAGCCGTCCTTGGGTAAGAGCGCGACCGTGGCCGCCTCCACAGGATGGTCGGTTTCATCCAGGATCCTGCCGAATACCCGGCCGTCGGGTATCGTGATCTCCAGTTCGGCCTTGCCGTTGCTTCCGGCCTTCACGACAACCCGTCGAATCACTCGCAGACGAGGGTGTTCGGCCGCAATCTCAACAACCCAGTCGGTTGCTTGAGGCAAGACCCCTTCAAAACGCCCCTCTTGATCGGCGTCCATCCTCAGGCTGACGACGCCGTGTTCGCCCCCGAACCACAGAGTCGCGGAAAGGGGCACTTTGCCTCTGCGCAAGAACCCTTCGACTACGATCCAGTCGACCGAAACGACCTGTTTCGCGCTCTCTTCTCCATCGATCCGAACGTCTCGCTTGGAAACCATGGTCTGCCCGGTAGAGTCGACGACGTCGATCGAAAAAATCCCGGAAGGAATGGCGGGGATCTCGACCACTCCTTCTGAGTTCGCCCTACCTTCAAACAGCGCCTCATAAGCGAGAGCGCTACCCAACTCGCCGGCCCGCATCACCCGGACCTGCCAAGGGCGCTCTTGCCAGTCCAACGGGGGCTCAACCGCGACCTCGATGTTCAAGGGACGGCGAAGCACGATCGACTGGCGGATGAAACTTTCGGCTCCGCTTTCGATCCGAATCGGTCCAAGGTGAGCAGGGGCAAAACCTGACTGGTGGACATCAATCGAGTAGTTTCCCGGCGCGACGCCTATAACCTGAAAGAAGCCCGTCGGTGCCGGCCGGACTTCGCGGGCGATGGCGCGGAATTTCTCCGCTTGCCCCAAGTCGCCGCCGGACACCAAGGGAGCCAGGCGAACGATACAGTTCTTCGGTTGATAGCCACCCCCCGGAACCTCGATCCAACCCGCGACGGAAGAACCTGTCTGCAACCGTATGGCGCCGAGGTTCTGCGCCTTGTTCGCGGGCACCACGACCTCCCAGAGATAGTGAGGGGAGTAACCCTCGGCGGAGATCGCGATATCGAAGGTCGCCGCGGGGAGTTCGCACGACCAGCCACCCTTGGCGTCCAGAGGACAATGGAGAAGACCGCGAGGAAGATCGCTGGGGCCCTTGACGAGGCGGGGAGCCAGGGTGGTGATCACCACCTCTTTTGGCAGGTTCTCGCCGACACTCCCCTTTTGAATCATTCCGGTGATCCGGCCGAGAGGCCAGACTTTCAATCGTTGAGGAAGGATGCCGTCTCCCTCCTCAACGACGAACTGCTCTCTGCGTACCCAGAAGCCAGGGATCTCGCCGGAAACCTCCCAACGGGAGCCTGGCGGAAACGGCGCTGTCAGAGCAGGGCTCTCCACCGAAAAGGCGATCACCTTGGGAGGGGACGGCGCATCGTTCGCCGTGCGCAACGGGTCGTAGGAACGCAGGAGGAGTCGGCCTTCCGATGGCGCGGGGCCGATAGCCTTCAAGTCGAGATCGAAGCGGACAGTCCGATACGTCGCCTCCTGCGCGGATTCCGCCCGCGGCATTGCGAAGAGAAGGACACCGAAACTCAACAACCGAAAGAGCCAGAGTGCGCGGCGCGATTCGACCTTCATCGTCAGATCAGCGCCTAGCCGCCACAGAACGCCTTCGGAACCTGTTAAAAGCAAGCCCACCAACGTTACCTCGAATCCTTTCTCGTATCCCGTGCGATCTACTTGCGGCGCCTATCCGTCGCAATAAAGAGAACCTTCAAGAGTCTACCAGGTCTGGTTCGGGGACGATCCCGTCGGTATCGGGGAAGCGGTAGACTCCTTCCTCCCAGTACGTCGCGCCAGGAAAACCTGGCTCGCGCGTCCGCGTATCTAGTTTCGGACCCAAAACCTCGAAGGGAAGACCACGATGAAGAGAACCGCCCGCCTGGGGCTGCTCGCCCTCCTCGCCCCCGTCCTTCTTGCCTCCCCGTGGGGCGCGACGCCGCTCGGCGCCCAGGAAGGGAAGAAGGACGACAAGAAGGAAGAGAAGTGGGACGTCAACGCCCCCGCCGGCCTGGGGGCCGCGCACGAGGTGAAGATCGACGTCGACGAGGGAACTTGGATGAACCTGGACGTCAGCCCCGACGGCAAGGAGATCGTCTTCGACCTGTTGGGCGATCTCTACGTGATGCCGATCGGCGGCGGCACCGCCAAGGCGCTCACCCATGACATCGCGTGGCAGGAGCAGCCGACCTACAGCCCGGACGGCAAGCACATCGCGTTCACCAGCGATCAGGGGGGCGGCGACAACCTCTGGACCATCGACCGCGAAGGCAAAGATCCGCAGCAGATCAGCAAAGAGACGTTTCGGCTTCTCAATAGCCCCGTCTGGACCCCCGACGGCAACTATGTCGCCGGGCGCAAGCACTTCACCACGACGCGCTCGGCCGGCAGTGGCGAGATCTGGATGTACCACCGGGGCGGCGGAAGCGGCGGCCTCGCCTTGACCAAACGGCCGAGCGAGACGTTCCAGAAGGACATCGGCGAGCCTGCCTTCTCCCCCGACGGCCGCTACCTCTACTACAGCCGGGACGCCACCGTCGGCAGCGAATTTGATTACAACAAGGATCCGAACAAAGAGATCTACGTCATCGAGCGGCTCGACCGCCAGACGGCTGAGAACGAGACGTTGATCTCCGGCCCGGGCGGCGCGATCCGGCCGACCCCTTCCCCGGACGGCAAATCGCTCGCCTTCATCCGGCGGATTCGCGGCAAGAGCGTGCTGCACGTGATGGCTCTCCCCTCGGGCGAGATCCGGCCACTGTGGGACGGCATGGAGCGCGACCTGCAAGAGACCTGGGCGATCCACGGCGTCTATCCCCACATGGCCTGGACCCCCGATTCGAAGTCCGTGGTGTTTTATGCCGGCGGCAAGATCCGCCGGATCGACGTGGCGAACCGCGAGGTCTCGGTGATTCCGTTCAAGGTCCAATCGACGCGCAAGGTCTTCGAGGCGGTCCGCTATCCGGTCGAGGTGGCGCCAGAACGCTTCCCCGTGAAGATGCTGCGCTGGGTCCAAGTGGCACCGGCCGGCGACAAAGTGGTCTACCAGACGCTCGGCAAGCTGTGGGTTCGCGATCTGCCGCAAGGCACCCCGCGGCGGCTGACCGCGCAGGAAGATCACATCGAGATGGCCCCGTCGTTTTCGCGCGACGGCCAATCGATCGTCTACACGACCTGGAACGATCAAGAGCTCGGTAGCGTCCGCGTCGTGTCCGCCTCCGGCGGCGAGGGACGACCGGTGACCACGCTGCCGGGGCACTATGTCGAGCCGACGTTTACTCCCGACGGGCGGCAGATCCTCTACCGCCGCACAGGGGGCGGCTACCTGCGCACCTCCGCCTGGTCGAACGATCTCGGCGTTTGGCGGGTGCCCGTAGGGGGAGGCGATCCGGTGCGCGTGAGCCGCGACGGCGCGGTGCCGCAGTTCGGCGCCTCGTCCGACCGGGTGTACCTCACCCGCTTTGCCGCCGGCAACAGCGAGCTGTTCTCGATCGACTTGAACGGCGCCGAGTCGCGAACGGTGGCCAAAGGGGGCAAGACCGTCGAGTACAGGGTCTCCCCCGACGGCGCCTGGATCGCCTTCGTCGACCTGTGGAACGTCTACCTGGCGCCGTTCGATGCGCTCGGCGGGGCCGAGCCGCTGTCGCTTGATCACGAGGGCAAGAACCTGCCGATCGCCAAGCTGACCCGCGACGCCGGCTGGTACGTCCACTGGTCCGGCGATTCGAAGAAGGTCTACTGGTCGGAGGGTCCGCAGCTGTTCGAGCGCGCGCTCAAGGATTCGTTCGCCTTCCAAGAGGGCTCGCCGAAGAAACTTCCCGAACCGCCGACCTCCGGCACGCCGATCGGTTTTTCGGCGGCGAGCGACACCCCGACGGGTCAGGTCGCCGTGGTCGGCGCGCGCATCGTCACGATCCGCGCCGACAAGACCGACGAGGTGATCGAGGACGGCACCCTGGTGATCGACGGCAATCGGATCAAGGCCGTGGGTCCGCGTTCCAGCGTCGAGGTGCCTGCCGGGGCGTTCGTGATCGACGGCAAGGGCAAGACGGTGATTCCCGGCTTGGTGGACGTCCATTGGCACGGCGCCTTCGGCACCGACGACATCATTCCCCAGACCAATTGGGCGAACTACGCGAGCCTCGGCTTTGGCGTCACCACCCTGCACGATCCTTCGAACGACACCGCGACTATCTTCGCCGCGGCTGAGTTGCAGCGGGCGGGGTTGATCGTTGCGCCGAGGATTTTTTCCACCGGCACGATCCTGTACGGCGCCGACACCAACTTCATGTCGCCGGTCGACAACCTCGACGACGCGCGCGGTCACCTTCGGCGCATGAAGGCGGCGGGGGCGATCTCGGTCAAGAGCTACAACCAGCCGCGGCGCGAGCAACGGCAAGAAGTCTTGGCCGCCGCCCGCGAGACCGGGATGATGGTGGTGCCCGAAGGCGGCTCGCTGTTTCAGCACAACATGAACATGGTGGTCGACGGCCACACCGGCGTCGAGCATTCGATTCCGATGGCGAAGATCTACGACGACGTGGTCCAGCTCTGGTCGGGCACCAAGGTCGGCTACACCCCGACGCTCGGCGTGGGCTACGGCGGCATTTGGGGCGAAAACTACTGGTACGACAAGACGCGGGTCTGGGAGGACGAGCGGCTGCTCTCCTTCGTACCGCGGGAGATCGTCGACGAACGTTCGCGGCGTCGGATCACCGCGCCGGACGAGGAGTACAGCCACATTCGCAACGCCGAGGTGGCCAAGAAGCTCTCCGACGCGGGCGTCTCGGTCCAGCTCGGCGCGCACGGGCAGCGCGAAGGTCTCGCCGCGCACTGGGAGATCTGGATGTTCGCCCAAGGCGGCATGACGCCGCTCGAAGCGCTCCGCTCGGCCACCTTGCGCGGCGCGCAGTACCTGGGGATGGACAAGGACATCGGCTCGCTGGAACCGGGCAAGCTCGCGGATCTGGTGATCCTTTCGGCCAATCCGCTCGAAGACATCCGTAACACGACTTCGATTGAAGAGGTGGTGCAAAACGGCCGGGTGTACGACGGCAAGACGATGGACGAGGCGGGGGCTCGACCGAAGAAGCACGAGCCTTTCTTCTGGCTTCAGCCGGGGCGCGGGGCGGTCACCAGCACCGCTCTCGCCGCCGGCAGCGACGACTAAAGGGAGATCGTCGCTCGGGTTTCGGCCCCTGGCGCACCTGCATTGGGTAAGGAGGCTCCCTCGAACGGTTGGGGAGCCTCCATCACCAAAAGGGGGTTTGCCATGTCTCTCCGCCGCTCGATCGTTTCTCTCGCCGTCTTTTCTCTCGCCGTCTTTTCTCTCGTCGCAACCGCCGCTTTCGCGGCGCCGCCGCTGATCACCGAAGGCCGTGCCGTCACCGGCTTGAATCGTCTGCTCGGGGAGCCCATCTGGGAACTCGGCGGCGGGCTGGGAACCTTCGGCTTCACGATGCTCGGAGGTCAGGATCCCGGCGGCTCGGTGGCCGTTCCTCTCACGCCGGATTCGCCTCCGGGAACCATCCTCGCCACCGACGTCGATCCGTTCATCCTGGCGGCGTTTGGGGCTCCCGCTCCCGATCCGTCCTTTCTGAACGTGCCGCTGCGCCGGGTGGGCGTCTATTCGACGTTCGACGGCGGGCGAATGCCGCTACGCGACCAAAACCTCGCCGGTCAGCTGGAGGTCAGCCGCACCGCCAATAGCTACTGGATCAGCCTGAAGCAGTGGCTTGCGGCCTCGGCCACCGCGAAGTTCGATTGCAACAACCGGGGCGGGGCGAGCGTGGACATCAAGTTGCGGCGTCTGGTGCCGAACGGTCTCTACACCATGTGGGGAGTGATGAGTACGCCGGCCGGTCCCGCTCCGATCCCGCTCGGAGGGGTGCCTAACGTGGTCGTTGCCGATGCGAAAGGCAATGCCCGTTTCGAGCGCCAGATCAACTTCTGCCCCCAGGATCTCGCGCCGGGCGAATCGCCGATGGTGCTGGTCGAGGTGATCTTCCACTCGGACGGCGCGGTCTACGGCGCCGTGCCGGAATTCATCCTGGGCGGATTCCCGCCCGGCCTGGTGACGCACGCTCATCTGGACATTCCGGTCGTCGCGACTCTGATCCGTTAGAGGGTGAGAGGAGGCGGCGGGCGACCTGACATTCCGCCGCCTCCAGATGGCTTCAGAAGGAAGCGAGCTTCAGGGCTTCGGCGGGCCGTTTGGGTCGATAATCACTCCGGCGTCACCCGAGCCTCCGGTTCCATCGCCGCTGCTCCCTGGAGCACCCGAGGCGCTCGGGTCCGCGACCGTCCCGTCCGCCGCCCAGAGGCCCAACAGCTCGCCCAGCCGGGACGCCAGCGAGCGGAACGCCTCCCCACTGATCGAGATGGAATCTGAAGGTCGCGCGTCGAGCGACCACGCCGGAACCGTTGCCGAGCCGAAACCGAGGAGCAGAGCGAGGAGGAGAAGGGCCAAGCGAGGGGCGGAGGGGTCGCGTCGGTACGACATAGCGGGACTCCTTACTTGGGCCGGTCCCGTCCAACTCCATGCCGTGCGGGCCAGCCCGCGAAGCATGAATAATGCAGAAATGCGCGAATGTAAATATCTTGACCGCGGCGACGCGCCGCGCGCTCCGCGGCCCGTTTGCCGAAGAGGGCGGAAAGCTGCCGGAGGAACCTACCCGGAAGCCGCTTGAGATGCCTGAAAGCGCACTTCGTGCCGGCGAGCCGGCAACTCGAAGGAAGTTTCAGGAATTTACAACTTCAGAGGGGAAATTGGCTGGGAGGCAGGGATTCGAACCCCGATTGTGCGGGTCAGAGCCGCATGTCCTACCGTTGAACGACCTCCCAGCAGGACGGGCAAATAGAGTAGCGGATCTTGCCAATCCGGGTCAAATCAACTCGCGCGGATTGGTGCGGATTGGTGGGGACTCCTACAGCCGTTCGGCCAGCGCCTGGTGGAGGCGATCCAGCCCTTCGCCGGTCGCCGCCGAGATCCAAATCTCTCCCGGGCCGGGCTCCTCCTCGGCCGCCAGGCGGTCCATCTTGTTGAACACCTTGACGATCTTTTCGAGGTCGACTCCCAGCTCGGCGAGCACCTCGTCGGCGACCTCCATCTGCTCCTGCCATCGGGGATGGCTGCGGTCGATCAGATGGATCACCAGGTCGGCCGCGGCCGCCTCGCCGAGCGTGCTGCGAAAGGAGGAGACCAGGTGGTGCGGCAGTTTGCGGATGAAGCCCACCGTGTCGGCGTAGACCACCGGTCCGGAACCATCGACGATGCCGCGGCGCAGCTTGGCGTCGAGGGTCGCGAACAGGCGATCCTCGGCGAGGGTTCCGGCTTTGGTCAGACGGTTGAACAGGGTCGATTTGCCCGCGTTGGTATAGCCGGTGAGCGCGATCTCGGGGATTTGAGTGCGACCGCGGCGCTGGACCTCGCGAGTCCGCTCGATCCGCTTCAAGTCCGCTTCCAGATGCTTGATCCGGCCGCGCAACAGGCGACGGTCGGCCTCCAGCTGCTTTTCACCTTCGCCGCCGCGGGTTCCCTTGCCGCCGCCTTGGCGCGACAGGTGGCTCCACTGACGGGTCAGCCGGGGCAGCAGGTACTTCGAGCGCGCCAGCTCGACCTGGGTGCGCGCCTCGCTGGTGCGGGCGCGCTGGTTGAAGATCTCCAGGATCACGCCGCTGCGGTCGAGGATCGGCAGCTGGACGATCTCCTCCAGGTTCTTCACCTGGCTGGCCGAAAGGTCGTCGTCGAAAACCAGCATCACGGCGCCCAGCTCGCGCGCCGAGTCCGCGATCTCTTTGGCTTTGCCGCTGCCGATGAAAGTCGCGGCATCCAGCGCCTTGCGCGCCTGGACCGCGCGGCCCACGACTTCGACGCCGGCGCTTGCGACCAGCTGCTCCAGCTCATCGAGGTGCTCTTCGACGACGAAAGCCGGCTGCGTCGGTAAGATGACCCCGACGAGAAATGCCTTCTCCCCGGCGGACTCGGCTCCGCCGCCGGAGCCCTGGGAGCGATAAGATACGGGTTCTGTGCTCAAGAGGTTGGAGATCCTTTAGCCATGGTGACAGCAAATGCCTCCGAGGCACAACCGACCGGCGGCCCGCCCGCCCCCCGCGGCGGGATCGATTCGCGTTGGTGGGTGGCCGTACTGGTCGTGGCCGCCGCGGCGGCGCTCTTCTGGCCGCGGAGCGAAAACTCGAAGACGACGGTTCCGGGCGGTTTCGCGATCGATGCCGCCGGCCGTCCGGTGAAGCTCGGTCCGCGCATGGCGCCGGTGACCCTGGTCCACTTTTGGGCCACCTGGTGCGCGCCCTGTGTCGAGGAGATCCCCGCGCTCGAACGGTTCCGAAACGATCTCGCCGACCGGCACGATTTCAGAGTGATCCTGATCGCGGTCGCCGACAACCCGGAAAAGGTCCGCTCGTTTCTTGGCCTCGGCCAGGACGATTCGGTGCTCTTCGATCCCAGCTGGGACGTCGCTCACCGGTTCGGCAGCACGCAGATCCCCGAGACCTATCTGATCGATCGCGGCGAGGTGGTGGAGAAGTTCATCGGCGCAACCGACTGGAGCAACCCCGCGGTGCGCAAACGGATCGAAGATCGACTGTAAGCGGCCTAGAAGTGAAACACCAGGCCGATCTGAGCGGTGCCGAAATACTGGACTTCGTCGAGGTCGGCGTAGTGGCCGGCGATCTCGGCGACCACGCCGAAGCGCCGATTGAAGGCGAATTCGCCCGTGGCACCGGCGGAGACGCCGAGCGAATTCTGGGTCGATCCGCCGGAACCATCCAAGCGATAGCCGCCGAGCGCGATGAAGATACCCGAGTCGTAATAGGTCTGCCGGCTGCGGTATTCGCCACCGACCGTCACGTACTGGAGCGTCGGCTCGAACAGGCCGCTGATCCGCTCGCCCCGGTCGGCCAGGTCGATCTGGCCGAACCGCAGACCCACCTGGGTGCGGGTGTCGGTCTGGAACTGCAGATTGAGCTGAAGGCTCTGGCGGTCGAAGCCGGTGTGCGGCGCGTCGGGCGAACCGCCGATACCCCCCAACACGCCAACCGTGAAGGTATAGAGTTCCTGCGCTTGCGCTCCGGAAGCCGCGAACAACGCGGCGACCAGCACCGTCGCCCGAGGAAACATGCCGAAGAACCTGCCGGCGGACCGGGCGCCGGAGACACCCTGACGTGACTGGTCGGCGATCGACGAAAAATGAGTGAGCTGTGGCTTCAAGACCCCTCCTCGGTGGAACGCGCCTCGACGGCGCTCTCGGTTTCGCCCTTCGTAGGGCGCAGCGGGCGAAGAGTATAACGTCCCCCTTTCCCCCGATGGCCGATTCTTTCTACGGAGCCCGCCTCGTCGGCGTCTCGCGCCGGGTGCGCGAATCGCTCCTCTCCTGGCTTTTTCCCGTCGCCTGCCTCGGTTGCGCCAGAGCGCTCGGGGGCGACGAGCCGCTCCACCTGTGCATCGCCTGCCGGGGTCGACTGCGTCGGGCGGCACCGGTTCCGCGCCTGCCCGGCGTGCCGGAGGCTCCGCCCATCCTTGCCCTCTGGCGCTACGAGCCACCGCTCGACGCGGTGATCCTGGCGCTCAAGTTCCGCCGCCTCGACTACCTCGGCCGCCACCTGGCGCTGGAGCTGGCCGATCACCTCGGGCCGGAGCTGTCGGCCACGGACCTGGACGTGGTGGTGTCGGTACCGCTTCATTGGACCCGGCGGATCGCTCGCGGCTTCGACCAGGCGGAGCGCATCGCGCTGCCGCTCGCGGCCCACCTGGAATTGCCGTTCGTCCCCGCCCTGGCCCGCCGCCGGGCGACACGCGCCCAAGCTCGGCTGGGCCGGAGGGAGCGCCTGACGAATCTCACCGGGGCGTTTCGCGTGGCATTCAGGGACCGGATCTCCGATCGCCGGGTTCTCCTGGTCGACGACGTGACGACGACCGGCGCGACGCTCGAAGCGGCGGCCGCCGCCCTGCTCGAAGCGGGGGCCGCCTCGGTCTTGGCCGTGGCGGCGGCCCGAACGCCGTCCTAGCGCGGTTTAGTTCGCACCGGAAGTTCGCTCCCCGAACCGCCTTGCCATGCCGTTCGTCCCTAATCGGGGACAGGGGGTTTGACGACCGCGACGAGGAGGTCTAGACTCGGCCATAAGTTGGTATAGACGAGATGAACGCGCAGAAGAGTTTCCCGGTCGTCGTCGCTATCGCCCTCTGGGCGACAGCCGCCGCCGGGGTGCGCGCCCAAACCCTTCCGGAGTCACATGGGGCGGTTGCCGGCCGGGTCGTGGGGGTCAGCAACCCGCTGGGTTCCGCCGCCGTCTACGCCTATCAGGTGGTCGACCGCAGCCTGCAAAAGGTCGCCACCGACGTACAGGGCAACTTCCGGTTCGATCAACTTCCCGCCGGGGTCTACAACATCATCGCGCACCGGATCGGCTTCGTCCCAGCGGTCGTGCGCCTGACCCGTTCGACCGCCGAGGCGTACCAGTTCCTGGAGATCCAGCTCGCGCGTCAGGTCGCGGGAGCCGAGGGCGCCGGAGGCCGGGAAGCGGACTTCTGGAGCCTCCGCTCCAAGATCCCGGCCGACGTCCTCCGCGACTTGGAGGCTTCGAGCATCCGGCAGGCGGCCCTGGCTGCGCAGGCGGGACCGGCCGGGCGGCTGGTTGCCAACGCCGATCTCAACACGGTGGACGCGGCCAGCTTCAAGGCGGAACTCGAAGCCCTCTCGGGGGTCGATTCGAGCTTCCAGGGTGCCCAGGCCCAGATGACCGGTGGCCAGCTCGACGTCGAAGGCCAGCTCGGCAAGCTCCAGGTGGGGCTCACCGGGCGGCTGATCCAGCTGGCCGGAGATCCGGCGGATACGGGCAGCTTCACCGACGGCGAGGTGCGCGCGCTTTCCGTCGCGGTCGAGGACGGCTCGTCGAACCGGCTGTCGGTCACTTCGCTCACCAATCGCCTGACCGGCGGCGCCGCCGCGCCCGGCCGGGATGACCTTGGCGCGCCGGTCGACTTCGAGAACTACCGGGTCAGCTGGTCGCAGGAACACGGCAAGACCGGCCGCTCCGATTTCGCCGCCCAATACACCAGCGAGAGCAACTACCACCGGGTCGGCCTGTTCGATCCTCCCGATATCCCGGAGGCTTCCCGGGCCTGGTTGTTCGAAGGCACCTACACCTCGGCGCTCGGCGACACCGGCACGATTCAGGCCGGTGTGCGCTATCGGGAGCGTCAGTCGGAGCTGCCGGGCTTCGGCCGCAGCGCCGAACTCGACCAGGCGAACCGGGCGAATTTCGACGTCTTCGGCGAAGGCGGTGTCCGGGTGAGCCCGGCGGTGCTCGTCGAGTACGGCATGTTCTCGACGATGCGCGACGGTTCGGTGGCATTGACCCCCAAGGGGGGCGTGGTGGTCCAACTCGGCGCCGCCTGGCAGGCCGAGACCTCGTTCAGCCGTAGGGTCTACCAGAATCTAGACGATCAACGGACCGACTTCCTCCCCGTCCTCCTGCATTCCGCCGATTTTTGCGAACAGGGGGGCGAGTCGTGCTACGCCCTGACCTTCTCGCGCCGTAAGGGCGATGACAATCGGATCTCCCTCGGTGCCGCGCAGCGAACGATCACCGAGACTTCGCGCCTCTACTTCAGCGACGACCTGCTCGATCGGGACGAGAGCCTGTACCTGGTGCGCGGCGATCGCCTACCGGAAGTTCATTTCGACCTCCAGCGCCGCATCGCGCCGCGGGTCGTCTCGAAGCTCTCCTCAAGCGTCGCCTCGGGAGGCGGAGGAATCTTCTTCGCCACCGACCGCAAGCACTACGAGAACCGCCTAAGCTATACGGTCACCTCGATCGACACGCAGTTTCAAGCCACCCAGACGGGCGTCTTCTTCGCCTTCCACAAGCTCTCCCAGGGCCTTGAATCGGTGCGGCGGGACGCCCGCAGCGGCAGCTCCGAAGCCGAACTGGAGAAGCTTCGTCTGGTGATCTCGCAGAGCCTGAACGTCCTGATCGATCTCGGAACCGACTGGATCGTGCGCCTCGACCTCGAAGTCAGCCGAGGTTCCGAGGTGGCGCGCCAGGCCGGTGTTTCGGTAGAACGGGGCGACGACGAGCTGCGCAAGCGTTTCGTCGGCGGCTTCGCCGTCCGCTTCTAGTCTTCTTCCTACCTCCTGATGATCGCTTTCGGGCTTCGAGCGGGTTTCGCTCGGAGGACCGGTTACGTCCGGACGCTCGAAACTGTTGGATTCAAAATTCCGAAGACGTCCATCGATTTGGAGAGTTCGAGCAAAAAACCGTTGAAATACCGCGACTTGAAGGCGATTCAATTTTTCGTGTCGGTGGCACGGAACCTGCTCTGGAGAGCCAACGAAGTTCGTAAATCTGTGGTTCCTTCAGCATGAAACGTCTCGGCGCAACCCGCCTCGCCCTCGCCCTCCTGCTCGCCGCCTTCGTCGCGGTGATCGGCGGTACGAGCTTTCACCGTCGGGCAGAAACTTTTCAGCCTCTCGGGTTCACCCTCGCATTCCTTGAAGGCACGCAGCAGGTCGTACAGGTCACCGACCCGGCCACCGGGCTGGAGATCGGCGACCGGGTGGTCCTCGCCAATGGCGAATCGGTCCAGAGCCGCGAAGGCCTCCGAACCGCGTTGATGGGTCGGCCCGCGAGCGCCCTGGTGGTCGAGCGTCAGGGTCAAATCGCCGAGATCTCCTACCGGCGTCCGGCGTTCAACCTCGATGCGCCGTATCTGATCCTGGCGCTCACCGGCGCGGCCTACCTGCTGATCGGCCTGTATACGCTAATCCGTCAGCGCGAGCGGCACAGCTTTCTGTTCTACCTCTGGTGCCTGGTCTCGGCGGCGTTTTACCTGCTCTCCCCGCTGATGCCGCCGGGGGATCTGCTCGACCGCGCCATCTATGTCCTGGACGAGCTGGCCCGGCTGTTCTTGGCCCCGCTCACCCTGCACCTGTTCCTGACCTTCCCCTCGCCGCTTCGGCCGGCGCGGTGGCTCAACGGGCGGCTGCTCCCGTTTCTCTACCTGCCTGCGGCGATCCTCGCGACGCTCCAGTTCGAAGTCATCTTTCTGCGGCCGAACGCGGGCGCGATCTGGGCGTTGGACCGGCTCGACCTGGCCCACCTGCTGGGTGCCGCCTTTGCCGCGATCGCACTGCTCGCCTGGCGCATCGCGCGCGACCGCGACCTCGAAGGGCAGCGCCAGGTACGCTGGATCGCGTTCGGCCTGGCCGGCGGCTACCTGCCGTTCGTCGCGCTGTACGCGGTGCCGTACCTCTTTGGGATCCGCGCCAACGAGACCTGGAACGCCCTGGCCGTCTTGCCTTTGGCGCTCGTGCCGCTCACCTTCGCCTACGCGATCCTGCGCTACAAGCTGTGGGATCTGGAGGGAATCGTCCGCGATGCCCTGTCGGCGACCCTCACCCTGCTGCTGGGGGCGATCGGCTTTTCGCTGATCAACCTGGGGATCAACCGTGGCCTGGGACAAGAGTTCGCGGCCGCTCGAAACCTGCTCTCGTTCGTGGCCGGGGTCGGTATCGCCGCTCTCTTGGTGCCCGCCCGGCGCAGCGTTTCGACCCTTCTGGAGAGGGTGCAGTACGGCGGCTCGTTCCGCCAGCGCCGGGCGCTCGCGAGCTTCGGGCGGGAACTCCTCCACGAGCGCGACCTCGGCCGCCTGTGCACCAAGCTGCTCGGCGAGTTGCAGCAGAGCCTGGAGCTGGAGCGCGTCGGTCTCTACCTCGCCCAGGGCGCCGTGCTGGAGCAGTTCGGCACCGACCCCAAGATCCCCTTGCGCTTGGCCGTCGATGCGCTCGGCGAGGAGTTCTGGCCTTCGACGTTTCGCCGCCTGTCACCGATCGCGTTGCCCGCCGAGGTGGCTCCGAGCGAGCAGGTGCTGTTCATCGCCGGCTATCGCTATGCCCTGCCCCTCACCGTCCGCGGCAGCCGGGTCGGCGTCGTCCTCACCGGCTACAAGCTCGACGGAGGCCTCCTGTCCGGCGAGGACCTCGACTTGGTCCGGCACCTGCTGGACCAGGCGGCGCTGGCGATCGAGAACGCCCAACTGGTCGATCAGCTAAGCGATCGGCTCGGCCAAGTGGAGCGCTTGGAGCGCTACAGCGCGGGGATCTTCGAGTCCTCTCCGGCCGGCATTGTGGTGCTCGACACGGAGCACGACATCGTCTCGGCGAACCTGGCCTTCGGCCTGTTGGTCGAACGCGCGCCCAGGGCACTCGAAGGGCGCCCGCTCGCCGAGGTGCTTACCGCTCGGTTGCCCGCGCCGCAAGAGGGGCTGATCGAGGTCGACTGGACCGATCCGAATGGGACCCAACGACACTTGCAGCTTTCGCTGGCCGAGTTCCTGGGCGATCCCTCCCGCCGCCTGGAGGTTCTCGTGGTCCACGACGTGACCGAGCGGATCGCGATGGAAGGCGCTCTGCGCGAGCAAGATCGCATGGCCGCCCTTGGGCTTCTCGCGGCGGGCGTCGCACACGAGGTGAACACGCCGATCGCCGGCATTTCGAGCTACGCCCAGATGCTGCTCGAAGAGACGCCGGAAGGGGATCCCCACCGCGAGATCCTCAAAAAGATGGAGCGGCAGACCTTCCGCGCCGCGCGGATCGTCAACAACCTGCTCGAATTCGCCCGCAAGCGTCCGAGCGACCGGGGACCGGTCAATGTCGCTGCGCTGATTACCGAAACGCTCGACCTGCTCGCCGACCGCTTTGCCAAGCGCCGCATCGAGATCGCCTGGGCCGCTCCCGCGATCCCCCAGAGCTCGTTGATGATCGATGGCTGCGATGGCGAGTTGCAGCAGATCTTCACCAACCTCTTTTTAAACGCGCTCGATGCGATGTCGCCGCGCGGTCGCGGCCGGCTCTCGGTGGAGCTCAAGGCCGAGACCGACCGACTGATCGTCGAGGTCGCCGACGATGGTCCGGGAATCGCGCCGGAGCATCTCGGCAGGATCTTCGAACCGCTGTTTTCGACCAAGCTCGGCGCCGGAGGCACCGGCCTCGGCCTGTCGATCAGCGCGGACATCGCCGCCCGGCACGGCGGCCGGATCGACGTCTCAAGCGACCCGGCGGTACGCCCGGGAGCGACTTTCCGCGTCGAGCTTCCCCGGATGACGAACGCGGCCGGCTCCGCCGTGATCGCAGCCAGCGCGGGCGACGTATGACGGGATCGCCCCTGTCGACGCCATGAGTATCCTGATCGTTGACGACGAGGAGGTCCTTCAGGATGTCCTCTCGACCCTGTTGCGCCGCGAGGGATATTCGACGATCTCCGCGACCACCGGTGAAGAGGCGCTGGAGCTGATCGAGCGCGAGGAGATCGACCTCGTGCTGCTCGATCTGATGTTGCCGGGCATGTCGGGGCGCGAGGTGCTGCGCGAGATCCGCACCCGCGATCCCGAGCAAACCGTCGTCGTGATCACCGCGTTCTCTTCGATCGAGAGCGCGATCGGCGCCATGCGCGACGGGGCGTTCCACTACATCCCGAAGCCGTTTAAAAACGAGGAGGTTCTGCTCACCGTCCGCAAGGGATTGGAGCAGCGCCGCCTCCGCCACGAAAATCGCTCGTTGCGCCAGCAGCTCGCGCGGCGCTACAGCTTCGACCAGATCCTCGGCAAAAGCCAGCCGATGCAGCAGGTCTACGAGCTGATCCAGCTCGCCTCGCCCGCGAAGTCGAACATCCTGGTTCTGGGGGAGAGCGGCACGGGCAAGGAATTGGTGGCCAAGGCGATCCACCATCATTCGCGGCGCGCCGACGGAGCGTTCGTCACGGTCAATTCCGGCTCGATGCCCGGCGATCTGCTCGAAAGCAATCTCTTCGGCCACATCAAAGGCGCGTTCACCGGCGCGATCGCGACCAAGAAGGGTCTGTTCGAGGTGGCCGACGGCGGTTCGATCTTCTTCGACGAGATCGGCAACATCCCGATGGATATTCAGGCGAAGCTCCTGCGGGTGATCCAAGAGAAGGAATTCATGCGCGTCGGCTCGATCGAGAACACGCGGGTGGACGTCCGGATCATCGCCGCGACCAATGCGGCGCTCGCCGATATGGTCCAGCAGGAGAAGTTCCGCGAGGATCTCTACTACCGGTTGAACGTGATCACCATCACCCTCCCGCCGCTGCGCAAGCGGACGGAGGACATCCCGCTCCTCGCCCAGCACTTCCTGGCCCGATTCGCCACCGAGAACGAGAAGGCGATCCGCGAGATCACCCCGCAGGCGATGGAGCTGATGCTCGATTACCCGTGGCCGGGCAACGTGCGAGAGTTGGAAAACGTGATCGAGCGGGCGACCGTCCTCTCTTCCGGGGAGTGGCTCGGTGTCGATCTTCTCCCGGGAAACGTCCGCCGCAGCGATCCACCGTCCTCGCCGCTGGTCATGCCTGCCACCGGCCTGCCGTTCAAGGAGGCGGTGTCGGACTTCGAACGGCAGCTGATCGTCAAGGCGTTGCAGACGGCCGGCGGAGTGCAGAAGCGCGCGGCCGAGTTGCTCCAGGTCAAACCGACGACGCTCCACGAAATGATGAAACGGCTGAACATCTCGGCCGAAACCCAGTTCTCCTGATCGAAACGCGGGTCTAGGATTTCCATGCACTTCCAACGGTTTGCGCCTTGGGCGCTCGTATCGATTCTCTGGAGTATCCCCCTCGGAGCGGCGGCCGGCGCCGTTGCTTCCAACGCCCCCGGTGGTGCGGCGACACCGTTCCTCGCTTCGGCGAGCCAGGGCGAGCAGCTCGATCTGCCACCGCTCGACGCCCGAGTGCCGCGGCCGGATCAGATCCTCGGCGCGCCGCTCGGTGCCGGGTTTCATCATTGGGAGCAGATCCTCGCCTATCTGACCGCCCTGGATGTCGCCTCCGACCGGGTCGTGCTGTTCGACTACGGCCGCACGGCGGAAGGGCGCCGGTTGGTCTTGCTGGCGATCTCAACGCCCGAAAACTTGGGCAAGCTCGACGAGATCCAACGCGATCATCAGCGCCTGGCGGAACCTGGTCGCCTGAGCGCCAACGAGCGCGAGCGGCTGCTCTCCCGATTGCCCGCGGTCGTTTGGCTCGGCTATGGGGTTCACGGCAACGAATCCTCGTCGGCCGAAGCGGCGATGGGCGCGGCCTACGTGTTCGCCGCCGGGCAAGGCGATTTCGGCCGGCTGTTTGAGCACACGGTCGTGCTGATCGACCCACTGATGAATCCCGACGGTCGCGAACGTTACCTGGGAAGCTACGAGCAGCGCCGGGGCGCCGAGCCGAACCCGCGGCGCGAAGCGGCGGAACATGCCGAACCCTGGCCGAGTGGTCGCGTCAACCACTATCTCGTCGATCTGAACCGCGATTGGGCCTGGGCCACCCAGCCCGAAACGCGCGCGCGGCTCACCGCCTATCGCTCGTGGGAGCCACAGGTGTTCGTCGATTTCCACGAAATGAGCGCCGACTCGACCTATTTCTTTCCGCCCCCGGCCGAGCCGGTCCATAGCCGCATCTCCCGCCGCACGCTCTCGTGGCTCGAAACTTTCGGTCGCGCCAATGCCGGCGCGTTCGACCGTCTGGGCTGGGTCTACTTCAAGCAGGAAAACTACGACCTCCTCTACCCGGGTTACGGCGACTCCTATCCCAGCCTGCGCGGCGCCGTCGGCATGACCTACGAAATGGCGGGCGGCGGGCGGGCGGGCGAGCTGCTCACCCGCACGGACGGTACGCGCATCGCGTTGGCCGATCGGGTCGCCCACCATCTCGCGACCTCGATCGCCACGTTCAGCACCGCGGCGGCCAACTCGCGCAGCCTGCTCAACGATTTCGTCGCCAATCGACTCGACGCCGGGACCGGGCCGGGGCGCCTCTACGCCTGGTCGCCCGACGCTCCCGAGGCCCGCGCCCTGGCAGACCTTTTGGCCCTGCACGGCATCCGCGTCGAGCAGCTCGGCCGCGCGGCGGAACTCAAGGTCCGCCCGGCCGCCGGGGGCGACGAGGTGTCGCGGAAATTCCCCGCGGGCACTTTCGTCGTCACCTCCGGCCAGCCTCTCGGGCCGCTGGTCGAAGCGCTCTTGGAGCGCCGGACCCAGCTTTCGGAACGCTTCATCGAGCGCCAGAAAGAACGCCAGAGCCGCAACCTGGACAGCGAGTTTTACGACATCACCGCCTGGTCGCTGCCGCTCGCGTTCAATCTACAGGTTTGGCTCGCGACGCCGGGAGTTCCGGGACTCGGGAGCCTCGAACCGCTCGCTCCCGCCGAGACCGGGATTTCGGGAACCGGTACGCTCGGCCTGCTGATCGCGCCGAAGGGCCTAGCCTCCTACCAGCTGGAGGTGCGCCTGCGGAAAGAGGGTTTCGCTCTGCGGGTGGCGCTGCGCGATTTTCACACCGCGGAGCGGGATTACCCGTCCGGTACGCTGTTCGTGCCGCGCTATGGCAATTCGCCGGATTTTGAGGAGGGCGTGGCCGCGGCGCTTCTCGATCTCGGACTCGGCGCAACGCGCATCGCCTCGTCGTTCGACATCGAGGGTCTCTCGCTCGGCTCCCGCGACATGCCGTCGCTGCGTTCCGTGAGGATCGGGCTGATCGGCGGCGAGGGGGTCGACACCACCTCATTCGGCGCGCTCTGGTTCCTGTTCGACCACACGCTCGAAGCGCCGGTCGACCGTCTCGAACTCGACCGACTGGGCGATCTCGACCTTGCGGCCTACGACACGCTGATCCTGCCCGACGGCGACTACGACGATCGAATCACGACCCGGCGCAAAGAGCACCTCGACGCCTGGGTGAAGGGCGGCGGCGTGCTGATCGGTGTTGCCGGTGCGATCTCCTGGCTTCAGGAACAGAATTTCACCGCGGTCGAACCTTGGAAATCCTCGGGCGACCCAGAATCGCCGGACGATTCGGCGACCGTGGAAGCCCCGGTGGCCGAACCCTCTTCCGAAACGGAATCGGCCAAGGCCGACACCACCGGCACCCCCGCTCTCGACGCGACCGAGAAGGCCGCGCCGCGCCCGACCGACCGGCCGGTCTTCACCCCAGGCGCCGCGTTCGCCACCCGCCTTACCGCCAACCACCCGCTCGCGAGCGGCATCCGCCAAGCGCCTCCCGTGCTGATCGATGGCGATCTGGTGCTTCAGCCGACGGGAGATCCGCAGCAAGACGTGTTGACCGTAGCGCCGGAGGCGCCGCTGCTCTCGGGGTTCGCTTTTCCCGAGGCGGAGCAGCGTCTGGCGGGAAGCCTGCTCACGAGCGTTGAATCGCACGGACGCGGCTCCGTCGTTCTCTTTGCCCAGGAACCGTCGTATCGATCATTCTGGCGCGGCACGATGCCGCTGCTGCTCAACGCGGCGCTCTATGGCCCGAGCTTGGGGTTCGGGGGAAGGTAGGCGCCCGACCTCACGAGCCGCACCGGGTCGCCCACGGACACGACGCCCGGGCGAATGACCTCGGCGTTCAGCGCCAGCCTTCCCCCGAAACGGCGGCCGATGTCGCGCAGAACCTCCGGATCGCGTTCCAGGGTATCCGGATCGACTGTGGTCATCGGGCAACGCCCGCGGAGCGAATCGAGACGGATGATCGCTTCCCCGATATGCAGCTCGCCACCCGCCCAATGGGTTTCGTCCATCCCATGGACCCCGCCGATCAGCAGATTGGGGCGCAGACGGCGCACATCGCGGCCGAACTCGGCCACCGCGCCATCGGTCGCGACCAGCAGGGGCAAGACGTCGAACCGCTCCGTCCCTTCGTACTCTTCGAGCCAGGCATCGGCCCCGGCGGCCTCGCGAACCAGGGAGAGAACCTCCGCGCTGTCCCAAGGGAGACCCTCGACCAACGGCCGGCCGTAGGGATCGAGGGTGGCAGACAGGCCGAGCAGCCGATACTGCTTGCGCGAGGTCCGGACTCCTTCCGGGCCGCGCACGTGGACGATTCGATCGCCGGGGATGCCGTTCTCGGTCAGCTCGGCGGTGGCCAACGCTTCGCCCGCTAGCGTCTTTACGGGATAGCGCCAGAGGCCCGAGAGATGGAAAGTATCGGGTTCGTTCACGGCGGGGGGAATCCTCGGGAGGGCGTTCGGTCGAGCCGGCATGGCTTGAGGTAGCCTGCGTGACAATGTACCAAATCGGCCAGGGGGCCAACCTGGCGCTCGTCGACGCTCAAGCCTTCGCCCGGACTCTGGCGGGGAGGGTTGGGGGATTCTTCGGGGTAGGAGAAGACTTTAGACGCTGCCCCGCGGAACGACCCACTCGACCGCTTGTCCGGTGACTTGAGCGATCAGATCGAAGTCCGCGTCGTAATGGAGAACGGTGAGGCCCGCTGATTCTGCGGTCGCGGCAATGATCAAATCAGGAATTGGAACTCGGTGCTTCCCAGTGCGGGAAAGCTGGCCTTGAACTTCGATCGCTCTCTTGAAGATCGCCTCCGTGAGGGGAACGCTTTCGAAGGCGAAACTGCGGCGGTGCCGGATTTTTTCGTGCTCCTCGTAGTTTCGAGCGCTGAAGAGAACCTCGAGGTCGACCACTGCGCAAGTGGCGACTTCCCGTGATTCGATCAGAGCACCCAACCGGGCGCGGACCGGCGCCAAAGGCATGCGAGCCAGGGCGCTCTTGTCTGCTAAATACCGAGCCTGCATCAGCGCCAGGCTTGCGCCATGACCTGCGGGTCCGCGAGATCCATCCCATCCATCTCCGACAGGGCGCGAACTTCTTCGCGCAGAGCCACGCTGCGCAAAACCTCGCGGAACGCCTGTTCGATGGTTTCGCGGACGGTCTTCGTAGCGAGGACGGACCGCGTCTCCGCCAGCAGTTCCTCATCGATCTCGACGCTCGTTTTTCGGGTTGCCATTATTCTTATCTCCCGCGGGGAGTATATCCGAAAGCCGTTTCGGAGGATATCGCGACTGCGCGTCGCAGATATCACCTACCGCCCCGACAACGCGTACTTCGACCCCAACAACGCCTCGGCGTAGATCTTCTGCGCTTTGCGGTTCGGGTGGGCGTCGCCGGGGGTGACCCAGAAATCGGGGTCGTGGTCGGCGGGGAAGCGGGCGGAGGGATCGATCACTTCCCAGCCGTTGGCGCGGCCGACTTTTGCGACTTTGCCGTAGATGTCGGCGAAGCTTCCAAAGTTGTGCGGCTCGTGTAGCTCCGGGCAGAGCAGCAGGGTGTAGGGGACGCCGTCCTCGCGCAGCAGGCGCGCCATTTCGGCCATCGCTCGTTGCTGGCGCAGCCAGCCCGGTTGATCGTCGCGGTAGAGCGAGCGGTAATAGCTCTTGTAGTCGCGCAGCTTCACCTCCGCGCTCTGGCGCAGGCGGGTGGAGAGCAGGCCGGCGAGGGCGGAATGCCAGACCAGGGGACTGTCCGAAAGCTTGGGGTCGGGCTCTGCGTCGTTGATGAAGAAACCGAGGATCACCCACGCCGGTTTCGGCTCACGGGCGAGCGCCCTATAGCGCGCGAGCTGCATCGACGTGTTCGAGTTGCCGATCCCGAAGTTCATCACCCGCGACGGCGCACCGTGTTGGCGCAGCAGCTGTTCGAGCTGGTTGGGCCAGGTGTCCGCCTCGCCCGCGCCCCAGCCGAAGGTGAGCGAATCGCCGACCGCCATCACCAGCCGATCCCCCGGTTGGCGCGCGGCCTCGACGTCCGGCGCGTTGCGGCGAAAGCCGCGTTGGTCGGTGCGCACCCGGGTGCCCATCAGCCATTCGTCCGCATTCGGCCGATGCACTTCGACCGCGCCGGGAATCTGGGACGGCGTCTTGACCAGCCGGGCGTAGCGCCACATCTCGACGTCCAAGACGTGCATCCAGTGGGCGGACAGGAAGCGCAAGAGCCCCTCGGCGGCGACCAGCGCGAGGAAACAGGAAAGGGCGAGGACGGCACAGCCGGCGAGGCGCTTTCTCATGAACGGCGGGACTCTACCAAGGCGCCGAGGCTATTGCCCGGCCAGCTCGGCGAGGATTTCGAGGAACCGATCGATCTCGTCTTCGGAGTTGTAAAAATGGGGGGCCGCCCGCAGCCGCCCGGCGCGTGCCGAAACGACGAAGCCCCGGTCGGCGAGGGCGCCTGCCAAATTCTCCGCGTCACTCTTCGGATGGGTACCGGCGACGATCCCTGAGAGTTCTTCGCGGAACGATTCGCCGCGCGGTGCCGCGAGCGCGAAACCGGCCGCTAGGAAACCCGCAGCCGCCCGCTCGGCGAGCGCCAGAACCCGCCGTTCGATCGCCGCCGTCCCGGCTTCGAGCAGAATCTCCAGGCTGGCGCCCAGGGTGACGATGCCGAGCCCGTTGAGCGTTCCGCTCTCGAAGCGCTTGGCGCCCTCGGCGAACGTGAGATCGAGATGCGCCCATTCGTAGGGCGTACGGGTGGAGCGCCAGCCGGCGCGGGTCGGCCGCAACCGGTCGATCACCCGGTCCGAGATGTAGAGCAGGCCGACCCCTTCGGGTCCGAGCATCCACTTGTGGGTCGCGGCGGCGAGGATGTCGATGCCGCTTGCCTCGACGTCGAGCGCCAGGGCGCCGAGCCCCTGGATGGCATCGACCACGAACAGTACGCCGCGCTCGCGACAGGCCGCCCCCAAGCGCTGGAGGTCCGATCGGAAGCCGGTGGAGTACTGCACCCAGGAGAGGGCGAGCAGCCGGGTCCGGCCGTCGATACGGGCGAGCAGATCCTCCGGATCGATCCGGCCGGCGCGTTCGGGCGCCAGGCGATACTCCACCTCTCCACCCCCCGGCACCCTGACGTTCATCCACGGATAGGCGTTCGACGGAAACTCCCCTTCCGCGCCGACCACGTTGTCGCCCGGCCGCCAGTCGATACCTTCGGCCACCGCCGAGAGCCCCGTCGAGGTGTTTTCAACGAACGCCACCTCGCGAGGAGCGCGCGCGCCGATCAGCCGGGCGGCGAGCCCGCGGACCCGTTCGACCTCGTCGTTGCGCTCCGGCCACCGGCGGTCGCCGGTTTCGGAGATGGTTCGCGCAAGCGTCGCCGCGCGCTCGGCCGATCGGCGCGGCAACGGCCCGATCGAGGCGTGATTCAAATAGACGTAGCGACCGGTGACCGGCATCTCCGACCGAAAGCGGAGCAACGGATCCGGGCCCGTTGAATCTACGGGCTTGTTCTGCTCAGGCCGAGTCATGCCGCGGACTCCACGGCGGTCTCGGGCGACTCTTCCGTCGCCCTTCCGGAGGCGCCGAACCGCGCACCGTACCGCAGCTCCAGCACCACCAAGGACGGCACGCCGAGGGCCAGCACGCTCGCGTAATGAAGTCCGCGAAACAGCAGGGTCGCCGCCGCCGCTTCGCCCGGACCGACTCCGAGCGCGCCGAACAGGGCGACCATCGCGGCCTCCGTGGTGCCCACCCCGCCGGGAGTTCCCGTGAGCATTCCGGCCGAAGCGCCGAGCGCCACCACGGCCATCACCACGAGGACGCTTTCCGTACGGCCGAGGGCGGCGAAAATCAACCACTGGGCGAAAGCCGAAAGGAGGAAGAAACCGACTCCGAGGGCGACCACGGGAAAACGCAACCGCGGCTCGCCGACCAGGGTTTCGAGCGTCTCGGCGGCTTCGCGGCCGTGGCCGTAGAGCCGCTCACCGCGACCGCCCCGCTCGCTCGCCCGCTCGGCACGACGGGCGAAGAAACCGCCGAGCGAGCCTTTACCGGCCCAAGAGACCGCTCGAAAGGCGACGACCACGAGAACCGCGAACGCCGCGAACGCCACGGCGCCGAGCCAGGGCCGGCCGAGCGTCCAGGCGACCGCGACCAGGCCGAGCCCGGTCCAGCCGGTCATCACCACGGAATGCGCCAGCTGATCGTAGAGAACCACACCGTAGAGCGGCGCGAACGGCCGCCCCATCGAGCGGGCGAGGTAGCGGGCGCGCAAGGCACCGCCCACCACCCGGGCCGAGGGGGTGATCAAGTTGAGCATCGCCGAGGCGAGGAGCACGAAGAACCCGAAGCCGAGCCTGGGTTGAGAACCGACCGCTCGTTGGGAGGCGACCGCCATCCGATAATCCCAGAGCAGATAGCGCCCGACCAGACAGGCGAGCGCCAGGGCCAGCAACGGCCAATCGGCGGCGGCCACCCGGTGGCCCAAATCGCGCCAGGAGATATTGGCCACCAGTCGCCAGGTAAACCAAAGGGCCGCTCCCAGCATCGCGACGACCGCCGCCTGCCGAAGGCGTACAGTGTTGAAGCGGCGGAAAAAGGCGAGGAATTTCATGGCGAGAGCTTGGCGCTACGGCTGTGAATCCCGGTAAGAACGGGTCGATCATCATACTGTACGCTCTGACCGCTCCCGCGATTCGCGGGTGGCGCCGTGTGCCTTTCAGATTTCGAGGAGATTTCAATGAGCGACACGCAAAACCCGGCCGGGCCGATCAAAGTCGTAACGCTTAAGAACGGACCGTTCCGCGTCACCGGCGAGGACATCCAACTGCTCGACCCTTCGGGCAACGCCTACGGTCTCGGCGGGCGAACGACGATCTCCCTCTGCCGCTGCGGGCAGTCCAAAAACAAGCCGTTCTGCGACGGTTCTCACAATCACCACGGCTTCGAAGACGAGCCGCAGGCGCGCGACCTTCCGCCGAAAGCATGAAGCGGGAACCGTGAGCGCCCGCGCTTCGAACCCCTCGCCGCGGCGCGGAATGCGACGGATCGCTTCGCTTTCCGTCGTGGCCGCCGCCGCGGTCGCCGTCCTTCCAGCCCTGCTCGGCGCGCCCGCGGGTGCCCAGGGGCCGGCGGCCGAGTGGCAAACGGCCGCAACCGAGCATTTTCGCGTACACTACCCGAGGGAATCCGAAGCCTGGGCGCTCCGCGCCGCCTCGCGGCTGGAGTCGGTTCGCGCGGCGGTGATCGCCGAGGTTGGCTACGAGCCGCCCCAGATCGTCGACGTTTTCGTCTCCGATCCGGTCGCCGAACCGAACGGCATGGCGTTGCCGCTCCTCGGCCGGCCGCGCATGGTGCTCTGGACCAGCCCGCCAGACGCCGGCTCGATCATCGGCCACTATCGGGATTGGATCGAACTGCTGGCGGTGCATGAGGAGACTCACCTGGTGCACCTGCTGCGGCCCTCGCGCAACCGGGCTCGCGGGTTCTTGCCGGTCGGGCCGCACGCCCTAAGGGCACCTCGCTGGGTCACCGAAGGTTACGCGACGCTCGTCGAGGGTCGGCTCACGGGGTCCGGCCGTCCGAACGGCGATCTGCGCGCCGCCATCCTTCGTCGTTGGGCGGCAGCGGGCAAGCTACCGGGCTACGACCGCCTGGCGAGCGACGGCGACGGCTACCTCGGCATGTCGATGGCCTACCTTGCCGGCTCGGCTTATCTCGAATGGCTGGAACGACGGGCCGGGCCGGGCAGCCTCAAGAATCTCTGGGCTCGCATGTCGGCGCGGACCGCGCGCTCGTTCGACGACAGTTTCCAAGGGGTGTTCGCCGGGCCGGAAGGCAGCTCGCCCCGCGATCTTTGGGATCGGTTCCGCGCCGAGCTTTCAGCGCAGGCGATCGAGATCGAGAAGCGGCTCGCGCCGCTTCACGAGGGCGATCTCTGGCTGGAGCTACCACGGGGCGCGGGAGAACCGGCCGTTTCGCCCTCCGGGGAGCGGTTGGCGGTGGTTCGCGAGCGGCGGAAGGGCGAGGGCGGGGCGGAGTTGGCGGTTTTCGGGTTGGGAGACGAAAGCGATCGAACCGAAGCCGATCCGGTAGGCGAAACCGGCGGCAAGAGCGACGAAAGCACGAAGGACGCCCGCGATCCGGAGGACGTTCCGGCGGTCGAGTACGGTCCCCCGGCGCGGCGGCCTCTCTTCCGGCTGAAGGATTGGGGCGGCCGGAGGCCTTCGATGCCCCGCTTCCTGGGTGAGGACGCGATTCTCTTCGTCCGCTTCGAGCCCGACGGGGCGGGTTTTCTCCATCCCGACCTATTCACCTGGAACCTGTCGTCAGGCACCGTGCGGCGGATCACCCACAACGCCGATCTGCGCGACGCCGATCCGAGCGCCGACGGGACGTGGGCGGTCGCCCTGCGCCAACGCCATGGCCTGTCAGAGATCGTTCGCGTTGACCTCGCGAGCGGCGCGGTCACCTCGATCACCGAGGCTTCGATCGACCCGATCTACGACGCTCCTCGTCTGTCGCCCGGCGGGGGCCACCTGGCCTTCCTGCGCCACACCGAGGGGAGCTGGCACTTGGTCGTCCGCGATCTCGCCAGTGACACCGAGCGCGAGCTGCCGCTGCCCGGCGAGGTTGGCGCATCGACTCCCTCGTCTCCCGCCTGGAGCACCGATGGCAAGACGATCTTCGCCAGCCTCGGCCGCGAAGGACGGATCGACCTTTTCGCGTTTCCCGTCGAAGGGAAGGGCAAACCGGTGCCGATCACCCGGACCGCCGGGGCCGCCTTCGCTCCAACGCCCACACCTGACGGCCGCGCGCTGTTCTACTTGTCGCTCGAACCGAAGGGACTCGATCTGCGCCGGATCGAGCTGGCGAGCGAAGCGGAAACGTCAGGCGCTTCGCCCCTGCCGTCGACCGAGTTCGAGGCGAACGACTTCGAACCCGCCGTGCGACCGGTCCCGCCACGCAAACCGGTCGAGCTCGCCGCCGCTCAAGTCACACCCGGCGAGCCGTACGGTCTCGGCCGGCTCGAATGGCTGCCACTGTTCGGCGGCGCGATCGCCTCGGCCGCAGGCAATCGGAGCGAGCTGGGCATCCGAGGCGGCGATCCGCTCGGCCGCTTCGAGTTTCTCGCCCTCGGCGGGATCGGCGGCGCGGAGGGGGCGGAACCCCGGGGGCTGAGCCTGGAGGCCACGTTTCGCGGCCTGCCGGTGGAGCTGTCGTTGCGCGGGTTCCGAATCGACGAGCGCCCGACCCAGGCGACTCGGGTCGGAGCCAATGCCGGCGGTCTCGATCTCGACCGGTCGGGCGTTCAGCTCACCGCGGACCTCGAACGGCGTTTCGGCCGATGGCGCACGGAGGCACTCGCCCACGCGTCGATCGAGGGAATTGATCCGTTCGGCCCGATCCGATCCCAGAGCCGCACACGGATCGGGTTGGAAATCGGCGGCGCGCTCGACCTCTCCCGCGACCGTCTCCGCTTCGAGCCGCGAATCGCGCTTCAGGGGGCCGGCGGTTCGGGGATTCGCACCACCGGGGGGCAGTTGGGACTGGCGCTCGGGCGCGGCTCGTGGGGGCTCGATTTCACCCTCCGCAGCGACCGGGTCGAGGGCGCGCGGTTCGATTTCGACCGTATCCAAGTCGGAGGACCGCCGAGCTCCCTCTCTCCGTGGCTCCCGGAGCGAATCGAGGCCTCGGCTCTCGCTCCCGGCGCCCTGGTCGGCGACCGCCACGTGGGGGTGCGGGTCAAGCTTGCGGTGCCCAGCCTGCCGTTCGACCTGCTTTACGAACGGCATCGAGTCGCGGCGGGCGCCGACTTTTCGCCTTGGCTCGGCTTCGCCGGGATCGAGCGCACTTTTGGCTTCGGACCCTATCCGCTCGCCGGTCTGCCGGCGTTCGAGGCCCGGCTGGGCGCAGCCCAAATCGTTGACGATCCGCGCCCGGAGGAAATCGGCGACCGACGCGGCTGGCTGATCCTGGTATGGCGCCCGCGCTGAAATCGGCGTTTTGGGGCATGGGAATTGCTTAACAAATCACTCGTCTCCTCAATCGACCTCTCCCCCTGGAGCGCGAGCGCGTGACGACCTTGATCGAATCGAGCGCGAATGGCCATGTGCCTTTCGTCGCCACCGACAGCTGGTTCCGCTCTCTGGCCGAGATGACGGAGATCGCCATCCTGGTCTATCGGGAGGTGTACATCTACGTCAACCCGGCAACCGAACGCATGAGCGGCTATTCGGCCGCCGAGCTGATCGGCTCACCGATCACCTTGATGGTCCATCCCGACTACCGGGCCGGCGTGCTGGAACGCGCCCGACGACGCCTTGACGGCGAGGATCTCAACTCCACCGTCGAAATGAAGATCCTCCGCAAGGACGGAACCGAACGGTGGATGCAGGTGAGCGCTACCCGTGTCATGACGAGCGAGGGCTCGGCCGGCCTTCTTTCGGCGCTCGACATCACCGACCGGAAGGAGGCGGAGCTGGCGCTGCGGGAGAATCAAGCCCGCTTGGAGCTGGAGCGAGAACGCGCCCTGGTGACGCTCGCCTCGATCGGCGACGGGGTGATCCGCACCGACCCGGAAGGCCGGATCGACTACTTGAACCCGGTCGCCGAGCACCTGACCGGCTGGACCTCCGCCGAAGCCCACGGCCAGCCGGCTCTCCGCGTTTTGCACCTGGTCGACGAGCGGGGCCGACCGATCGGTTTCGACCCGATCGCCACCTGCCTGTCGGAAGGTCGGGTGGTCGAGCTGCCGGGAAGCGCCACCCTGGTGCGCCGCGACGGCGTCGAGTTCGCCGTGCAGGACTCGGTGGCGCCGATCCTCGACACCTCGAACAACGTGCAAGGGACGGTCTTGGTGTTCAAGGACGTCACCCGAATTCGCCGAATGGAGCGCGAGATGAGCTATCTCGCGCGCCACGATGGGCTCACCGGGTTGATCAACCGGCGCGAATTCGAAGAGCGCATGGATACCAGTCTTGCCACCGCGTGCGACGAAGGCCGCCGCCATGCGCTCCTTTACCTCGACCTCGACGAGTTCAAACTGGTCAACGACACGGCCGGCCATCTGGCGGGCGACGAACTGCTCAAGCAGTTGGCGAACCTGCTTCGGGCGCGGGTCCGACCGAACGACGTCTTGGCGCGGCTCGGCGGCGACGAATTCGGCATCCTGCTGGAGGATGCCGATCTCGATCGTGCCCGGCGCATCGCCGAAGAGCTGTGCGCCGCCGTCCGGGCGGTCCGGTTCGCCTGGCAGGATCGTAGTTTCCAAGTGGGGGTTTCGATCGGCCTGGTACCGATCAGCGCCGAGAGCGGCGATCGAGTGCAACTTCTAGCCGCCGCCGATGCCGCCTGTTACGTCGCCAAAGAGAGCGGCCGGAGCAGCGTCCACGAGTATCAGGCGGACGATGCCGCCCTGGTAGAACGCTATGGCGCCATGCAGTGGGTCCACCGGATTCGGACCGCGCTGGACGAGGATCGTTTCTTCCTGCTCCGCCAAGAGATCCGCCCGCTCGTCGCCGTCGACGGCGCCCCGGAAATGTCGGAAATCTTCATTCGAATGCGCGACGAGCAGGGTCAGGTGGCGCTGCCGGGCTCGTTCATTCCCGCGGCGGAGCGCTACCGATTGATCTCCAGCATCGACCGCTGGGTGATCGAACACGCGTTTAGGTCCCTGGTCGAGCGCCAACGGTCCAGCCCGGTCGAGCTGCATTGGGCGATCAACCTCTCCGGACGATCGCTCGACGAAGAAGGCTTCCTCGACTACGTGATCGAACAGCTCGACCGGAGCGGCGCCCCGCCGGGAAGCATTCTGTTTGAGGTAACCGAAACCGCGGCGGTCGCCCACCTCGCGCGCGCCCAACACTTCATTCGGACTTTGAAGGAGCGCGGCTGCCGCTTCGTCCTCGACGACTTCGGCACCGGCTTGTCGTCGTTCGCCTATCTCAAGAATCTGGACGTGGATTTCTTGAAGATCGACGGCGGCTTCGTGCGCGACGTCAACGGCGGCTCGATCCAACGGGCGCTGGTCGAATCGATCCACCAGATCGGCCAGTTGCTCGGCATCGCGACGATCGCCGAGTCGATGGAGACCGACGAGATCCTCGCGACGCTCCAGGAGATCGGCGTAGACTACGTTCAAGGGTACGGTGTAGCTCGCCCGGTGCCCGTGGATTGAAGTTGCCCGCCGCGAATCGCAAAAACGATTCTTCACGCTCCATCCAACCGCCGTAAAATCCCAGCCGTCATGAGGAGAAAAATATGAGCACTTCCGTCGCCAAGGTGATCGAAATCAGCGCCGAGCACCCCGACAGTTTCGAGGCCGCCGTGCAAGAGGGCATCAAGCGGGCCGGCAAAACGCTCAAGAACATGCGTAGCGCGTGGATTTCCGAACAGCACGTCCACATCGAAAAAGGCAAGGTCACCGGCTATCGCGTCACGATGCGCATCACCTTCGTGCTCGGCGACTAAAACCCCTTTCTTCGTTTGGAGGATGCCCCGGGGCCTAAAGCGAAGGACTCGGGGCGTCTTCGTCGTCCGGATCTTCCTCGCCCCCGAGCCCACGCACGGCAGCGACCACCGCCCTTTCACCCTGCGGATGCAGGCTCGCTTCGGCGCCCGGCGTAAATCGAGCTTCCAGGCGGACGATCGGTCGCCCTTCGGCCACGAACTTCGCCTCGTAATGGGTGCGAGGGCCTTCCGGCCATTCGGCGACACGGTGGACTTCCAAGCCGGGGACGGAAGAGAGAATTCGCACCACCTTTTCGCCGTACTCCAAGAAGTCGGTGGCGAAAGAGAGCTTGCCACCCGGCGCGAGCAGGCGCAGGACGAGATCGACCGTCTCGGGATCGAGCAGCCGCCGCTTCTTGTGCCGGGTCTTGGGCCACGGATCGGGAAAATAAACGTGGACCCCTTCGGCGAATCCATGCGGCAGCGACGTCGCGAGCAGGGCGAGCGCGTCGCCGTGGAGCACCAGGAAGTTCTCCAGGCCGAGCTTGCGCGAGCGGCGTACCCATTCCCGCAGGTATTGGCCGGCGATCTCGATACCGAGAAACCGCCGCCCGGGTTCGGCCTTGCACCGCTCCAGCAGGTAGCGCCCCTTGCCGAAGCCGATCTCGACTTCCCACGGGGGACCGGCCGAGCCGGGCGGTACCAGCCCGTCCAACGGGATCGGGGCACCCGTCTCGGCAAGGGTCGAATTGCCGGCGGCGGTAGAGAGTCGCGCGGGGGTAATCGGCATCCGCGAAGTGTCCAGGCGGGCTAGAGCAACTCGTCTCGCCGAAGGCCGCCCAGCTCGGCGACCAGCCGGCGGACCTCTTGCGAGCGGGCTTTGGGCAGGACCACGACGGTATCGCCTGTGCGCACGACGACCAGGCCCTCGACTCCGAGCACGGCGACCAGCCCGCCTTCGGCAACGATCAGATTGTCGGTGGAATCGAGGGCCACGACCTCGCCGCGGAGCGCGTTGCCCGCCTCGTCCTTCGGCAGGATCTCGTGCAGTGCTTCCCACGAGCCGAGATCGCTCCAGCCGCAGTCGAGCGGCAAGGTCGCGATGTGGTCGAGCTTTTCCATCACCGCGACGTCGATCGATTCGGCCGGCAGCGAGCGGTAGATCTCGGCGGCGTGATCCGGATTGGCGGCGATCGCCGCGAGGCCGGCGGAGAGCGTCGGCTGGTGTTTGGCGAGCAGGTCGAGCAGCGTGGTGCCGCGAAAGACGAAGATTCCGGCGTTCCACAGATGGCGCCCGCCAGCCAGATAGGCTTCGGCGGCGGCCAGGTCGGGTTTCTCGACGAACCGCAGAACGTGGCGCATCCCTTCGGGCAGCGCCGCCCCCAGCTCCAGGTAGCCATAGCCGGTCTCCGCCCAACGGGGAACGACGCCGAGCGTCATCACGTAGTCGTGCTCCGCGACCGCCCGGGCGGCGCGCGCCAGGGTGGTGCGGAAACCCTGGTCGTCGGCCATCCGGTGGTCGGCGGGGAGCACGGCGATCGGTTCCGTTCCGACGTCCAGCCCACCGTCGATCATCAACCCGACGGCCCAGCCGATCGCCGGGCAGGTGTTTCTACCCTCCGGCTCGGCGAGCACCTGGTCGGCCGGCACTTCGGGTAGCTGCTCGCGCACCGCCTCGGCCAGCGCGCGGGTGGTGCAAACCCATACGTCGGCCGGGGCGACCAGCGGCTGGAGCCGGTCGACCGTCTCTTGCAGCAGGCTCCGCTCCCCTTCGAGAGCGAGCAGCTGCTTCGGTCGGGCTTTACGCGACAGCGGCCAGAATCGGGTGCCGCTGCCGCCGGCGAGGATGAGGGCTTTCACGTTCTCTTAAGGCTCCGCAAGAAATTGGCGCCAGAGTATACCCGGGGCGAAGAGCCAGACGTGTTGCGGGGCGGCACTCGAAACTCCCCCTTCGGGCGCAAACCGTTTCGCCTGGGCCAAAGGCTGTATCCGCGGAAATCCGCGGTGCTAGGCTTTGCGCCATGCCGAGATTCCCTCTGGTCGCTCCTTCCGTCGCCGCGATTCCCGGTGCCGTCTACTCCCGACTCTCGCACCGCCTGGAAGGATACCAAGGCGAAATCTACCCCCTGTCCGTGGGCGACACCTGGATGGAACCGCCGCCCGGCTGCCGGATGGAGGATTTTTGCGTCGCCGACCATCCGGGGATGCATCGATACGCCCCGCCTCAAGGGATTCCCGAGCTGGTGGCCCGACTGGCCGAACGGGTGAGCATGCGGTCGGGCGCCGCCACCGGCCCCGAGAACGTATTGATGGCAACGGGGGCCACGGGGGGGTTGAGCACGGTGGCCGGGGCGATCGTGGCGCCGGGCGACGAGGTGCTGATCCTCGCGCCGTATTGGCCGTTGATCTCCGGCATCGTCCAGTCGTTTCACGGCAAGCCGGTGCCGGTGCCGTTCCTGGCCGGTCCGGAGCCCTCGTACGCGCTGCCCGATTCCCCCGAGTCGGCGGTCGAGCAGGTCGCCCGCTTCAAAACCGCCCGGACGATCGCCCTCTACCTGAGTACGCCGAACAACCCGAGCGGCTTGGCGATCCCGCGGCCTTGGATCGAAGCCCTGGTCGAGTGGGCCTGCCAGGAGGATCTCTGGCTGATCGCCGACGAGGTCTACGAGGACTATCTCTACGAGGGAGAACACACCTACACCCGCCCGCTCGCGCCGAACCGGACCTTTGCCGCCCATTCGTTCTCCAAGGCGTTCGGCATGGCCGGCAACCGCTGCGGCTACATCGTAGGCCCCGCGGCGACCATGGCGGAGTTGCGCAAGGTGAGCACCCATGGCTTTTACAGCACGCCGACCGCCTCGCAGCTGGCGGCCCTGGCGGCTTTGAGTCCGGCGGGAGACGCCTGGATCGAGAACGCCCGCGCGCAGTACGTCGAGACCGGGGCGAAAGCGGCGGCCCGGCTGGGGGTTTCCGCGCCGCAGGGAAGCACGTTCTTATTTCTAAACATCGCCGAGCAGCTCGCCCGCGATCCTCAAGACCGGGGGCTCGAAGGGTTTCTCGGCGATTGTGTCGACCAGGGGCTGCTCTTGTCCCCGGGACCGAGCTTCGGCCCCTATCCGAATCACGTCCGCGTCTGTTTCACCGCCGCGCCGCCCGACGTGGTCGAGCGCGGAATCGAGATCTTGGCCCGCCGGCTTGAGACTTAAAAAGGGGCGATCGTGCTGCAGAGCTGGAACGAGAAAAACCGCGACCTGCTGGTGAACATCAACGGCCGACTGGTCCATCGCGACCAGGCCGGGATCAGCCCGTTCGACTCCGTCGTCCAAGGGGGAGACGCGGTGTGGGAGGGGCTGCGCCTCTACGACGGCCGGATTTTCAAGCTCGCCGAGCATCTCGACCGGCTGACCGGATCGGCCCAGGCCCTCGCTTTCGCCGAGATCCCCTCGCCCGAGGCGATTACCGCGGAGATCAAAAAGACCCTGGACGCCAACGGCATGCGCGATCAGGTCCACATCCGCCTGACCCTCACCCGCGGGGTGAAGATCACCAGCGGCATGGACCCGCGTTTGAACCGGAGCGGGCCGACGCTCATCGTCCTGGCGGAGCACAAGGCGCCGGTCTACGATCGGGCGGGACTCTCCCTGATCACCAGCGCGATCCGCCGCTTCTCGCCCGACGGGCTCGATCCGAAGATCCACCACTGCAATCTGATCCAATCGATCCTGGCGAAAATCCAAGCGAACCAGGCCGGAGCGGACGACGCGGTGATGCTCGATCCGCGCGGTTTCATCGCCGAGACCAACGCCACCCACCTGTTTCTGGTCCACCGGGGGGAGGTGCTCACCCCCTTCTGCCACTCTTGCCCAGAGGGGATTACCCGGGCCACCGTGCTCGACCTCTGCCGAAGGAACGGCATACCCCACGCCGAGCGCGATCTTTCGCTCACCGAGGCGTACCGGGCCGACGAGGTGTTTTGCACCGGGACGATGGGCGAGCTGGCCGCGGTGGTCGAGATCGACGGACGAAAGATTGGCCCTTCGGGCTCGAACGTACCGGGTTCGATGACCGCCCGCCTCTCCACCCTCTACGGCGAGCTGACCGCATCGGAAGGCACGCCGGTCGTTTGACCCCCCGTTCCGCCGCCTCAACCCTTGGGGCGGGAGAGGCCGAGCACTTTCATTTTCTTGCTCAACCCGACGCGGCTCAAACCGAGGCCCCGGGCGGCGGCCGAGACGTTCCAATGCACCGCTTCGAGCGCTTCGAGCACCAACGCCCGCTCTTGCCGGCGGCGAAATTCTCGCAAGTCGCCGGGCTTCTCCTGCGTCGGATTCGGATCGTTCGCTTCGGGGCCGCCGCGGTGACCGGATTCGGTCGGCCCTCCGGCGGCGGTGGGCAAGCGCAGCAGAGCGCCGCGCAATCGATAGTAGAGGTCGGCGCGAAAACGGCCGCGGGCCACCTCGGTGCGCAGCTCGCGGCGGCTGGTCGCGATCACTCGCACCCGGATGGCGCTTTCGGCCGGGGTGATCTCGTCCAGGAGGTGGGTGAGGGTACGTTGGCGGTCGGGCGATAGAATCTCGACCGACTCGATGACCAGGGTGCCGCGGCCGCGCTGGGCGAGCGCGCGGATTTGGAACAGCCCCTCGTCGAATGGCGAACCCGGCGCGGCAAGGTCGATCTCCAACCGCGGGAAGCGCGCCCACATGCCGAACTCGCAAAGCGTAAGAGCGGCGAGGCTCTTGCCGCTTCCCGGCCCCCCTTCGATCAGGACCGGCAGGTCCGAACCGGCCAAAGCGGCCAACTGGGAGAGAACTTCGCGCATCGGCGGCGATGCCGCGACCATGCGACCGAGCCGAACCGGCTCGAACGCCGCCCCCGGCCAGGACTTTTCGGGGTCGAGTTCAGGAACTCTGGGTCGGATCATTCGTCGATTCCTAAGGGTCACTTCCTCTCGAGGAGAGGAGCGAACACGCAAGCGCTTGCCCCTCGTAAAGCGAGGTGCGCACCGCCGGGGGTAGCGGGACAAGCCCCGATCGGAGCAAACTTCCCTCGGAGTCCGGAGGTCGAAACAAACCAGCATTCGCGCTCAGGCTCGACCTGCGCTACTCTTGGAACATTCCTTTGGTCCTTACGCGTGAGGTGAACGATGGCTGCGGTCACCCTGGAGCCGGTCGGCTGGCGCCATGTGCGGGAAATCCAAGCGCTGGCGGAAGATCCGGCGATCGGCGCGACGACCAACCTGCCGGAGCCGTACCCGGCGGATGGCGCCGAACAATTCGTTCGTGCCGCGCTCGAAAAGCGCGCCACGGGCGAGGAGCAGCTGTTCGCCGTGATCGCGGCTCCCGAAGAGCCCTCGGCTCCGAGCCTGGTGGGGGTCTGCGGTCTCCTCGGCATCCGAGCCCGCGGGGAGAACGAAACGGGAAAGGTCGCGCAGGCGGAACTCGGCTACTGGATCGGCCGGCCGTATTGGGGGCGCGGCTATGCCACGGCCGCGGCGCGTTTGGCGATCGATCTGGCGTTCCGCGACCTGGCGACCGAGCGGTTGATCGCCATGTGCCTCGACACGAATGCCGCCTCCTGGCGCATTCTGGAGAAGATTGGCTTCCGCTTCACCGGCTTCGGCTCGAATCCTCATCCGAAATGGTCGCCCGAAACCCGGTTCGCCCAGTTCGAGTTGCCGCGGGAGGCCTGGCTACCGGGAACCGGAGCCTGAGGTCGCGGGCGGCGCCGAGCGCCGGACGTAGAGAAGCTTTTCCACCTCGGCGATGACGGTACCCTGGTCGTCGAGCACTTGGGCTAGAAACGTCGGCTCCACCTTGCCGTCTCGATCGGCGGCGGCGCGGATCTCGGCCACCCGCTCGGGCCGGATCTCGAAACGAGCGTGGACCGTTCCCCGCCCCGGACGCCGGAAGCGGATCGTCGCCGCCTTGTCCCACACGATGTAACCGGGGCCGAGCGCTTCGAACAGGATCAGCATGTAGAACGGATCGCACAGGGAGTAGAGCGAGCCGCCGAAGTGGGTGCCGACGTAGTTCCGGTTCCACCATCGGAGCTTCATCCGAATGTCGAACGCCGAC
>JBBRUC010000023.1:0-44232 GCA_038248205.1 Thermoanaerobaculia bacterium
ATATCTTCGCACTTCGAATCGACCCACCTTTCCCCGAGGAAATCGCCCGTGTCCGACACCGCATCCAACGTTCCTGGCCGCGACATCATTCGCGACCTGATAGACCGCGACCGCGCGGCCGGCAAGTACGGCGGCCGGGTGACGACCCGTTTTCCCCCCGAGCCGAACGGCTATCTGCACATCGGCCACGCCAAGTCGATCTGCCTCAATTTCGGCCTCGCGGCGGAATATGGCGGCACCTGCCACCTGCGTTTCGACGACACCAATCCCGAGACGGAGGATCTGGAGTACGTCGGTTCGATTCAGCACGACCTGCGCTGGCTCGGCTTCGATTGGGGCGAGAACCTGTTTTTCGCCTCGGACTACTTCGAGCAGCTCTACGACTTCGCGGTCGAGCTAATCCAGCGGGGCAAGGCCTACGTGTGCAGCCTGTCCGAAGACGAGATCCGCGAATACCGCGGCACGGTGACCGAACCGGGAAGAAACAGCCCCTACCGCGACCGCTCGGTGGAAGAAAACCTCGATCTCTTCGCCCGGATGCGGGCCGGCGAGTTCGACGATGGCGCGCACGTGCTGCGCGGCAAGATCGACATGGCCGCCGCGAACATGAAGCTGCGCGACCCGCTGCTCTATCGGATCAAGCGCGCGACCCACTACCGCCGGGGAGACGCCTGGCCGATCTACCCGATGTACGACTTCGCCCATCCGCTGTCGGACGCGATCGAAAAGATCACCCATTCGCTCTGCACCCTGGAGTTCGAGAACAACCGGGACATCTACGACTGGCTGGTCGACTCGTTGCCGTTCGAGGAGCCGCCACGGCAGACCGAGTTCGCCCGGCTGAACCTCACCTACACGCTGATGAGCAAGCGGAAGCTTCTGGAGCTGGTGCAAAAGAAGCTCGTCTCGGGCTGGGACGACCCGCGCATGCCGACCCTCGCGGGATTCCGCCGCCGCGGCTTCACCCCTGAAGCGCTGCGCGATTTCTGCGACCGGATAGGAGTCGCCAAAGCCAACAGCACGGTCGACGTGACGCTCTTGGAGCACTGCCAGCGCGAGGCGTTAAACCTGGAAGTGCCGCGCGTGATGTGCGTCCTTCGGCCGCTCAAACTGG
Organism: Thermoanaerobaculia bacterium; assembly: GCA_038248205.1. Classification (GTDB taxonomy): domain Bacteria; phylum Acidobacteriota; class Thermoanaerobaculia; order Multivoradales; family UBA5704; genus DASYKS01. Next base: position 1,115 of record JBBRUC010000023.1, read on the forward strand.
TGATCGACAATTATCCGGAGGGCCAGACCGAAGAGCTGGACGCCCCCCTCTACCCGCACGACGTGCCGAAGGAGGGGAGCCGAAAGGTGCCGTTCTCGCGCACGTTGTGGATCGAGCAGGACGACTTCGCCGAGGTGCCGCCCAAAGGCTTCCACCGCCTCTCCCCGGGGCGCGAGGTGCGCCTTCGCTACGCCTACTTCGTCCGCTGCGAGAGCGTCGTCAAAGACCCCGCGACGGGGGAGGTCGTGGAAGTGCGCTGCACCTACGATCCGGCCACCCGCGGTGGCTCCTCGCCCGACGGCCGAAAGGTGCCGGGCACCCTCCATTGGGTTTCGGCCGAGCACGCGCTGCCGGTCGAGGTGCGCCTCTACGACCGCCTGTTCCAGGTCGAGCGCCCGGACCTCGAAGAGGGTGGTTTTGAATCGACGCTGAACCCGCGGTCGCTCGAAATCCTCGCCGACTCTAAGCTGGAGCCGGCCGCGGCGGATTTGGACCTCGGCGAACGCTTTCAGTTCGAGCGCCAGGGGTATTTCTACGCCGATCCGATCGATTCGCGCCCCGGCGCCTTGGTGTTCAACCGCACGGTGCCGCTGCGCGACTCGTGGGCTTCGGAAGTGAAGAAGCAGGCGCCGCAGGCGGCGTCTCCCCCGAAAGCCGCCGCCCCCCGGCAGGAGTCCAAACCGGCCAAGCCGCCCAAAGAGGTCGAAGCCAAAGAGCCGGTCCCGCTCTCGCCCGAAGAGCAGGCGCTGCTCGATCGCCTGCGCCCCGAACTGTCGCCGATCCTTAAAGGAGTGCTCGCCGCCCATTCGGCCGAGGTCGAGAAATACCGCGCGGGAAAGACCGGCCTCCTCGGTTTCCTTGTCGCCCAGGCGATGAAACAGGTGGCGGCCACCGGAGCCGGCGGTGGCGAGGTGAGCCCGAGGTGGATCAATCTGCTGCTGGTGGAGGAGATGGGCGAGGGGTAGGGTTCCTCCAGGCGGCCTGAAGGGCCGCGAGATTGTAGCCCAGGGCTGAGGCCGAAGGCCGATGCCCTGGGTGGAAAGACCCCACCGAAAGGCGGCCTGAAAGGCCGCGAGAGCTTCCACGCTCACGCGCGGCAGCTCGTCAAATCGTTTCCTAGTGTACGCCGTCTTCGGATCTGCCAAGCCTGAGGTTCTCGCGGCCTTTCAGGCCGCCAGGATGCCGTGACCCTTGACCCAGGGCATCGGCCTTCGGCCTCAACCCTGGGCTGGGTTCTTCGCCTAGCGCCCCGCTTGACTCGTCTCACGGGCTGTGTATACTCAGCATATGGATATGCACAGTGCCGGCTTCGTGATCTCGCAGGCCGATGGCCGGCCGATGTACCTGCAGATCATCGAGCAGATCAAGCAGCGGATCGCGGTCGGCGACTGGGCTCGGGGGGAGGAGATCCCCTCGATCCGCCAGTTGGCCGTGGCGCTTGCGGTGAGCGTGATCACGGTCAAACGCGCCTATCTGGAGCTGGAGCGGGAGGGGGTGATCGTCACCCGCCAGGGGAAGGGATCGACAGTCGCCGACGATCCCGATCTCGGCCCCCGCCTCTACGAGCGCGAGCTTGATCAGCACCTCGAAGAGGCCGCCCGGCTCGGCGAGCTGCTCGGGCTGACTGAGGACGAGCTGGTGTCCCGTCTGCGCGCCGCGATCCACACCTCAAGTTCATCCCGATCCACGAATCGCTCGACCGAGGAGGACCTATGAGCGACCTTGCCGTCCAATTCCTGGGGGTGGGCAAGACCTACCCTCATTTCACGCTCGACGACATCGATCTGAACCTTGAGGTCGGCAGTATCTTGGGCTTCATCGGGGCGAACGGCGCCGGAAAATCGACCACGCTGCGCATTCTGATGGGGCTGGTCCACCAGGATCGCGGCACGGTCCGCGTCCTCGGCCGTTCGATGCCTTCCGAACAGGTGGCGGCCAAACGCGACATCGGCTACGTCTCTGAGGATCTACGCCTTTATAAGGCCGCGACGCTTGCCTGGCACATGGACTTCATCCGCTCGATCTTCCCCGGTTGGGACGCCGCCTACGCCGCGGAGCTTGCCCGGCGCTTCGACTTGAAGCCGGAGCAGAAGATTCAAGGGCTCTCCCACGGCCAGCGGGTGAAGGCCGCCCTGTTGCTCGCGCTTGCCCGGCGCCCCCGCCTGCTGGTGCTCGACGAACCGACGACAGGGCTCGATCCGGTCGCCCGCCACGAGGTGCTCGGCGCGCTCACCGAGGTGCTCGCCGACGAGCGCCGTACCGTCCTCTTTTCGTCGCACAACACGCTCGACGTGGAGCAGATCTCGGATCGGATCACCTTCATCGACCGCGGCCGGATTCTCGACTCGGACGACAAGGAGAGCTTCCTTGATCGTTGGCGCCGTCTGCGCCTCGAAGTCCCCGCGAACTCGGCGCTTCCCGTCTTGCCGGGCATCGTCGATGCCACCCGGAGCGGCCGGCTGGCGATCGTCACCACCAACCGGTTCGAACCTCAGGTCACGACGGCCTACCAGGCCGCGGGCGCCACAGTTTGCGCGGTCGAGCGGATGACGCTCGAAGAAATTTTCGTCGCCGACGTCCGCAGCCGACGGGAAGGGAAGGCCGCATGAACGCCGTGACCACCACGACCCCGAGGCCCCCCGAGTCGATGGATTTCACCATGATCCGGCGGCTCGTTTTGAAGGACTGGTATTTCCTCCGCGGGCCGATCGTCGGCTACCTCGTGACCGGCGCCCTCGCGCTCGCGCTGGTGTCGCAGGCCGGTGAGGGAACGTTCTTTGCCGGCAGCATCCTGCTGATCACGGTTCTGATCACCGTCGGCATTCACCTGGCGATGGCGACGGTGGTGGAAGAACGGAAGAATCAAACCCTCGCCTTCGTGATGAGTCTGCCCGTTTCGCCCAAGGAGTACACGACGGCGAAGATTCTCGCCAACCTCCTGATCTTCCTCGTGCCCTGGCTCGTCCTGTTGGTCGGCAGCTTCGCGGTGATCGCGGGGAGCGCTGCTCTGCCTGACGGTTTGATTCCGTTCGTCGCGATCGTCCTCATGGAGATCTTCGTCAGCTCGTTGCTGATCCTTAGCGTCGCACTGGTCAGCGAGTCGCAGAACTGGACGATCGGCGCGATCGTGTTCGGAAACCTTTTCTTCCAGGGTTTTCTCTACTACGTCTCGCACTTGCCCACCATCGCGGCGGCGATGGAAGCCCCGAGGATCGTTTGGAGCCCGGCCGCCGTCACCCTTCTGGTCGCCGAGATCGCAACCCTCGCCGTGATGGTCGGCCTGACGTACTGGCTCCAGTCCCGGAAGACCGATTTTCTCTGATCCGCGCGGATCGATATGTCGACTGCGCGAGCCAAACTGAGTCGCTACCCAAATCTCGGCCTCAAAAACCTCGGGCCTCCCCGCCTGGTGGCGGAGAGGCCCGAGGAACGGCCGAACGAGCTTGGCCGTGCGCCGCTGCTACGCCTGGCGCCGTCTACGGAGCATCAGGAGCGACAGACCGGCGAGCAGGGCCACCATGGCGAGCCAGCCGACCGAGGAGAGGGTCGGAATGTCGGTCGGAGCCGGGCCGCCGCCGGTGATTTGCACCGTCGCCGTCGAGCTGTTGCTCCCCGGTACGGCCGTATCGAACTGATCGGCCGAGACCGATGCCGTGTTGACGACCGATCCGCCGCCGAACCCTGGCGGTATCGCGATCACCAGGGTGATCGGATTCGCCGGTCCGACCGGCAGGCTGGGCAGAGTGCAGGTCACCGTGCCCGCCGCTTCGTTGCACGTCCAGCCCGTACCGCTGGCGCTGACGAACGTGGTCCCGGCCGGCAAGACGTCGATTACGACCACGTTGGTCGCCGTGTCCGGTCCATTGTTGGTGACCTGGAGGTTGTAGCTGACGTTGGTGCCCGCCTGCATCGACGCCGGACCGGTCTTGACGATCGAGAGGTCGGCGTTCGGGCAGGCCGTGGCGGTGACTTCCTGGAGCCTGAGCTGGATGTTGTCGACCGCGACGCCGCACGGCGCCACGTGGCCGGGCAACGTGCAGTTGGCCCCCCCGTCCTCGGTATATTCCCAGCGGAGCTGGATGCTCCGGCCGGTCATGCCGGCGCCGGGAAACACCATCGACACGTGCTGCACACCGCCCGAGTCGCCCGCCCAGACCGACATGTCCTGGAAGTAGGGCGCCGAGTTGTCGCGCGGCAGATGCTTGGGGAAGTGGTTCATCGAGCCGGTCTTGATCGACTTGGCGAACGCCTCGACCAGCACCGAGCGGAGCAGCGAGCCGGCGGTCTGATCGGTGATCCGGAGGGTCAGGCCGTCGTAGGCCGTCACTTCCTGGGTCGGCTCGTCCTCGGTGTTGTAGCGGATGTCGAAGTCGAGCAAGACGTACGACTCGCCCGCGGCGGCCGGCACTACGACGATCGGCGAGAACGCGCGGCGGAACTCTTCGAGTTCCCCGTCGTTGTCGTGGAACAGCCAGGTGCCGGCGGTGCCGGCGAGCGGCGCCGCCGCGGTCAGCCACGGATCGTCCGGTGTCGCCGGGCCGCCGTTGGAGAGGGTCCAGCCGGCGGGCAGGGCGGGCGGTGTGACCCCTTCGAAGTCCTCGGAGATCAGAGAGGTTACGGTCCCCGGCGTACCGGTATCGACGGTGATCGGAAGTTCCGTCGTCCCCTGCGCCGAGGCGATCGCCAGTATGAAGTCGATCTCGGTGCCCGGAACGAAGCCCGGGGCGAGGGTGAAGGTATACGCCCCGGCGGATATTCCCATGCCGCCCGCCGCGATGTCGGGGAAGCCTACCGTCGGCACGTCGACCGTTACGCCCGGCGTCGCGGTGGAAAGGGTGCCGGAGATGCCGCTGGCCGCCGCCGCCCCCGCCACCGAATTGGTGACGTAGTTTTCGAGCGTGACAGTGAGGTTGCCGGATTCGCTCGGATCGAGGAACCCGTTGCCGAGCGCGTTGCAGCTCGCCTCGGCCGTGGTCTGCGCTTTCAGGCGCAGCGGCACGATCTGGGCGTTCTGCGGACGCTTGTCGAAATAGGTGTCGGGCGAGAACGTCGAGGCCGAGGTCGGTTGCCCCTCGTCGAATTGAACGCGCCGGGCGGTGGCGCCGATCGTCGCGTAGTGGAAGCCCGCGAGCGCGATGTTCTGGTTGTAGTCGCCGAGGTTCGGCTGGCTCGTATCGTTGCCGTAGCCGGCGTGGAACGGAGCGTCGAGCAGCGGCGTCGGCGGGGTCCAGCTGGCGCCGCCGTCGGTCGAGCGGGTGTACATCGCCTCGGTCAGGTCGCCCGTGTCTTCCGAATCCTGGTCGAGCCACATCGCGTGGACGGAGCCGTTGGAATCATCGACCGTGACGCTCGGGAACCACTGCGAGCGATCGGTACCCGGCGCGCTGTTCAGCAGGATCGGCGCGCCGACCGCGCAGGCGCCGGTGAAAGATCGCAAAGCGATGTCGCCGGTGCCCACCGTGTTGTTCCGTTGATAGACCACGTAGACTCGCCCCGAGATCGGATCGACGTCGATCGAGGGGGAGGTGTTGACCCGGTCGTTGCCCGGGTTGAAATCCTCGGGCGCGAAGTTGGTGGCGTCCAGGTTGAGCTGCGCGCTCCAGGTGGCGCCGCCGTCGGTCGAGCGGGAACAGCCGACGTTTCGAGTGCCTAAGCCGTCGATCGTCCGCCACACCACGTAGGCGGTCGAGGTGGCGTTGGTCGCCCCGGGCAGAAACTCGGGCATGGAGGACTGGACGAATCCGGTGTCGGTGCCGACGATCACGCTCGGCGACCAGGTGGCGCCGAAGTCGTCCGAGAAGGTGGTGCGAATCTCGATCCCGACGCCGAAGTTGGTCCAGCTGATCAGGATGCGGCCGGTGTTCGGGTTGACGTCCATGAACTCTTTGTCGGCCGCCGCGCCGGCGATGAACGCCGAGGTCACCTCGATCGGGTTCGACCAGACCATGCCGGTCGCGTCGGAGGTATGGATCGACAGACCCTGGCCGCCCGCCGGACGGACGTAAATCGAAGCGTAGACGAATCCGCCCGCGCCGCCGTTGAGCAGCGGGTTCCATTCGATCTCCGGATCGCCGAAGACCTGACCGCCGGCAACGGAGGGAAGGACGCCCAAGCCGCCCGGGCCGACCGGCACCTCATTCCAGGTCGCGCCGCCGTCCGACGATACGGCGATACCGGACAGGGAGGTGGGGGTGACGGCGAACCCTCGTCCCTCGTTGTACCCCGCCGCGAGCAGGGTGCCGGAGGGATTCGATGCGATGGAGGTCTCGGCCTGGCCCGCGAAGTCGCCCATGCCGTGGACGATGATGTCGGACCCGCCGATCACCCGGTTGTGCAGGTTCGGCAGGTTGGGCCGCGCGAGCGAGGCCTCCGGCCGGGGGATCAACCCCGCCGCGATCGCGCCCATCGTTGACATCTGCCGATAGCGCTTACCCTCGAGCGTCTTGGGTTCTTTGGACGCCAGACGCGCCCGGTTGGCCGCCGACAGCCGGGGCGCGGGAGCGAGGCCGTCGTCGATCTGACGCAGTCCGGCGAACAGGCCACCTCCGACCAAGCCGATCGATAGCATTAATAGGCCCGCGCGGAAACCAGACCGCCGAGTAGGCTGATTCATCATGATTGGATCCTCCAGAAGCGCTCTTCCCGGGGGGGAAGGAGTCCTAAGATCGAAACCGTATCTTCATCGCGCAACCCAGCCGCGGCGCGCCCAGGTCGGAGTTCGAGAAAAGAAGAAGGGATTCGAAACTACCACCCGGCTCCGGGAGCGTCAAGGCGAGTTGGGACGATGGGGATCGAAGGGAATTCCCTACTCGACCTCCAAGCTCCCCACGTTCTGGAACCCGCGCGGCAGCTTCGCCCCGCGAGCGGCGCGTTTGCCGGCGAATGGTTCTTGCTCCGACGGTTTGAAGGCTAGATACCGCTTGCCGGCGTGGACCTTGAGGTGACCGCCGGGCGGCACCACCGCGAGGGCGACAATCGATTCCTTCTCTTTGGCGGAGAGGTTCAAAATCTTCACGCCCTTGCCCCGTGCCAGCTCCGGCATTTCGGCGAGGGGGAAGAGCAGCAGCCGGCCGCCGTCGGTGGCGGCCGCGAGGCGGCTGGCTTCGAGGTCCGTCACCCGGACCGGCGGCAGCACCTTCGCCCCGGGGGTGACGTTCAACACCGCCTTGCCCGCGCGGTTGCGGGTCGACAGCTCGCCCAAGCGGACCAGGAAGCCGTAGCCGGCGGAGGTGGACACGAGATAGAGATCCTCGTCCGCACCCATCAGCAGGGCGACGAAGGTCGCGCCGTCGGGTGGCTGAAGCTGCGAAGAGAGCGGCTCGCCGTGGCCGCGCGCCGAGGGGAGCTGGTGGGCGGGGAGCGCGTACGAGCGGCCGGTCGAATCGAGGAATAGCGCCTGTTGGTTGCTGCGCCCGGTCGCCGCCTGGAGGAACGCGTCGCCCGACTTATAGAGGAGCCCCGCGGCGTCCACCTCGTGCCCCTTGGCCGCGCGGACCCACCCCTTTTCGGACAGGATCACGGTCACCGCTTCGGAGGGGACCAGCTCGGTCTCCGCCATCGCTTTGGCCGCTTCGCGCTCCCGCATCGGCGAGCGGCGCGCGTCGCCGAACTGCGCCACGTCGCGCTCCAGCTCGTCGCGCACCTTCTTCCGTAGGCGTCCTTCGGAAGAGAGGATCTTTTCCAGCTCGGCGCGCTCCTTTTCCAGCTCCGCGCGCTCACCGCGGATCCTCATCTCTTCGAGCTTCGCGAGGTGGCGCAGCTTGGTTTCGAGGATCGCTTCGGCCTGCGCCTCGGAGAGGGCGAAGCGTTCGATCAGGCGCGCCTTTGGCTCGTCCTCGGTGCGGATGATTCGAATCACCTCGTCGAGATTCAAGAAGGCGATCAGGAAACCTTCGAGCAGATGGAGCCGCGTGAGCACCTGGTCGTAGCGATGGCGCAGCCGGCGGCGAACGGTTTCGATCCGAAACTCGAGCCACTCGGAAAGAATCGACCGCAGGTCGTACTGGCGCGGCCGGCCGTCGAGGCCGATCATCGTCAGGTTGACCCGGTAGGTCCGTTCCAACTCGGTCGTCGCGAATAGGTGCGCCATCAGCCCGTCCACGTCCACCCGGTTCGAGCGCGGGGTGATCACCAGCCGGGTCGGGTTCTCGTGATCCGACTCGTCGCGCAGGTCTTCGACCATCGGCAGCTTCTTGGCCTGCATCTGCGCCGCGATCTGGGCCAGGATCTTGCTGCCGGAAACCTGGTAGGGAAGGGCGGTGACGATCACGTCGAGTCCTTCCATTTCCCATGCCGCGCGCAGGCGGACGGAGCCGGAGCCGGTCTCGTAAATCTTCTGCAGTTCCGCCCGTGGCGAGATGATCTCCGCCTCGGTCGGAAAGTCGGGGCCGGCGATGTGCTCGCACAGATCCTCGACGGTCGCCTTCGGATGATCAAGCAGATGGATCGCCGCGGCCACCACCTCGCGCGCGTTGTGCGGCGGAATGTCGGTCGCCATGCCGACCGCGATGCCGGAAGCGCCGTTCAGCAGCACGTGCGGCAGGCGGGCCGGCAGCTGCTTCGGCTCGTCCATCGTGCCGTCGAAGTTCGCTCCCCATTCGACGGTGCCCTCGCCCAACTCGGAAAGGAGAACCTGCGCGAAGCGGGTAAGCCGCGCTTCGGTATACCGCATCGCCGCGAACGATTTCGGATCGTCCTGCGAGCCCCAGTTGCCTTGTCCGTCAACCAACGGATAGCGCAACGAAAACGGCTGCGCCATCAACACCATCGCCTCATAACAAGCCGAGTCGCCGTGCGGATGGTATTTGCCGAGCACATCGCCCACCGTGCGCGCCGACTTTTTATGTTTCGAAACGGCGGACAGCCCCAGCTCGGACATCGCATAGATGATCCGCCGCTGCACGGGCTTCAAACCATCGGTCAAAGAAGGAAGCGCGCGATCCAGAATCACGTACATCGAATAGTCGAGGTACGCCTTCTCGGTGAACTCCCCGAGCCGCATCTTCTCGATATCAATCTCGCCGAACGGCAAAAGCGGCAGGCGCGGGGTGGAGGTGCGGGTGGATTTGGCCATGGCTTAGGAGAGTGGGAAGCGTTCGAAATCGAAGACATCGAAATCGCGGTCGAAGCCGAAGACTCGACGAATCCTGTGGGCCTTCATCAGAACGAAGGAGACGCAATCGGTAAAGCTGGCCTCCTGATCGGCAAATTTTTCGAAATAGTCCAGGGCAGCTAGCTCGTCAGCCGCCGAGGGGCGCAAAATCTCGAGAAGTCGCGATTCAAGAAGACCCCGGCCTCTTTCGGCGGCAAACCTATACCCGGCACGCCGCCCGACGAGGGTCATACTTTCGCTGATCACCAAGCTGCTCGTAACGCACTTCTCACCCGTCGCGCCGAGAACACGCCATTCGCGAACCGCTTTCTCGTGGTGCCGGTCGTTTCGGACATACCAGGCGACAAACGCTCCGCTGTCAACGAAGATCAATGGCGATCACTCTTTTTCGGAGTACAGATAGTCGTCGTGCCGCTCCGAGAGGTCGCTGGGCGCAGGCCCCTCGTAAACCGCATAGGTCGTGAACAGAGGATCGTCGAGAACATCCAGACGAACCTCAAGCGCCTGGCGAACGAACTCGTCCAGGGAAACGCCCCGATTGATCGCAACTTGTCGGGCCCGCTCTGCCAGTTGATCCGGTAGCGCGATCGTCATGGTCGTATCTCCTTTCGTCTCTTCCAACCCTATCTTGATTCTAGCACCGGAGTACGGATCCTCTGTGAAATCGCCATCTTCACGACTTGGCGTCCTACGAAATGGCCACCTTTAGCCCGGGAAATGCATGAAGCGGCGCTGAACCTATAGACACGGAAGGCCCCGAGAACGGAGAATCTCTTTTGCGAGAAGGGAATTGTCGTCTCGGCGAAGGGCCCTTGATCGATCGCCTCCCGCAGAGACGCCATCGCGGCAAAGGCATAGCTGGCAGTCGGGTTCACGAGAAGTTCGTGCCAAGCAGGCTTCGCAAACGAAACCATTCCCACAAACTCGTCGTACTTCGGCATGAAGGAGGCCAGTTTCACCTGGCGTGAAACGACATCGAGGCTCTCTTGTAGTTGTCTTGAGATTTTTTCAATTTCACTAGCCTGAAGACCCTGCCATGCTTCGATCTGATTGGCCACTCCGAAGTCAGTCAGCTGGAGAGGCTCAATTCCTTCGATCATCCCCCGCACAAGCTTGACTTCTGCTTGACTCAAAGTGGCCGCCTCATCAATGCTTGCGAGCTGCGCTTTCATGGAATCCCGCAAATCTTTTCCAGCTTGGTCAAAGGTCGCCAGTTGATCCCGGAATTCGGAGAGGTGGTCATGCCGCGTCAAAATATTGACAGCATCTTTTATTTCACTTCAAAAATCTGAGCGTTGCCCAAGGCCTGCCTTACAGGAGGAACACATCCCGACGCTTGGAATCTGGCGACCATACTGGATGCAAGGAAACATTGTTATGCACTACCTCCACAGAAAAAGAGAGAGGAATGCCGCGCAAAGCCCTTCGGCTTGAGAAACTCGCTCATCGAGCCTGGGAATCATCCACAAGGCGCTGGATCTCTACGCCGTCGATCACAATGACCTCTTGCGGCTTTTGGGTCGGTTGGCTCTTCATCGTAACTCCCGCTCAGCATGATTCTACCATCCGCCTACACCTCCGCCAGGTTCCCCTTACGAGTCAACCACTCGCGGCGATCGGCGGAACGCCCTTTGGCGAGCAGGAGATCCATCAGCTTTTCGACGTCGTCGTCGGCCGGGATGTTGAGCTGGACCAGGCGGCGGGTGTCGGGGGCCATGGTGGTCTCGCGCAGTTGGAGCGGGTTCATTTCGCCCAGACCCTTGAAGCGCTGGACGTTCGGCTTGCCGCGTTTGCCTTCGGCGGCGAGACGATCGAGGATGCCTTTCTTTTCCTGCTCGTCGAGCGCGTAATGGACCTCTTTGCCCACGTCGATGCGGAACAGCGGCGGCATCGCGACGTAGACCCGGCCGTCTTCGATCAGAGCGCGGAAATGCTTGACGAACAGAGCGCAGAGGAGGGTCGCGATGTGGGCGCCGTCCGAATCCGCGTCGGCCAGGATACAGATCTTGCCGTAGCGCAGACCGTCGAGTTTGCCGGTGCCGGGATCGACTCCCAGGGCGACCGCGATGTCGTGCACCTCTTGGCTCCCCAGCACCTCGCCCGAATCGACTTCCCAGGTGTTCAGGATCTTTCCGCGCAGCGGCAGGATCGCCTGGAACTCGCGGCTCCGCGCCTGCTTGGCCGAGCCGCCGGCCGAATCGCCCTCGACCAGAAACAGCTCCGTCTGGCTCAAATCCTGGCTCGAACAGTCGGCGAGCTTGCCCGGTAGGGCCGGGCCGCTGGTCACCGTCTTGCGGAGGACTTTTTTACCCGCCCGGAGCCGCGCCTGCGCGCTGTCGATCGCCAAGCGGGCGATCCGTTCGGCGTCCGTCGTGTGCTGGTTGAGCCAGAGGCCGAACGCGTCTTGCGTAACGCTCGAGACGAACGCTGCCGTCTCGCGCGAGGAGAGCCGCTCCTTCGTCTGGCCGGTGAACTGCGGTTCCTTCAAGCGCACCGACAGCACATAGGCGCAGCGCCCCCAGACGTCCTCGGGGGCGAGCTTGATGCCGCGCGGCAGCAGGTCGCGGAATTCGCAGAACTCGCGGATCGCCTCGGTGAGCCCGGCGCGAAAGCCGTTCACGTGAGTGCCCCCTTGGACCGTGGGGATCAGGTTGACGTAGCTCTCGCTCGGCGCTTCGCCGGGGGTTTCGGCCTCGGGCGGCAGCCAGACCACGGCCCAATCGACCTCCTCGTCGTTGCCTTTGAAGTGACCGACGAACGGCGGATCGGGAATCCGCTCGGCGCCGCCCAGCGCATCGGTCAGGTAATCGGTCAGACCGTCCTGGTAAAACCACTCTTCGGCGTCGTCCGGTACTCCCTCATGGCGGAAACGGATGCGCAGGCCCGGGCAGAGGACCGCCTTGGCGCGCAGCGAGTGCTTGATCTTGCCGACCGTCATCTTCGGGGAATCGAAGAACTTCGGGTCGGGCCAGAAGCGGACGGTGGTCCCCGTGTTCCGCTGGCCGACCGTGCCCACGACTTCGAGCTTCTCAATTTTCGCCCCGTCGGCGAACGCGATGTGGTGCTCTTTGCCGCCGCGGCGGACCCAGACGTCGAGCCTTTTTGAGAGAGCGTTCACCACCGAGACGCCGACGCCGTGGAGACCGCCCGAGAAACGGTAGCTCTTGTCGGAAAACTTCGCCCCGGCGTGCAGGCGGGTCAGGATCACCTCGACGCCCGAGACTTTCTCGCCCGGGTGGAGATCGACCGGCATACCCCGGCCGTCATCGGCGACCGCAAGGGAGCCGTCCTGATAGAGATCGACCTCGATCGACGAGCAGTGCCCGGCGATCGCTTCATCGGCCGCGTTGTCGATCACCTCCTGCGCCAGATGGTCCGGCCGGTCGGTATGGGTGTACATACCCGGCCGCTTGCGCACCGGTTCGAGGCCGGTCAGTACCTCGATGGCGGAGGCGTCGTAGGTTGGTGAGGACATAGTGATCCCTGAGTTTTTCGCGGCCGTTAAGGAGCGCGGTTGCCGGCCGGCCGCGGGCGCGCATGATACCCGACGGTAGGCTGACAGTCGGTGTGGCGCCTTGACGAGCGGCGAGGCTCGCTGGTAGCGTAAGCGTAAATTGAGCGTAAAAACAAGCCCGGCCGTCGGGCCTCCAGGGGCGCCGGCCTCCACCACGTCGCGTTACCTTCTCGGAGAACTCGTCATGAAAAGACTCACGCTGTTACCTCTCGCCTTCGCTTCCCTGCTGGTCGCCTTCCCGGTCGCCACAACTTTCGCCGCCGATCCGCCCCCCGCGCAGCCGGGGATGGACGAGATGATGAAGGTGATGGCCGAAGGCGCCAAAGTCGGAGAGCAGCACAAGCAGCTCGGCAAATACGTCGGCGACTGGACCTACACCATCAAGATGTGGATGGACCCCAGCGCCCCGCCGATGGACATGACGGGCACGATGCACGCCGACGCTCTCCTCGGCGGCCGTTTCGTCCAGTCGGTCTGGAAAGGCGATTTCATGGGCGCGCCGTTCGAAGGGCACAGCACCGAGGGCTACGACAACGTCACGGGCCAATTCATGAACACATGGATCGACAACCAGAGCACCGGCATCATCTACACGACCGGCACCGCCGCGGAAGACGGCAAAAGCATCACCTACGTGGGCGAGATGACCGACCCGATGTCGCACCAGAAATCGGCGACGAAGTCGACGATCACCTGGCTCTCCGACGACTCGTTCAAGAACGAGTCCTTCTACGCCGATCCCTCCGGCAAGATGGTGCCGTCCATGGTGATTGTGGCCACCCGCAAGAAGTAGGGCGGCCGCCGGTCCTTAGCCTTTGGAGGCGTTCGCCGCGGCGGCGCCTCCTCACGATTTTCGGCCGGCCGGTCAGCGCCAGGGGTCGAAGTCGTCCCCGGGCTCGGCCGGCTCGTCGCCCTCGGTTTCTACCTTCCAAGTGGCGCGGAACTCCCGCGCGCCGCCCAGCTCGGATTGCAGCGCGTTCTGGACCACCGAGCCCGAGGGGGGCGGCTCGACACGCCGCGTCTCGCGGATGAACCCTTCAAGGTCGAACGCCGGTTTCTGCTTCCGGCTCTCGCGGACGAACGCGAGAACCGGATCGGGCGGCAGCCAGCTCGCTCAAAGAACCGAAAACGATCCGCCCCTCGAACATCGTGGCGAGCACCTTCGCCTCGGAGATCTCGCTCGCCGGGATCTCGAACAGATTGCGGTCGAGGAGGACCAGATCGGCCAACTTGCCCGGTTCGAGCGAGCCGCTGTCCCTCTCCTCGAAATTCGCGAAAGCGCCGCCGATCGTGTAGGCGGCGAGGATGGTCGGCAGGTCGACCCGCTCCTCGGGAATCCACCCCTTGGCGCAGGTTTCGACGAGATCGGGGTCGCAACGGGTAAGCGCCACCTCGATCGCCTGCAACGGATCGAGCGAGGAGACCGACCAGTCGCTCCCCGCCGCGAGGACCGTGCCGGAGCGGGCGAGCGAGCCGATCGGATAGAGCCACCGCGAGCGCTCCAGACCGAGTTGCGGCTCGGTCAAATCGACGATGTAGGAATCGGCGTAGGCCCAGAGCGGCTGGAAGTCGGCGATCGCGCCGAGCCGGCGGAATCGCGGAATGTCCGCCGGATCGAACAGCTGGATGTGGGCGATCAGCGGCCGGGCATCCCGCCGGCCGTTCGCCCGCTGCGCCGCTTCGAGTGCGTTCAAGGCCTCGCGGATCGCCCGGTCGCCGATTGCGTGGATGTGGATTTGAAACCCTTGGGCATCGAGCGCGGTAGCGATCTGCCCGAAGCGCTCGGGGGCAAGCTCCAGCTCGCCGCGCCAGCCGTCCTTGCCCCGCTCGCCGAGATAAGGAGACAGCAGAGCCGCGGTCCCCGCTTCGATCACGCCGTCGGCAAAGATCTTGGCGGCAGAAGCCCGGACGTGCGGCGCCGACCGACCGGCCGGGTCGTCGCGCCGCTTCACGAAATCGGTGACTTGATCCACTCCCTTTTCCGGGTCGACATAGCTCGCGACCACCGCCCGCAGGTTCAGCTCGCCCTCGGCATCGAGAGCGCGAAACGCGGCGAGGCTCTTGGCATCCGCCGAAGCCTCTTGAACCGAGACGATGCCGAATCCTTGCGCGCGTTCCACCCCGCGCCGCAGTCCTTCCAAGCGCTCGGCCGCGGTCGTCTCGGGCAGATGGTCGCCCACCAGATCGGAGGCCGCCTCGCGGAGTGTTCCCGTGGGATTTCCCTCGGCATCGCGCTCGATCCGCCCGCGCGGAGGATCGGGCGTTTCCCGTGTGATCCCGGCGAGAGCGAGAGCCTTCGAATTCACCCAGGTCGAGTGCCCGTCCGCCGCCGACAGATAAACCGGCCGATCGGGAACGATCGAGTCGAGCAGCTCTTTCCCTGGATTCGCCCGCGGAAACAGCGGCAGATCCCAACCGCCGCCGATGATCCAGAGAGCCTCAGGCCTCGCCGCCGCGCAGGCCTTCACCCGAGCGAGCACCTCCTCGCCCGAAGCCGAACCGGTCAGATCGCACTGCCCGAGCTCGATTCCCCCCTGCACCAGATGAACATGCGAATCATGAAACCCCGGCAGTACGAACCGTCCGTCGAGATCGACTATCTTCGTTGCCGGCCCGACAAACGGAGTCACGTCCCGATCGGCCCCCACAAACACCAGCCGAGACCCCGAGATCGCCACCGCCTCCGCCCACCCCCGCGCGGCGTTCATCGTGTAGATCGCACCGTGCCGAAGCACGAGATCGGCGGGCGGAGCGGCCAGCAAGGAGTGCGGTAGGGCGAGCAGAACAAACAACAAGAGATAGACACGGCGAACGATCGAAGGCATGGCAAGCTTCTCCAGGAATCAGGACGTTGATCGTATCCCCATACCCCTGTCCGAAGCCGTTTCCTGGGACCGCCGGCGTCCTCGCCGACGCTTTGGGTTCTTGCTCTAACGGGGCGACGGAAGCCGTCGCCCCAGAGTTGATCCGATGGGTTCGTTACGGAACGACCGATGCGTTCTTCGTATAGAAGATGATCGGGTTGAAGGAGCATCCATCCGGGTTTTCGGTCACCTTGCAGGAGTCACCGGCGGGATCGCCATTGGCATCGCCGATCCAGAAGTCGAAACCTTCCTCGCAGGTGACCGTGAAGCAACACTTGTTGGTCGCTCTGACCTTCGCGGTGCAGCTGGTGAGGGGAGTGCCGTTGATCGAGGCAACGAAATCGAGCGCGACGACGACTCGTTCGCGGATGCTACGGTCCAGACGTGCCAGGTCTTTGAGGGCACGATCCGTCCATAGAATCTGAAGAGTCAAGCGTCGCTCAGGAGCCGCCGCCGAGCTTCGTCATGAGACACGACGCGGCCTTCGGCCACATCTGTCTCCGCCTCGGCCAGTGCCGCCTCGTCCGCCGTAGTGAGAGGTTCGTCATCCGCCGGGGCATCCCTCAAGGAATAAAGGGAGGGCATACCTTCGGTTCCGAGGTACTCCAGGAACCGCAACGCCGCCTGCAGCTCGTCTTCCGGCAGCGTGTCGATCAGGGTGTGGAGTCGTTCGCGTTCACGCATAGCGAGCCTAGTTTACAGAGATTTCCGGGTTCCGGCCTAAGTGATCCTTTTCGCCTATGGGTCGGCATCGGCGCAGGAACGTGGACCGTCGACACCGGACTAGCGCGCAAGCGCTGTGCGCTTCGCGAGGTTCCTCGAAACCGATCCTCTGGGACCGAAGGCGAAGGACGCACGTCTGTGGCTCACGGTTTGGTTGGTTGAAGTACCCGACATTGCCGTCTCTATGTGCGACCTCCTGGCCGCGCCGCGTTCAGCCGAGAAGTACTCAGCCGAAATCAACACGCGAACGTTATACTCCGCAGCTGCGTTCATCATCGAACACCCCGACAGGGCTAGCGATCAGGCAGCTGTTTACCGAGCAGGGTTGGAGGGCGCCCTGAGGGCTTACGAGTCTATTCTTTGGTCGCCATGAACATTGACGTGCAATGACAGCAAGCAGTCCATAGCTCACGGAGTCGGAGCCACCGCAGTAGGAATCGGGGTCCTCGAGTACATGCCGACGGCTTCGGACCCCTGCTCACTTCCTCAAGATCTTCTCCATCGCCTTGCCTTTTGCCAGCTCGTCGACCAGCTTGTCCAGGTAACGGATCTGTTGCATGAGCTTGTCCTCGATCTCTTCCACCCGATAGCCGCAGATCACGCCGGTGATCTTCGAGACGTTCGGGTTGATCCGAGGGGCTTCTCCGAAAAAGGTCTCGAAGTCGATCTTTTGATCGATCAGTTGAAGGAGCGCCTGCTCGTCGTAGCCCGTGAGCCAATGGATAATGGCGTGGACTTCCTCTTTCGTGCGGCCCTTTTTCTCCGCCTTCTGGATGTAATGCGGATAGACGCTCGCGAACGCCATTTTGAAGACTCTCGTGTTGTCCATCCCAGTCCTCGTTGCTCGTCAAAGTTGATGATGGCTGGGCGCGGCTCAGGCGGGCTGCCGCTTCCACCGCCGGTGAATCCATACCCACTGTTCCGGAACCCGGCGGATCTGCTTCTCGATCTCCAAAGTCATCGCCGCGGTCGCCTCCGTCGCATCGTTCGGGAGGTCCATCTCGGGATGGACCGTCGCCCGATGCCCCCCGCCTGCGATCCGCTCGATGAACACCGGAAAGACCGCGGCCTTCTGCTTGAGCGCGATCTTCGCCGCTCCGACCGGAGTGAACGCCGAGCGGCCGAAGAAAGGAACCCAGACGCCTTCCACCTGCGTGTCCTGATCGATCAGCATCCCGAGCGCGGTGCCCGACCGTAAAGCGCCGAGCAGTTGCCGGGCGGCTCCCTCCCGGCCGCGCTCGATCGTCGCGGTGCCGAACCGGGCGCGGAGGCCCGCGAGCATCTTTTGCAGGCCCGGCTCGTCGAGCGAGCGGGCGACCGCGGCGAGCGGCAGGCCGTGGATCGAGAGGGCGGCGGCGAGCACCTCCCAGTTGCCGCAATGGCCGGTCAGGATGACGATCGGTCGCCCCGCCGCGCGGGCGGCTTGGATCCGCTCCCAACCTTCCATCGCGACGTGCGACCGCAGGCTCTCCCCGTCGCGCCGCAGCAGGTGCAGGCACTCGCCGAGCGTGACGCCCAGATGGCGAAACGAGGCGCGCGCGAGCCGCTTTCGAGCGCCGAGGGAAAGATCGGGGAAGGCGATTTCGAGATGCGCCAGCGCCCGGCGGCGATCGCGGCCGGAGATCCATCCCGACAGCTGCCAGGCAAAGAGGCCAAAGCCCGCCCCGACTCGCTGCGCCGCGCGCCACGGGAGCCGCCCCCAGGTAGCGGCGAGAGCGCCGACGACGAGTGCGAGCGCCCGGTCGTGCCAGAGGTACTTGGGGTTGCGGGGCACGGGCCCTCACCCCCGACCCCTCTCCCAAAGGGAGAGGGGAGAACAGCCGCGAATCGTTTTTGCTTTGCTTCCCTCTCCTGGGTACGCGGGCCTCCGGCCCGCATTGGCGGGCGAGACGCCCGCGCACCCAGGGGCGTTCACTGTCCCGCCTCGACGAACCGCGCGACGATCCCATCCCACGAACCGCGCGCTTTAAGGATCAGCTCGATCATCTCGCGGACCGCGCCGTGCCCCCCGGGCCGGGCGAGGACACGATCGGCGCGGGCGCACAACTCCGGCGCGGCATCGGCCGGGGCGAAGCGCAGGGCGGCGCGGGCGAAGAGAGGCAGGTCCGGCAGGTCGTCACCGATCACCGCGACTTGCGAAGCCTCGATCCCGTGGGCGGCGAGAAACTCGGCGAATGCCTCGCGCTTGTCCGACCGGTTGGGTACGAACGCATCGAGCCCCAGCTCGCGGCTTCGGGCGACCAGCGGCGCGCTCGCGCGGCCGGAGAGGATACCGACCTTCAAACCCGCCCCCTGCGCGAGCTTGATGCCGAGACCGTCGCGGACGTTGAAACTCTTGAGCTGCTCGCCCTTCGGGCCGTAAATCAGCCCGCCGTCGGTGAGCACGCCGTCGACATCCAGCAGCAGCCAGGTGAGCCGCGCGGCGCGCGCCTGAAATGCCGCGTCGTCCAATGCGCCGGGGCCGGTAGGTTCCTCCGCCATCAGAACAGCTCCAACCCCCAGAGGTCGTGGAGGTGGACGATGCCCACCGGCTTGCCGCCCTCGTCGCAGACGAACAGCGAAGTGATCCGCCGCTCTTCCATCTCGTGAAGCGCCGCGGCGGCCAGCTCACCCGGCGGGATCGTCTTCGGATTGGGCCTCATGCACTCGCCGGCAAGGTGGCCGAGCGGCGCGTCGTCGGTCGCGAGCAGCCGGCGCAGGTCGCCGTCCGAGATGCAACCCGCGAGCTTGCCGTCCTCGTCGACCACCGCGGTGATCCCCAGCCCCTTTTTAGTCATCTCATAGATCGCATCGCGCATCGCGGTGGTGGTCGAAACAACCGGCAGGTTCGCGCCCGCGTGCATCAGTTGCTCCACCTTCATCAACCGCTTGCCGAGCTGGCCGGCCGGGTGCAAGCGGGCGAAATCTTCGCGGGTGAAGCCCTTCGCCTCGATCAATGCCATCGCCAGCGCGTCGCCCATCGCGAGCGTCGCGGTGGTGGATGCCGTCGGGGCGAGGTCGAGGGGGCAGGCTTCGCGGTTGATCGCGACCGAGAGGTGGAAGTCGGCGTGGCGCGCGAGCGGGCTTTCCCGATTGCCGGTGATCGCGATCAGCGGCACACCGAGCCGCTTGAGCGTCTCGACCAGGCGGAGCAGCTCTTCGGTCGTGCCGGACGACGAGGCGGCGAGCACCGCGTCGCCCGCGACGATCATGCCGAGATCGCCGTGGACCGCCTCGGCCGGATGGAGGAAAAACGACGGGGTGCCGGTGGAGGCGAGGGTGGCCGCCACTTTCTTCATGATGTGGCCGCTTTTCCCCATCCCGGTGCAGATCACCCGGCCGGAGCATTCCGCGAGCCGGGCGACCGCGGCGTCGAACGACTCGTCGAGCTGGCCGGTCAATGCGCCGATCGCGGCAGCTTCGGTTTCGAAAACTTCCGTTGCAACCTGTCGCGGAGATCGCGGCATCAGGCGGTCACCGCGCGGCGGACCGCGACGAGCGAGGCGAGCAGCTTCTCCGCCCGCTCGGGATCGAGCTGCACCGCCGAGTCGGAGAGCGCGTGATCCGGATCGGGGTGGACTTCGAGGAACACGCCGTCCGCCCCGGCCGCGACGGCAGCCCTCGCGAGCGGCTCGGCGAACCGGCGCAAGCCGCCGCTCTGCTCGCCGCCGCCGGGCTGCTGGAGCGAGTGGGTGATGTCGTAGATCACCGCGAGGCCGTCGTCCTGCATCCAGGCGAAGCTCCGCATGTCGACCACCAGGTTGTGGTAGCCGAACGAGGTGCCGCGCTCGGTGACGGTGATCCGGTCGTTGCCCGTGCTGCGCGCTTTGTCGACGATCCGGCGCAGGTCATCGGGCGCCATGAACTGGCCCTTCTTCAAGTTGACCGAGCGGCCGGTCGCGGCGGCTGCCACGACCAGATCGGTCTGCCGGCAGAGGAACGCGGGGATCTGCAACACGTCACAGACCGCCGCCGCCGGGCCGCACTGGTCGACCTCGTGAACGTCGGTGAGGATCGGCAGTCCCGTCTCTCTTTTCACTTCGGCGAGCCAGCGGAGGCCCAGCTCCAGCCCCGGACCGCGCGGGCTGGTGAGCGAGCTGCGGTTCGCCTTGTCGAACGACGATTTGAAGACGAGAGGTAGATCGAGCCGCCGGGCCATTTCGGCCAGGCGATGGCCCATGGTGAGCGCCAGCTCTTCGGATTCGAGCATGCAGGGGCCGGCGATCACCGGCAGGCGGCCGTTGCGCCCTCCCCCGATCTCGATTCCGGGCGCGAACTCGAAGCGCTTGCCGGGCGCCAACCTAGGCATCCGTCCGCAAGGCGCCGACCGGCGGATTGATCGGGAAAGTCCCGGTGGGGCCGAGCGGGTCGGGCGCTTCGCCCGGGAGCGGCTGCGTCCCGGTGCGGGCCTCCCCCGCCCGGCGGGTCTGCTCGGCGAGCGAGGCCTCGATGAACGAGACGAACAGCGGATGCGGCTCGGTCGGTTTCGATTTGTACTCCGGATGGAACTGGCAACCGAGATACCAAGGGTGATCGGCGATCTCGATCATCTCGACGAACTTGCCGTCGGGCGAAAGGCCGGAGATGGTCAGGCCGTGTTCTTTGAGCGTTGGCAGGTACTTCTGGTTCACCTCGTAGCGGTGGCGATGGCGCTCGCGGATCTCGGCCGCTCCGCCATAGATCCGCCGGGCGAGCGACCCCTCGGCCAAACGGCAGGGATAGGCGCCCAGGCGCATCGTGCCGCCCATCTCTTCAACACCCAGGAGGTCGCGCAGCTTGTAGATCACCGGGGAATCGGTGTCGGCGTCGAATTCGGTGGACGTGGCACCCTTGATGCCGCAGACGTTCCGGGCGAACTCGATCACCATGCACTGAAGCCCGAGGCAGATGCCGAAGAACGGCACCTTGTGCTCGCGAGCGTAGCGAATGGCGCGGATCTTTCCCTCGGCGCCGCGGTGGCCGAACCCGATCGGCACCAGTAGGCCATCGACCTCGAAGATCTCGCGCGGCCACCCCTCTTCGGTCTCCTCGGCGTTGATGTAGACCAGCTCGACCTTGGCGTCGTTGGCGATGCCGCCGTGCATCAGCGCTTCGTTCAGGCTCTTGTAGGCGTCGGGAAACTCGACGTACTTGCCGACGATGCCGATCCGCACGTGCTTGTGGGGATTCTTCACCCGCGCCACCAGAGCCTCCCAGCGTCCCATCTCGCGATCCCAGCGCGGCAGGTTCAACATTTCGAGCAGGATCTCGTCCATCCCTTCGCGGCAGAAGACGAGCGGCACCTCGTAGATCGTCGGCACGTCGCGCGCGGCGATCACCTGGCGGGTCTCGACGTTGCAGAACAGGGCGATCTTCTTCTTCATGTCGTCGGGCAGCGGCCGGTCGACACGGCAGAGGATCAGGTCGGCCGAAATGCCGATCTCACGCAACTCGCGGACCGAGTGCTGGGTCGGCTTGGTTTTCAGCTCCTCGGCCGCCGGGATGTAGGGCACGAGCGTCAAGTGGATGTTGATCGCGTTGCCGCGCCCCAGCTCTTGCCGGAACTGACGGATCGCTTCGAGGAACGGCAGCGACTCGATGTCGCCCACCGTGCCGCCGATCTCGACGATCACCACGTCGTTGTCGCCGGCCGCCTTGTGCATCGCCTGCTTGATCTCGTCGGTGATGTGGGGGATCACCTGGATCGTCTTGCCCAGGTAGTCGCCGCGGCGTTCCTTGTCGATCACAGACTGGTAGATGCGGCCGGTCGTGTAGTTGTTTCGCTTGCTCATCACGGCGTGGGTGAAACGCTCGTAGTGGCCGAGGTCGAGGTCGGTCTCCGCGCCGTCGTCGGTGACGAACACCTCGCCGTGCTGGTAGGGCGACATGGTGCCCGGATCGACGTTGATGTAGGGGTCGAACTTCATCAGCGTCACCTTGAGCCCATGCGCTTCGAGGATCGCGCCGACCGAGGCCGCGGCCACCCCTTTGCCGAGAGACGAAACAACGCCGCCGGTAACGAAGATGTATTTGGTCGCCATATCTACTCTCCAGTCGTTTCCGTTCAGAGAATCCGGCACACGGCCAACCGACGCCCGACGGAGAGGCCCTGGAACCAAGCTATTAGGGTGGGGGCAAAAGAGGGTTGCACGTCCAAAGCTAGCCTGGGGGGCCGGAGGCTGTCAACGTGGGGCGGCGCTTCTAAGCCTCCGCTCGACCTCGGCGAGGTCCTCGGCGGTATCGACTCCGATCGAGGTTTCACGGGTTTCGAGCACCCGGATCGGTATGCCGTTTTCGAGCGCTCGCAGCTGTTCGAGCGACTCGGTTCGTTCGAGCGCGGTGGGGGCGAGCGCCGCGAAATCGAGCAGGGCGGCCCGCTGGTAGCCGTAAATCCCCAGGTGCTTGAGGGGGATCCAGCCCCCCTCGCCGCGTGGAAACGGAATCCGCGAGCGGCTGAAATAGAGTGCCCGGCCGGTCCGGTCGAGCACCACTTTCACCGCATTCGGGTTGTCCAGCTCGTCCTCCGCAGCACGGACCGCGAGGGTGACGATGGGATCTTGCCGGTGCGCCGCCAGATGCTCGGCCACCTGGGTGACCGCGCCGGGGTCGATCATCGGCTCGTCGCCTTGGATGTTGATGACGCCTGAGGCGCTCCACCCCCGCGCCGCCCAGGCGATTCGATCGGTGCCGCTCGTGCAACTCTCGGGAGTCATCTCGACCTCGCCGCCGAAACCGCGAACGACCGAGGCGATCCGCTCGTCGTCGGTCAAGACGACTACGCGGGAGAGCCCGCGGGCCGCGGCGACCCGCTCATAGACATGCTGGACCATCGGCCGCCCGAGGATCGGCGCCAGCGCCTTGGCCGGCAGGCGGGTCGAGCCGTACCGCGCGGGGATCGCGCCGACGATTTCGATCGAGGACGCGGGACTGGGGCCGAGTTCGCCCACCCTACCGCCCGAGCCCCAACTCTTCGATCGACCGAATTTCCAAGATCCGATCGACCAGCCCGCCCAGTTCCCTAACCGATCTGAGCGCCTCGATTCGCTCCCGAACCGCGGGGGAAACCTCGCCGAACCGCTTCTCAAGCACGCGAAGAAGGGTTTCGCGCACGCCCTCCTTGCGGCCTTCTGGGCGCCCCCTCTTTCGGCCTTCTTCGAGGCCCATTTGGCGACCCTCCTCGAAGCCTACCTGGCGACCAGCCTCCAGATCTTTCTGGCGATACTCGGCTTCCACCTGTTCGGCCCATGTCAATCGCATCGTCTCGACCTCCGGGGTTCTTTGGGCGGCGACGAGCGCGGCGTACTCCGCCGCCTCCCGTGTCGTCAATTGTAGGTATGTTTCGACGCAGTTGGTCAAGAGAAATCGTTTCGCCTCCGCCAAGGGGGCGCCGCCGTGGCACCGAACTGGAAGTCATCGACCCGCAGACATAGGCGAAATCACACCTGCTCTAAGCCAGAGCCAGACGCCCGCCGCTCCCAAGCCTCCCGCACCCGGGGCGGGGCGTAGATCGATTCCGGGATTTCGGCCAGGCGCGAAGGGTGGATCTGGGGGCCGAGGCCGAAGAATTGGCAGAAGCTCATGATCAGCGGACGCCATTTGGCGGGGTCGATGCGGTTCTGGTGGCCTTCCATCACGATCTCTTCGGCGACGTGGACGCGCTCGATGCGGACTTCGATGGCGACCAGGGTGGCCGGCTTTTCGGGGGTGCGATCACCCACCGGGTGCGAGGCCGTGAGCTTCGCTTCGAGCTGGACGGGGCACTCGGCCACGCGGGGCGGAGCGACGAGATCGGAAGCGACGGCGGAGAGGCCGCTGGTGCCGAATTTGTCGCGCTCGGGACGGTAGCCCATCGCGACCTTGTGCGGCGGGACCGGGTCCGAGCCGGTCGTCCGGGCCAGGCGATCGACGTGCGAGACCAGGTCGACCGAGGGGAGGTTGAGCACGCACTCTCCCGTGCGGAGGAGATTCTGCGGCGTATGCGACCGCGCGCCGAAACCGAGCAGGCAATTCCAGCCAAGCCACCAGGCGGAGGAGATCGGCGCGAGGTTGGCGCTACCGTCCTCGTTGAGCGTCGAGACCAGGACGACGGGGGTGCCGAAGTAGAGGATCGCGGGATCGAGTGTTTTGTGCATGGGCGGGATCGTAGAGATCCCGCTCCGGGGGCCGCACTCCGGATCTTGCGTTCGAACCCTTACTCCGAACGAACCGCTGACACCTCCGGCGGAATCCGATCCGCGTGCAGCCAGATCGCGCGCAGCTCTTCCCGCGCCCGGGCGGCGGTCGCCTCGTCGCCCAGACGGGTCGCCGCGCGGGCAAGGCCGAGGAGAGAGGTCGTGCGGCGGGGAGTACGGGAAAGCGCGGTTTGGAACGCGACCTTGGCGCCGCTCAGGTCGCCGCTTGCGAGCAGAATCTCGCCGAGCAGCTCGTAGGAGGGCTTGTCGACGGTTGGCGGCCCGAAATCGACCGGCATCTCCCCTTCGATCTTGGTCGCGGCGACCAGTTTCTCGACGGCGGCGGCGTTCTTGCCTTCCGCCGCGGCGATCGCTCCGGCTAGCTCCAGAGTGAGCACCTCCGTGCGAAGTTGGCGCGAGGGATCGGCGGGCCGGTCCTTCGCGAACTGGGCATCCAGCTCGGCTTTGGCGGTGCTCATCTTGATCGCCTCCGCCCGGGCGGTCGCGAGATCGCCTCGTCGGGCCGCCGCAAAGCCGCGGGCAAAGGCGAGGTGGAATTGAGTGGCGGGGCGTGGTCCCGGGTCGATCGTCCAGCCGGCGATCTCGCCGCCGAAGTCTTCGCTGTCGATCAGATAGCGCGACCACATCGCGACGTACGAGCCGAGGGAGGAACGATCGGGGTCGTATCCGGGATCGTCTGCCCCCAGGGCGTGATCGGAGGTCGCTTCGGCCCGGCACGCTTCGAGTACTTTCCGGGCATCGCCGAAGCGCCCCTCTTCCTGATAGCCGTAGGCGAGCCAGAACGCGTAGTGGCCGCACCCCCGGCCGTGCTGGCCGTGATCGCTGCGCATTTGATTCGCCGCCGCCGTCGCGGCCTCATTGGCGGCGACCACGCCGTCCCAATCGCCGAGCGCCAGGAAGATGTGAGACGTCATGTGGAGCGCGTGCGGCGCCTGGGGAGCCACGCCGCCATAGAGGCGCGCGGCGCGCAGACCGAGCGGGGAGTGGGCCGGATCGTCGTACGAGTGGATCAGGTAGTGGAGGATGCCGGGGTGGTTGGGCAACCGACAGAACCACTCTTCAAGGATCGCCGCCGCGCGCATATAGATCGCGATGTCGCGGCCGGCGTGGGCGGTGCCGAGGATCGACAGGGCATGGAATGCCGCGGCGTTCGGATCGTCGGGAAAGCGGTGGGAGAGATCGCCCATCGCCGCCTCGTAGCGGAAGTCGCGGTCTTCTTTCGAACCCTCGCCGTATAGGATCTCGATCGCGCCGAGGTACCCCTTCTCGCGTTCCGTCGGCGCCTTCTTCGCCCGCTCTTCGGGTGTCGCTCCGAGCTTGGCGAGGACCGCCAGGGCGCCGTCCCGATCCTGCTCCATCCAGATCGCGTGATTGAACGTCATCGCCTCGCCCCAGTAGGCCATGGCGAAGGAGGGATCCAGCTGCTGGGCGGCGCGAAACGCCTCCGCGGCGGACTCGTACTCAAAGTTGTGGAGCTGGGCGAGACCGTACAGGAACCGCTCTTGCGCCGCGGGTGCCCCGGAGTTCTCGAACGCGACCTTGCCTGCGGAAGAGGCTGGTTGGGCGAACGAAGGGGCGGCGAGTAGGGACAGAAGAGAGACGAGCCGAGCGGCGCGAACGATAGGGGAGCGCATGCGGGGGAGCTTATTACGCCGTGTCCGCTACCCGCACAAGCGGAACCCTCGATCCCGCGATCCTCTACTCCGGAGCCGGCAGAATTCTTTGAACATTCCAAGCAAGGAGCTGCTATCTTGCAGCGCTATCACCCGGGAGAATCGAAGCAGCCCGCGTGATGAACCCGGGAGCCTTGCCAAAGCTCCAGTCCCTCCCTCCCTCCCTCCCTCCCTCCCTCCCTCCCTCCTCTCGATGACGCTCAAGGAACCGCCCGTCTCGAGCACGACGGCCTCAATCTGCCTCAAGGGTGGCGATCTTCTGTTGGACTTCTGGTACACCGGCGCCCCATGACCTTCGAAATCGTCTTTGTTCTCGTCATCCTCGCCGCAGCGGTCGTCTGCTTCGCGACGGAGTGCCTGTCGGTCGACCTGGTGGCCCTGCTGGTGCTGTGCGCGCTCCTCGGCAGCGGCCTCCTCACCCCCGAGCAGGCGGTATCCGGCTTCAGCAACCCGGCTACGGTGACGGTGGCCGCCATGTTCGTGCTGAGCGCCGGCTTGTCCCGCACCGGCGTGGTGAACCTCCTCGGCCAGCGGCTGGCGAGGGTCGGGAGCCGCGGCCTGCGGCCGACTCTCGTCGCCCTCATGGTCCTGATCGGCTTCGTCTCCGCATTCATCAACAACACGGCGGCAGTGGCCATCTTCCTGCCGGTCGTCATCAGGCTGGCGCGGGACATGAAGATCAGCCCTTCGAAGCTGCTGATCCCGCTCTCCTTCGCGTCGATGTTCGGCGGCGTCTGCACCCTGATCGGGACCTCCACCAACATCCTGGTCAGCTCGATCGCGGAGCAGCACGGACTGGCCCCAATCGGGATGTTCGAACTCGCCCCGCTTGGCCTGGTGCTGTTCGCCGCCGGTGGCCTCTACCTCCTGACCGCCGGCATCCGCCTCATCCCGGACCGGCGCACCGGCGCGGACCTGGCCCAGTCCTACGGCATGGGCGACTACCTGACCGAGATCCTCGTGCTCCCAGAGGCCAGCGTCGTCGGCCGTCCCTTGCGCGAATCGAAGCTGGTCCGCGACCTGGACCTTGACGTGCTGGAGATCAGCCGCGACGGGCGGCTCCTGAACCCCGGCGCCGAGACGGTCCTGGCAGCCGGAGACCTGCTCCGGGTGCGCTGCGATGTCCAGAAGATCCGCCGCGCTGAGGAGCAAGAGGGGATCGTCCTCAAGTCGGGCCTCAAGTGGCGGGACGAGGACCACGCGTCCGATGCCGTCCTGCTCGAAACCGTGATCGCGCCGGGATCGGCGCTCGAAGGGCAGACGCTCAAGGAGACCGGCTTCCGCCAGATCTACGGCGGAACGGCGCTGGCCATCCGTCACCGCGGCGAACTCATGCGGGAACGGCTGGCGAATACCCGGCTGCGCTCCGGCGACGTGCTGCTCGTCGAGGTCCACCGCGACCGCGTCGAGGCGCTGCAGCGCAGCCCCGACTTCGTGATCGTCTCCGAAGTCGGCCTCGACGAGCCGCGCCGAGGCAAGCTCCTTGTCGCCATCGCGATCGTCGTCGGCGTGGTGGCCGCAGCGACCCTCGGCCTCCTGCCAATCGTCGGGAGCGCCATCCTCGGCTCGGTCCTGCTAGTGCTCACCCGCTGCATCACTCTCGACGAGGCCTACCAGGCGATCGAGTGGCGGATCGTCTTCCTGCTCGGCGGCATCCTTCCTCTGGGCATCGCCCTGGAGAAGAGCGGCGCGGCACAGCTCCTCTCTTCCCTGCTCGTCAACACGGTCGGCGCCTGGGGGCCGGTGGCGCTGGTCTCGGCTTTCTACCTGCTGACCTCGCTGCTGACCGAGGCGATGTCGAACAACGCCACGGCCGCGCTGCTCGCCCCCATCGCCATCAGCACCGCCGTCGCGCTCGACGTCGACCCACGACCGTTCCTCATCGCGGTGACCTTCGCCGCCTCGGCGAGCTTCATGACCCCCGTGGGCTACCAGACGAACACCCTGATCTACGGAACCGGGCACTACAAGTTCGCCGACTTCCTGCGGGTCGGCACACCCCTCAACCTCTTGTTCTGGCTGATCGCCACGCTGCTGATCCCGAGGTTCTGGAGTTTCTGAGGACGAGGTAGTCCATGCTTTTGCCCATTCACATTGCGGCAGGCGGGCTCGCGATCCTCGCCGCTGCAATGATCCTGGCGCATCCACGGCTTCGAGTCATTGGCCGTTCGAGGCGCCGTTCCTCAGCCGCAAGCAACTCGACGACGCGCCCGGGAACTCTTGACCCTATCGCTCGATCCAATCTCAAGACCGAGCGGCGCGAAACGACCTAGGCGGGCTGACGAGGGCTACCGCTTCGGCGAAAGGAGGGCGTCATGGCAGACCCCTTGAACCGCTTGGAGACCGACCTTCCGGTGCCTACTCGCTGGAGTCTGGCCCGGCGAATTCTCTTTCGCTTCGCCTTCGCCTACCTCCTCCTGTGTACCACCACCTACGCTCTGTACCTTGTGCCGCTCCCCGATCTTGTCGCCCGGCCCTATTTGGCGTTCTGGGATTCTCTCGTCCCTTGGGTGGGCGGAGCGGTGTTCCAGGCGGATGCCAGCGTGCTCCCCAACGCCAGCGGCGACACGACGTACAACTACGTCCAGGTGTTTTGCTTCTTCTTGTTGGCGTTGGCGGCGACAGCGATCTGGACGCTGCTCGACCGGAAGCGACCCCATTACGCGCGGCTCCAGGAGGCGCTCCGCATCTACGTTCGCTTCGCGCTCGCCGTTTGGATG
Organism: Thermoanaerobaculia bacterium; assembly: GCA_038248205.1. Lineage (GTDB taxonomy): Bacteria > Acidobacteriota > Thermoanaerobaculia > Multivoradales > UBA5704 > DASYKS01. Next base: position 29,871 of record JBBRUC010000023.1, read on the forward strand.
TTCGGCTATGGTTCGATCAAAGTCTTTCCGCTCCAGGGCGGGAACCTGACGCTCGACCGCCTTCTTCAGCCCATCGGCGACTCCTCTCCGGAGGGCTTTTTCTGGTCTTTCCTGGGGGCTTCCACCGCCTACAAGATCATTTCCGGCCTGGCCGAGATGCTCGGTGGGCTCCTTCTCGTCTTCCGTCGAACCGCGCTGTTGGGAGCTTTGGTCGGCGTCGGTGTGTTCACCCACGTCGTCGTGCTGAATTTTTGCTACGACGTGCCGGTCAAGCTGTTTTCCTCTCACCTCCTCGTGTTGGCCGTCTTCCTCGTCCTCCCCGATCTGAGAAAGTTGGCAAACCTGTTCGTTTTCGGTCGCCCGGTGGAGGCCGCCCCGGTCCGGCAGTACGTTGAAAGAAAGTGGTTGCGCTGGGCAAGACCAGCACTGCCCGCGCTCTTCATCCTCGCTTTCGCCGTCGCCCCGTTGCTTCAGGCGCGCGAGCGGTGGCAGCGGTTGGGACAAGCGCCGAAGCGGCCCCTCTACGGCATCTGGAACGTCGAAGAATTCATTCTCGACGGCCAGGAGCGTCCGCCATCCCTAGCGGATGAGACCCGCTGGCAGCGGGTGGTATTCGATCAGCCCCACACCCTGGCCATCCTCACCAGCGGCTCGCGGGAGCGCTTCCAACTCGAGCCAAGTCTCGGCGCTCTGCAACTGTCTCTGGCGAAGAGCGACGATCTCCGCTGGAGTTCCGTGCTCACCTACCGACGGATCGATCCGAAGACCCTCGCGCTCGAAGGGACGTTCGACGGTCACGCCGTCAAGGCGCAACTACGCCGGATCGACCCCCCTGAATTCCGGCTGGTGGGCAAGGGGTTCCACTGGATCCACGAACATACCTACAGTCGCTGAGTGAGGTCGAAGGTCGGTCAGAGCTGAGGTGGCGCAAGTCGGGCGCACGTCCCGGTCAGGGAAGGGCGAGAGGCCTCAGTAGCTCGCGAACCGGGGCGTGGCTTGCAAAACTACGCCGTCTTCCTCCATAGTGGAGGCATTCAGGAGGAGGGATCGTGGCGACTCTCAATATCAAGAACTTCCCGGAACCCCTGTACGAGACCCTACAGAAGCAAGCGGAACAAGAGCATCGGTCGGTCGCCCAGGAAGTCATCCACCTGCTGGAGCACGCGACGAAAGAAGTTTCTCCCCTCTCGATTCTCGAACTCCGCGGCCTCGGCAAGGCGCTTTGGAAAAACATTGATGCCGCTGCGCACGTCCGAACGGAACGTGACTTGTGGGACTCCTGAGCGACCTTGGGAAAGGTCCGGTGGGTCTCGACACGGCGATCTTCATCTATTTCGTTGAGGAGCACCCTGTATATCTCCCCATGGTCGAACCGGTCTTCGAAGCGATCGACAGCGGAGAGATCAAGGCGGTGACCTCCGCACTCACCCTTCTGGAAACGATCGTCGTTCCCTTGAGATCCGGCGATCACGCGCTCGCCAAGCGCTATGAGTCGCTGCTGACGGGCAGTCGTGGCCTGACGTTTGTCCAGCTGGAGCTTCCTGTTCTGAGGGCGGCGGCGCACCTCCGCGCGTTGACCCGCTTGAAGACTCCCGACGCGATTCAACTTGCGGCCGCGCTGACAGGAGGCTGTTCGACTTTTCTCGCCAACGATCAACGGTACCCCCAGCTTCCCGGTATCCGAATCCTTCAACTCAACGACTATCTTCCTTCCCCTACCGAACCATCGCCATCCACCCCTTGAGGAGGGGGCTCGCCATCGTTCTCGGGGCCGTCGCTCTCCTCATGAAGAAGGGCGGGACGCTCCACCGCCGCAGCGGGCTGCTGTACGCATCACCGCCTCGATCCTGGAGTTCCTCAAGGGTCCCCTCACCCTACCCGCCCCAACCACTCCGCCATCCCCCGCCAAAGTTCCTCCTTCCGGTCCGTCAACCGGTGGTCCCCGTCCGCATACAGCCGCAGCTCGATCTTGCGGTAGCGGCAGCGGGCGACGAAATCGACGACGTCGGCGTAGGGGACGGAGGCGTCCATGCGGCCTTGGAAGATCAGGGTTGGGGTTTGGAGCTGCTCCTGAAGCTGGGTTCGCGGGTAGCGCCGGAGATCCTCGATCAGCGGCCAGGCGAGATCGCTTTCGACGAAGCCGTTGTCGAAGCGGATCGTTCCTTCCCGCTGCCAACGTTCGGCTCGCTCGGGACCGGCCCAGGTGAGCAGGCCTTTTTCCATCTCCAGGGCGGGGGCGATCAAGAGCGCGGCGGTCACCCTTTGGGGATTCTGCGCCGCGTACCAGAGCGCGGTCGCCCCGCCCATCGACGAGCCGATCAGGGCGAAGCGCTCCCAGCCGAGGTCGGCGCGGACACTTTCCACGTCTTCCAGGTTGCGGCTCAGGGTGAGATCGGAGAGGTTTCCTCCTGATTTCCCGTGGCCGCGAAAATCGAACGAGGCGAAACGGTAGCCGGCGGCGAGCGCCCGGTCGCGGAAGAAATCGGCTTTCTCTCCCGCCTGCGCCGAGCCGAAGCCGTGCAGGTAGAGGAGGGCAGGTTCGCGGACGGCGCCCTCGGGGTGGGCGAGGCGCATGGAAAGCGCGGCGGGCGCGGCGCCGCCCTCCCCGATTGGGAGCGTGCGGACGATCTCGGGGGGGCTCATTTCGGGTCGCTCGGGGCGCTCCTCGGGGGCGGGTAGGAAGGCGGGCAGGGTCGAATCCTAGGCCGAATCGCGCTTCAGGGTAGAATACCGGCCCCGGAACCGCTCCATCGACGTATCTTGGAGCCCCCCGCCCGTTTTGCGATTCCCCGACCTACCTTCTCAATGAGAGAAACGGAGCTTGTTTTGTGACCCGAAGAATGCTGATTAACGCCCAGAGCCCGGAGGAGCTGCGGATCGCCGTGGCCGACGGCACCACCCTCGAGAGCTATCACGTCGAGGTCGCCGATGCCGGAATGACTCGGGGCAATATCTACCGTGGCGTCATCGCGGGCATCCAGCCCTCGCTGAACGCCGCCTTCATCGACTACGGCGCCGAGCGCAACGGATTCTTGTCGATCCAGGACGTCGTCCCCGAGGCCTACTACCGTGAACCCTCCGGCGGCCGGCCGCGGATCGAAGACGTGCTCGAAAAGGGCAAGCCGATCGTCGTCCAGGTGAGCCGCGACCCGGAAGGGCAGAAGGGCTCCGCGCTCACCACCAATCTTTCCCTCGCCGGCCGCTACCTGGTGCTCACCCCGTTCGACTCGATGCGCGGCGTCTCGCGGAAGGTCGAAGACGAGGACGTACGGAAAGAGCTGCGCGAGATCGCGCACAAGCTCGAAGTGCCCGAAGGGTGCGGGCTGATCGTGCGGACTAACGCGCTCGACCAGAACCGGACGGTGCTCGCCCGTGACGTCCAGGCGCTTCTGCGTCTGTGGAAACGGGTTCAGAGCGAGGCGATCGCCGGCCGCCAGACGAAGCTGCTCTACTCCGACCAGGATCTGATCCTGCGCGCTATTCGCGACGTCCTCGACAGCTCGATCGAAGAGGTGCTGGTGGACGACGACGCGGCGTTTGAAGCCGCGGGCGAGTACATGCAGGCGTTTTTGCCGCGCAGCAAGACCACGCTCGTGCGCTACACCGAGCGAGCGCCGATCTTCTTCCGCTACGGCGTCGAAGAGCAGATCGACAAGATCTACGAGCGGAACGTGGCGCTGCCGTCCGGCGGCTCGATCGTCATCGATCCGACCGAGGCGCTCACCGCGGTCGACGTCAACTCCGGCAAATCGACCCGCGGCGGCAGTCAGGAAGAGACCGCTCTGCAGACCAACCTCGAAGCGGCGGTGGAAGTCGCCCGCCAGCTGCGGATGCGCGACGTGGGCGGCCTGATCGTCGTCGACTTCATCGATATGCGTTCGATCAAGGCGAAAAAGAAGGTCGAAAAAGCGGTGAAGGACGCGATGAAGGTCGACCGCGCCCGGAACAACGTCGGCCGCATTTCGTCCAACGGCCTGGTCGAGATCAACCGGCAGCGGATTTCGCAGGCGCTGCGCTTGCGAACCCACCGCGCCTGCCCGACCTGCGCCGGAACCGGCCGGATCGCCAGCCCCGAGATGGTGAGCCTCAATCTGCTCCGCCGGATCGAAGGGCGCGCCGCCTCCGGTCGGCTCCAGAGCGTGCGGGTCTCGCTCCATCCGGAGCTGGCCGATTCGCTCCAGAACAGCCGACGCCAAAAGCTCGCCGCGCTCGAACGGGAGTTCCAGATCGGCATCGAGATCATCGCGAGTTCCAGCCTGCACCGGCCGGAAGAGAAGATCGAATGGATCGATCGTCCGCCCGGCGTCGTCGTCCTGCCGCAGAAGAGCGGTGAGATCGGCCCGCTCGCCGCACCCGTCGTGCCGGCGCTCGCTACGCCGGCTCGGGGGGACGACAAGCGGCGCGCCGCGGCGAACCAGCCGGCGATCCAGGCGCGCGAGCTGGCGATTCCGTCTCCGGAGAAGCGCTCTTCGGCATCGGGAGGGTCCACAGAGACCGATGCCGAACGGAAGAAGAAGCGGCGGCGCGGTGGCCGGAATCGGAAGAAGAGCGGTGCGGCCTCCGAAGCGCCGATCGATCCGAAATCGGTCCGGACCTCCGGCGACGAGGCGGGCTCCGCGGAATCGCCGGAAGGCCTCGACGACGACGGCTTCGAACAGGATGCGGACGGGAACGAAGCCGCCTCTTCCGAGACCGGCGAGCCGGAGAGCGCGGCGGCGAAAGCCAAACGCCGCCGTCGCGGCGGTCGCAAAAGGAAGCGGACCGGTCGCAACGGAGATGGTGCGTCCGAAGGTGCCGAAGGCGATCCCTCTGCGGATGACGCGGACGAGGGGGCCGAGAGGTCCGAGGGCGAGCGCGAGGGAGAGGGCGAAGGGGAAGAGTCCGCCCAAGGCGCTGGCGAAGGGAGCGAATCGACGGCCGCCGAGCGCGCCAAGAAGCGTCGTCCCCGTCGCCGGGGTGGCAGAAAGCGCACCGCCGGAGAGGGGGGCGCCGAGGCGGGAGAGGCCGGCGAGAAAGGCGAGGCCTCCGAAGGGGCTGGGGCCGACGAAGGAGGTGGCGGGGCGTCGGACGAGAGTTGAATGGCATTGGGGTCTAGCACCGGGAAGTGCCTTGTGCCATGATCGGTCCAACGGACTTCGATGTTGTATTTTTTGGGCCCGGCCGAGCCGGTGGGCCGGCGGTGGGCGCGGACAGGGTGCATTTGCATACGCCCACCATGGCGATGAGCGCGGGCATGAGCGGAACCCACAACGAGAGCGATGCGATGGGGAGTCGAGGTAGCCAGACGGCCGGATCTTCGGCCCGTCTGGCTGATCCTGAGCTGCTCGATCCGACGAACCTAAATCCGGATCTCGATCCAGATCTCGATCCGGTAGACCACCGGGCTCCGCTGATCCTCGGCGCGCCGACCTTTCATGCCATTACCGAAGCGGTCGCCCGCCCCTTGGAGCGCAAGCCCACCCGCGGCTGGTGGATCTGCTTCCTTACCTCGGTGGCGATGGTCGGCCTGCTCGGCGTTTCGATCGGCTGGCTGTTCTGGGAAGGGATCGGCGCCTGGGGCCTGAACAATCCCGTCGGCTGGGCCTTCGACATCACCAACTTCGTCTTTTGGGTGGGCATCGGTCACGCCGGCACCCTGATCTCGGCGATCCTCTTTCTCTTCCGCCAGAAATGGCGTACCTCGATCAACCGCTCCGCGGAGGCGATGACCCTCTTCGCGGTCATGTGCGCGTTGATCTTTCCCGGCATTCACATCGGGCGGCCATGGGTCGCCTATTGGATGTTCCCGATCCCGAACCAGATGGGCATGTGGCCGCAATTCCGCAGCCCGTTGATGTGGGACGTCTTCGCGGTCTCGATCTACGGCTCGGTCTCGGCGCTGTTCTGGTTCGTCGGCCTGGTGCCGGACCTCGCGACGATCCGCGACCGCTCGACCGGCATCCGACGGACGATCTTCGGCCTGCTGGCCCTCGGCTGGCGCGGCTCGATGCGTCACTGGCAGCACTACGAGAAGGCGTACTTGATCCTCGCGGGGCTCGCGACGCCGCTCGTGCTGTCGGTCCACTCGATCGTTTCGATGGACTTCGCCACCTCGCAGCTGCCCGGCTGGCACACCACGATCTTCCCGCCCTACTTCGTGGCCGGCGCGATCTTTTCGGGTTTCGCGATGGTGGTGACGCTCATGGTCATCACGCGCAAGGCGTTCGGCATGGAGCAGATCATCACCATGAAGCACTTCGACTACATGGCGAAGATCATGCTGGTGACCGGCATGATGGTGGGCTACGCCTACAGCCTGGAGTTCTTCATCGCCTGGTTTTCGGGCAACGCCTACGAGCTGTTCACGTTCAAGAACCGCGCCTTCGGCCCGTACGCTTGGGCCTATTGGACGATGGTCTCGTGCAACGTGCTCTCGCCGCAGCTATTCTGGTTCAAGAAGGTGCGCTCGTCGCTGGTGTGGCTGTTCGTGCTCTCGATCTTCGTCAACATCGGCATGTGGTTCGAGCGCTTCGTGATCATCGTCACGTCGCTGCACCGAGACTTCCTGCCGTCCTCCTGGTTTTACTTCCGGCCGACGTTTTTCGACGTCTCGACGTTGATCGGTAGCTTCGGCCTCTTCTTCATGATGTTCTGCCTGTTCGTCCGCTTCCTGCCGATCGTCGCCACCGCCGAGGTGAAGTCGATCCTGCCCCAGGCGGCGGCCCACCCGCCCCAGGCACCGCAGGTGGTCCACGATGGGCAGGTAGGGGCCGACGGACGGGTTCTGGCACCGGGAGCGGCTCACTGATGGCACTCTTGCGTCCCAGCCTGCCGCCCGGGGAGCGGTTCGGCGTCCTCGCCGAGTTTTCATCCCCTGCCGATCTGTACCATGCCTGCGAAGGAGTGCGCGACGCCGGATACACCCGGTGGGACGCCCATACGCCGTTTCCCATTCATGGGCTGGATCGAGCGATGGGGCTCAAGGCCTCGCGCCTCCCCTGGGTGGTCCTGGTCATGGCGCTGGGCGGGGCGCTCGCGGGTATTGGGCTCCAGGGATGGGTGAGCACGACCGCCTACCCGTTGGTGATCAGCGGCAAGCCGTTCTTCAGTTGGCCGGCCTTCATTCCGGTGACCTTCGAGCTGTCGGTGCTCGGCGGCGCGCTCGGCGCCGTGTTCGGAATGTTCGCGATGAACCAGCTGCCGACCTGGTACCACCCGCTGTTTTCCAAGTCGAGCTTCGAGCGGATGAGCGACGATGGATTCTTCCTCTCGATCGAGTCCTGGGATCCCCGGTTTGAAACCGATCGCACCGTGGAGCTGCTGCGCCGGCTCGGCGCCAAAGAGGTCGAGCTCGTAGCGAGCTAGGTGAACCCCCCAGATGATCGATCACGCGCACGCTTCGCATTCAGAAATTCCGGTGCTCCAGGCTTCGTCGCTCTGGCTGCCGCGCCAGCACTCCTGGCAGCGCATGCCGATGGTGGGTTTGGTGCTGGCGGTTGTGGGGCTCGGCGCGAGTCTGGCGGGCGGCTTGGCGAGCCCCGCGGCGCACTCTCAGCTGTGGCACTCCTGGCTGGTCGGCGCGCTGTTCGCGCTCAGCCTGGGGCTCGGCGGGTTGTTCTTCGTGCTGGTTCAGCACTCGACCCAGGCGGGCTGGAGCGTCGTCGTGCGGCGAATCGGCGAGAACGCCATGGCGACGCTGCCGTTCGTGGCGCTGCTCTTCGTGCCTCTCCTGTTCGGCCTGGGCGACCTCTTCCACTGGAGCCACGCCGACGCGGTGGCGGCGGACCCGTTGCTCCAGCACAAGAGCCCTTACTTGAACGTGCCGTTCTTCCTCATCCGCGCACTGGTCTACTTCGGGGTCTGGTCTTTCCTGGCGTTCTGGTTCGGCCGGCAGTCGCGCGTTCAGGACACCACTGGCGACCATAACCTCACCCGGCGGATGCGGCGGATGAGCGCCCCGGCGCTGATCGCTTTCGCGTTCACCGTCACCTACTTCGCCATCGACTGGGTGATGTCGCTCGATCCGCACTGGTATTCGACCATCTTCGGCGTCTACTTTTTCGCCGGTTCGGTGATGGCCTTCTTCGCGTTCATGACGCTGATCGCTCTCGGCCAAGAGAAGCTGCTGCCGCGGGTGGTGAACGGTGAGCATCTGCACGACATCGCGAAGCTCCTGTTCGCCTTCTTGGTGTTCTGGGCGTACATGGCGTTTTCCCAGTACCTGTTGATCTGGTACGCCAACCTGCCGGAGGAGACCGGGTTCTTCGCCCAGCGTCTCGTCGGCTCCTGGCGGCCGGTGAGCGTAGGGTTGTCTCTGGGTCACTTCATCGTGCCGTTCTTCTTCCTCTTGCCACGCACGGTCAAACGCCACCCGAAAGCCCTTGCGGGCGTTGCGATCTGGCTCTTGGCGATGCATGCGCTCGATATGTACTGGCTGGTGATGCCAAGCCTTCATGCGAACGGGATCGCGCTTTCGTGGCTCGATTTCACGACCCTGATAGGGTGTAGCGGTGTATTTCTGGCAGCCTTCGGCTGGTCGCTCCGGCGCCAGGCTCTGGTGCCGTTGCGCGATCCGCGGCTACCGGAATCGATCACCTTCGAGAACGTCTGAGAATCTCGCTAAGATACCCCTTGGATAGACGGACGCTCGAAGATCCGACTCACCTAACGCCCATTCGGAGGAATTGACAGATGTCACAGCACTTCAAAGCCCTGGCCGGAACCGGCCTCGCCCTCATTCTCACGCTTGCGGCTTCCCCGGCGTTTGCCGGCGACGTGGTTGGCACGGTGACCTACACCGGCAAAGTTCCCACCTTGAAGCCGATCGCCATGAACGCCGATCCCGCCTGCGCCTCCAAGCATTCCTCGCCGGTGCCGAGCGAAGCGCTGGTGCTGGGGTCCGGCAACACCATGGGAAACGTCATGGTGCGAGTCAAGGGCAGCGTCCCGGGCAACTACCCGGTTCCGGCCCAGCCGGTGGTGATCGACCAGAAAGGGTGTCAGTACCATCCGCACGTGCTCGGCGTCCGCGTCGGTCAAGACCTGAAGCTCAAGAATAGCGACGGCTTGCTGCACAACGTGCATGCCCTGCCCAAGGTCAACACCCCGTTCAACATGGCGATGCCGGCGAACCGCACCGTGGCGGACGCCAAGTTCGGCAAGGAAGAGGGGATGTTCCTGGTCAAGTGCGATGTCCACGGCTGGATGGCCGCCTATGTCGGCGTTTTCTCGAACCCGTTCTTCTCCGTGACGGGAACGGACGGCAAGTTCAAGATCTCGGGTCTGCCGCCGGGAACCTACGACCTCGAAGCCTGGCACGAGAAGCTGGGGATGAAGACCATGAAAGTGACCGTCACCGCCGCCAAACCGGCCGCCGCGAACTTCGCGTTCGCTCCGCCGAGCAAGTGACCGCGAAGCTACAGTAGGAATTGGATCGCGTAACCTGAACGTCACCAGGGAGAGCCATGGCCACGACCGAACTTGCGCCCGCTCACGCCGGAGCCGCGCACGACCACGAGCACGCCGAACACCCGGAGCTGGGCTTCTGGCGCAAGTACGTGTTCTCGACCGACCACAAGACGATCGGCATCCAGTACGCGGTGACCGGTCTGCTGTTCCTGTTCTTCGGCTTCTGCCTGGTGATGTTGATGCGCTGGCAGCTCGCCTTTCCCGGACGTGCGCTGCCGCTCATCGGCAAGCTGTTCGGCGAGGCGCGCATGCCGGGCGGCTCGATGCTGCCCGAGTTCTATAACGAGCTCGGCGCGATGCACGGGACGATCATGGTCTTCTTAGGGGTAGTGCCGCTCGCGGTGGGCGGCTTCGGCAACTTCGTGTTGCCGCTTCAGATCGGCGCCCCCGACATGGCGTTCCCGAAGATCAACATGGCGAGCTACTGGTCGTACTTCCTCGGCGGCATCACGATGCTCGCGAGCTTTTTCGTCCCCGGCGGCGCCGCGCAGTCGGGTTGGACCTCCTACGCGCCGCTGTCGGTGATCGCGGGCGAGGGGCAGACGATCTGGTTGATCGGCATGATCTTCCTCATCACCTCGTCGCTGCTCGGCTCGATCAACTTCATCGTCACCACGGTGCAGTTGCGGGCCAAGGGGCTCTCCTACTTCCGGTTGCCCTTCTTCTGCTGGGCGCAGCTGGTCACCTCGTTCCTGCTGCTGCTCGCGTTCCCGCCGCTCGAGGCCGCGGGCATTCTGCAACTGATGGACCGGCTGGCCGGATCGAGCTTCTTCATGCCGAGCGGCCTCGTCGTCTCCGGCCAGGCGCTTGCGTACTCCGGCGGCGGCAACCCGATCCTCTGGCAGCACCTGTTCTGGTTCCTCGCCCACCCGGAGGTCTACGTCCTGATCCTGCCGGCTTTCGGCATCGTCGCCGAGGTGGTGGCGAACAACACCCGGAAGCCGTTGTTCGGCTACAAGATCATGGTGTACTCGCTCTGGTTCCTGGGGTTCATGTCGTTCATCGTCTGGGCGCACCACATGTTCTTCACCGGCATGGGCACCACGATGGCGACGTTCTTCCAGACTACGACGATGATCATCTCGATCCCCTCGGTGGCGTTGCTCACCTCGCTGCTGATCTCGCTCTGGGGCGGGTCGATCCGCTTTACGACGCCGATGCTGTTCGCGCTCGCCTTCCTGCCGATGTTCGGTATCGGCGGTCTCACCGGATTGCCGCTCGGGCTCTCGGCCGCGGACATCCCGCTCCACGACACCTACTACGTGATCGGCCACTTCCACTACGTGGTGGCACCGGGCACCCTGTTCGCCCTGTTCGCCGGGATCTACTACTGGTATCCGAAAGCGACCGGGCGAATGATGAGCGAGCGCCTGGGCAAGCTCCACTTCTGGCCCTCGCTCCTGTTTATCAACGGCATTTTCATGCCGATGTTCATCCAGGGAATGGCGGGTGTGTCGCGCCGCCTGTATGACGGCGGTGCCTCCTACGATTTCGCCAAGGACGTCATCCACTGGAACGTCTTCATGTCGATGTCGGCCTGGTGCCTGGCGATCGCCCAGATTCCGTTCGTGATCAACTTCTTCTGGAGCATCAAGCACGGCAAGAAGGTCGGCGACAACCCTTGGGCAGCGACCACGCTCGAATGGGCCGCGCCCTCGCCGCCACCGCACGGCAACTTCTTGACGCCGCCCGAGGCGTACCGCGGTCCCTACGAGTACAGCGTTCCGGGACATTCCACCGACTACACGCCGCAGTTCCAGTCGGAACAGAAGGCGAGCTGAGGCGAGGCCATGGAGATTCCCTACACCGTCGCGGAGCGGCCCGACACCGGGCTCAACAACGGCAAGATCGGCATTTGGCTGTTTCTCGCCTCGGAGGTCATGCTGTTCGGCGCGCTGTTCGCCACGTACCTGATGATGCGCACCGGCGCCGTCACCTGGCCGCGCGGCGACTCGATCCTGAACGTGCCGCTCGCCACGATCAACACCGTGGTGCTGATCTCGTCGAGCGTGACCATGGTGATGGCCTGGGCCTCGCTGAAGAGAAACGATTTCGGCAAGTTCCGCCTGTTCATGGGTCTCACGGTGCTCGCCGGATTCGGCTTCTTGGGGATCAAGTACGTCGAGTACACCACCAAGTTCCATCACGGCCTGTTTCCGAGCACGAACACGTTTCTCGCAATCTACTTCACTCTCACCGGGCTTCACGGCTTGCACGTCATCGGCGGAATGGCGATCAACGCCTACCTCTGGGGCCCGGGCTCGAAGCTTTGGAAGACCAATCCCGAGCACTTTACCAACCGGGTGGAAAACTCCGGGCTGTTCTGGCACTTCGTCGACCTGGTGTGGATCTTCCTGTTTCCGATCCTCTACCTTCTCTGATCCCGCTGAGAGCGTTAGGAGACGCATCCCTATGGGCCATCATGCCAGTTCTGCCGACATTGACCGCCAGGTCAAGACCTACATCCTCATCTTCGTGACGCTGTTGGTGCTCACGATGGTCACCGTGGCGGTCTCTCGCCTTCACCTTCCCGTCGCGGGTGCGGTGGCGGTGGCGCTGATCGTCGCGTCGATCAAGGGTTCCCTGGTCGCCGGCTATTTCATGCACTTGCTCTCGGAGCGGAAGTTGATCTACTGGGTGCTCGGCTTCACCGTCGCCTTCTTCCTCGCGGTGTTGCTGCTGCCGCTCTGGACCCATTTCGACCCGATTACCAACTGAGGTTGCCCCTGATGAACCTCAAGAGCTTTCACCTTGTCTTCATCGCCTGCGCGAGCGCGCTCGCCTTTCTGTTCGGTGCTTGGGCGCTGGGCAGCCAGACGGCCTTGGGGCAGGCACGCGTCGCGGTCGCCGTCGGATCGTTCGTCATCGGCCTCGCCTTGATCGGCTACGAGGCCTGGTTCTTGCGCTATACGCGGAGGAACGGATGATCGAGAAGGCGGCCTGCCGGGGTCGAACCGGCAAGTGGACGCCCTGGGCCGTTGGGCTGCTGTTGGGCGCTCTTGCTTCGACTCCCAGCTTCGCGTGCAGCGTCTGCTACGGCGACAGCAATAACGTTTCGCCGTTGATCACCTCGGCCAAGTTGGGAGTCTTTCTGCTCCTCGGCATCACCGTCGCGGTGCTCGGCGGCTTCACCAAGTTCTTCTTCTATCTGCGCAACCGTGCGCGGCAGGCCGAGAGCGAGAGCATCGCCTCGGAATGGGCGCAACTGCAACGGAGTATCTCGTCATGAGCAGGTGGTTACCCCCGATCGCCTCGGAGCACGGTCCGCAGATCGACAGCGCCCTTTCCTGGGTGCATTGGCTGATGGCGATTCTGTTCATCGGCTGGATCATCTTCTTCGTCGTCGCGCTTTGGCGCTTCCGCAGCTCGCGCAATCCGAAGGCGAGCTACACGGGTGCCACCACGAATGCGTCGAGCTGGCTTGAAGGCGCGGTCGCCGTGGCCGAGGGCATCCTGCTGGTGGGGGTGGCGATCCCGCTCTGGGCCGCCCGCGTCTCGGACTTTCCGGACAAGAAGGACGCGGTGGAGGTTCGCGTGATCGGCGAACAGTTCGCCTGGAACGTTCATTACCCCGGACCGGACGGCCTGTTCGGAAGAACCTCGATCGACAAGATCGACATCCAGAGCAACCCGCTGGGATTGGACCGTACCGATCCCGCCGCCCAAGACGACGTGACGACGGTCAACCAACTGCACTTGCCCGTAGGCAAGCCGGCGATCGTCTACCTTTCCAGCAAGGACGTCATCCACAGCTTCAACCTGCCCGAGATGCGGATCAAGCAAGATGCCGTCCCCGGCATCGTCATCCCCATCTGGTGGAAGCCCACCGTCACCACCGCCCAAATGCGCGAAAAGCTCGGCAAGCCCGAATTCGTCTACGAAATCGCCTGCGCCCAGCTCTGCGGCCTAGGCCACTACCGCATGCGCGGCTTCGTGACGATCGACGACCCGGCCGAGTATCAGACCTGGATGGACGAACAGGTCGCCGCGCAGTCGGGTACGGGCGAGGACGATATCTTCAACTAGGGCTGGGGAAGCACAACTAGATGCGTCCCGCCAGGGACGCCGTATGCGAGCGAGGGATTTCAATCCCTCGCGACGATCCGTGCGGTATCGGCGCATGTCACCCGGGGATCGACCTTGCCGAGCCGCGAGGCCCCGCGAGGGATTGAAATCCGTGGCGACGGGGCGAATCGAGCCGCGAGGCCCCGCGAGGGATTGAAATCCCTCGCTCGCATACAACGTCCCTGACGGGACGGAGCTTGGTCGATGATGAGACGGAAGGCCTAGGGCATGCCGAGAACTTTTGCGCGTCTCTGCTTCCACATCGTCTTTGCGACCAAACACAGGACACCGTGGATTGGTGTCGATCTGGAAGACGAGCTTTACGCTTTCGTAGGAGCGATCGTTCGCGATCACGGCGGGACGCTTCTGGCGATCGGTGGAATGCCAGACCACCTCCACCTCCTCGTCGATCTCCGGCCTCACCCCTCGCTGGCGGATGTGGTGAAGGCGGTCAAGGAGAGTTCTTCCCGTTGGATCAACGAGGAGCGGCGAATTCCGGATCATTTTGGGTGGCAAGAAGGGTACGCCGCGTTTTCCGTCAGCCAGTCCGTGCTGGATCGAGTTCGGGCGTACATCTTGAACCAGAAAGCTCACCACCGCCGATCGACCTTTCAGGATGAGCAGAGAGAGTTGTTCGAGAAACACGGGATTCCGTTCGAGGATATCGACTCGGAAGCCTGAACCCGGGCCGGGAGCGTCCCGCCAGGGACGCCGTATGCGAGCGAGGGATTTCAATCCCTCGCGGAATGGCGGCCCGGGATGGTCGAGCGGAATGGCGGCCCGGGATGGTCGAGCGGAATGCGAGGCCCGGGATGGTCGAGCACAGATGGAACGCGGAACGAGGGCGGGA
>JBBRUC010000024.1:0-41537 GCA_038248205.1 Thermoanaerobaculia bacterium
AATCTGCCTCGATGGCGATCGCGACATCGAAGCTGACGGCGCAAGGGCAAATCTCGGTCCCCGCGGAGGTCCGGCGCAAACTCGGCATTGGCCCCGGATCGATCATCGAATGGGAACAGGAAGGCGAAACGATCCGGGTTCGTCGGGCGGGGCGCTACTCCTCGGAGGATCTGCATCGCGCGCTGTTCGATGCGCCGCCCGAGCCCCAAACTCTTGAGGGGATGAAAGAAGGAATTCGCACCTACATCAAGAAACGCCATGAGCGCGGTTGATACCAACGTGCTGGTGCGCGTTACGGCACGCGACGACGAGCGACAAACCGCCGCGGCTGAGGCATTTGTCCTTGGCGGTGCTTGGGTGTCGCACCTCGTCCTCATGGAGGCAATGTGGGTTCTCGCGTCGGTTTACGAACAACCTTCGGCCAAGATCGCGACGGCTGTCGCGATTCTTCTTTCCCACCGAGATTTGACCCTTCAGGAACCGGATGTCGTTGCGGCCGCGCTCGATCGCTTCCGGGAACGCCCAAAGCTCGGCTTTTCCGACTGCCTGATTCTTGAGGTCGCACGGCGGGCAGGACATCTCCCGCTCGGCACGTTCGATCGAGACCTCGCCAAGCTCCCAGGAACGATGGCGCTCTGACGGCTGGTGTTGGTGCGAATCAGGATCCGGCTCGGTGAGGCGTTAGTAGTGGCTGTGGTAACTTCACTCATTCTCAGGGGCGTGGCTTCGCCGGCTCGCGGCGAGCCGCCCGGGCTCACGAGGTAAAAAATGCTCCGAACACTTGAAGCTGTCCTCGAAGCCAACGGCAACGTCCGCCTGCTTGAAGCGGTGGAACTGTCGAGCGCGCGACGTGTCCTGGTCACGATCCTCAACGACGAAGCCCAGCCGGAACGAGGAGTCGAGAAGAGCCGATGGGCTCGCGCGGCCGAGTACTTCGCGTCGGATGAAGCGGGTCACCTGGATGGCAAATCAGATCTTGTCAAGGAGTACGTTCGCGATTTCCGCGATGGTTTTCAGCTTTAGTCATGACTCGCTATCTGCTCGACACCAATGTCCTGACAGAACTCGAGGATCGTCGCAAGCCAGGCTTCGCTCTCGTAGCAGCAAGGCTCGCTGCCTTGAATGATACCGATGAGGTTCTGCTGTCCATTCTCTCCGCCTACGAATACCGCCACGGCATTTCGAAAGCACCCGGGGACTTGAAAGAATCGCTACTCCTGGCGTGGAGGGCTTTCGAAGAACGCTTCCCTTCGATTGGGCTGACCAGCGCTGGAGCGGTCCTCTACGGCCAGCTCAAATCTCGGTACCAAGAGCACACAGGTGCCAGCAGCAGAAAGATGGAGACGTCCACGGTAGATTTCATCCTCGCGAGTTCGGCGCTCGAACATGGCGCCGTCCTCGTGAGCGACGACCGAATTTTCCGGACGATTCAGGAATTCCATCCCACGTTGCGGGTTCAGAACTGGCTGGCGGACGAAGTCCCGACATCAGATCTCGAGAGTTAAACACTCTCGTGATTGGCAAGAGCCACGGGCCCGAGGCACGGCGCTCGTGGCATTGCAATTGTTCCACGGGACGGGGTTACGGGGCGTTTCCAAGGTCGGATTGTGCTAAAGCCAGGTGAAGGCCATACCTTCCACGTCCTGGCAGAGGTATTATTCGAAACTGGCTCTCCTGAAGACTATGTCGTTGCGGGAGTCCGGGATGAGATCGATCGGGAATACATAACTACTGAGGAAGATCTTTCGTCTGCACTTCAGGAAGTTTACGGTACCTTCATCCGCCGACGCAAGGAACCGAACCGGGATCATATTGGCGAAAGAACCGAACAGCATTGACCCACCCGAGAGCTTCCGTGAAACCCTGAAAACCGCGGTGCCTCAACTCGCTCTGGCTTGTGATCAGTGTGTCCATTGAGAGAACTCCTCAAGGAAGCCGACAGGGTGCAGCCAATAGTTCACCGAAACTCGGCTTTCAACTGCGCCAGCGCTTCGGGGCCGGAGATCAGCGAGACTGCGCCGCTTTCGATCTCGGCGTTGCGGCGTTCGACTTCTGCCGACCAGGCTTCTTCGACTTCAGGATCCGTGTCGAGGCTGGTGATCAATCGCTCGACCAGGTGCGCTCGTTCCGTGAGGCTGAGTTGCAGCGCTTCGGCTTCCAAAATCTCGACAGTCGACGACATAACGACCACCTCCGATTGCGCTTGCGACACCTGGCTTCCAGGCAGGGTTGAGATTGCCATAGCCCTGCCCTGATCGGCAACCAACTCCCCCTGGCCGTGGGCGATTCTCATCGCTCGAATCTTAATCCCCGCGCTCTTTCCGTTCCAACGCATAGCTCGCCGCCAGCTCCGCGCGGATCGCTTCGATCTCCTTTGGATGCCCCTCTGCAACCTCCCGCCGGACGAAATCTCCGGAGCGCAGCGCCAGGCCTCGCGCTGCGACGTAGAGCTCGATCTCCTCGAAGAGCGGCTGGTAGTCGCGGTCGAAACGGGGATCGAGGTCGAGCCGGGCGCGGAGCGTCCAGTATTGGTGAGTGTGGATGAAGGTCGGCCGCAGGGTTTTGAACACGTAGTCGTAGAAGGCCGGATCGTTTTTTCCCAGGGTTTTGGCGATCGCCGGGTCGCAGAGGCCGACTAGATCGTAGACCGTGAGGCGGGAGCGCCAGAGGGTGCCGCCGATGTCGGGGAGGAGGATCGAGCCCCGGCGGATTTGGAGCTGGTCGGCGAAACGGTTGAAGGTCCGGCCGTACCTCTGCTCGACGACGGCAAACGGGACCGTCGGATCTACCGCGAAGCGGACCGAGCGCGGAATCGTCGAGGCGAGAGTCAAGAGGATCGCGCCGGCCGCGAAGACCGTGCCGGCCAGAGGGCGACGGCGAACGGGAACGAGGCTCGCGAGGTCGGTCGCGAGCACGGCCATCAACGCCAGGGCGATGGGGAAAAACGGCGTCGCGAAGCGAAACTCGGGCATCCAATCGGGCGGGAGCACCAGGTAGGGGAGAGCGCCGAGCAGCGCGGCTCCGAGGAGCAGAAGCGCCTCGCGGCGGAGCTTGCGGCGGCTGAGCAGAACGCCGACTGCCGCGAGCGCGCCGAGGACGATCCAGCCGCCGGGTACGCCGAACGTCGCCCACAGCAGGCCGAACGCCCGTCCGACCGGTACGGCGTCGAACGTGACGAGCCCCAGGAAGGTTCCGAGCGTTGGCCCCCCTTTGGCGTTGTAGGTGTTCGGCAGCCAGGCTCCGAACCAGGCGAGGCGCATCGCGAGGTGAAGGCCGACAGGAACCGCGAAGGCCGCGAGGTAGGGGCCCAGGCGCGCCAGGCGCCGACGGAACGAGTGGCAGGAAAGAACGAGAGCGGCCGGAAACAGCGCCGCGAAGAGGGCGCCCTCGGGCCGGGTGAGCGCGAGGCCGGCGGCCACCAAGCCGGCGGTCAGTGCGAGCTTCGGCGACGCTTCCTCCTGGACCGCGCGCAGCGAGATCAGCGCGAGCCCGACGAACAGGCAGGCGTACAGCGGGTTTTCGAGCCCGGAGACCATCCAGATCGCAAAGCCGCTCTGAGCGGCCAGCAGGCCGAGGGCGAGCGCCGAGAGTCCGCCGCCGACTCCCGCCCGGGCGAGCAGGCGGTCGAGCAGCGCGAAGGTGCCGAACGACAGGGCGACCGAGAGCAGCTTCGGCGTCCAGAGCGGATCGAACAGGCGGACCACGGAAAAGGCGGCGAGCAGGAAGACCCAGAGCGGATTCGAGTATCCCTCGACCGGGAGAACGCCCGGTTGGGCGACGAGACCATGCCCCAGGGCGAGATTTCTCGCATAGGCGAACGAGATTCCTGCGTCGTCGATCTGCCAGGCGCCGAACATCGCGGCGTGGAGGCCGAAGAGGGCGCAGGCCGGCAAGACGACCGGCCAGCGGGGCCGAGAGCTTTCGATCACTCCAGGCTCTCTTGGGGTTCCGCCACCGCGACCGGCGGTCCGTCCTTCGGCATGCGCCAGCGGTCGTGCATCCAGAGCCATTCGGCCGGGTGCTCGCGGATCTCGCGTTCGGTGGTTTCAAGGTAGCGACGGGTGAGGTCGACGATCGCCTCGTCCCCTTGGCCTTCTGGGAAAATCGGCGGACGGGCGACGAACCGATAACGCCCGCGCGGCTGGGCGAACGCGAAGATCGGTAGAACCGGGGCACCGGTGCGCAGCGACAGCCGGGCGACCACCGGGCTGGTGAGCGCGGGGTGGCCGAAGAAGGGGACCACGATCGCCTCCTGCGGTTGAACCCGTTGATCGATCAGGATGCCCACCCGCTCCCTGGCGCGGAGAACCTGGATCATCCGCCGCGCCGCGCCGCGCTTGTGAATCACCGCGTAGCCGAACCGCTCGCGGATGCGCTTGAGTTCGCTTTCCAGATGGGGGTTGTCGGTCGGCCGGGCGATCGTATGGATGGTGCCGCGGTAGAGCCCGATCGGCCGGGCCGAAAACTCCCAATAGCCGAGGTGCGAGCCGAGGATGAAGACCCCCTTGCCCGCCCGCTCGGCCTCTTCAATGTGCTCCCACCCTTCATAGGAGAAGCGCTCGCACAGCTGGTCCAGACGGAAGCGGTCGGCCGAGATCGCGTCGCACACCGCGCCGCCGAAATGGCGGAAACACTCCCCGGCCAGGCGACGGTGCTCGGCGGAGGAAAGTTCGGGGAACGCGATCGCCAGGTTCTTTTCCGCGATCTTCCGGTGCCGGCGATCGATCCGGCCGGCCAGGCCGCCGATCGCGCGACCGACCGAGCGTGCCGCCTCGTGCGGCAGGGCGCGAAGCAACCCACGAACGGAGAGGAACGCCGCCTGCTCGATCCGGTGGCGCACGGGGGCGTGCTTCATGCGGCACCTTTCGCCGGTCCGGCGGGGGGGAGATCCGGCGGTGTGCGGCGGCGAGATTCGATTCGTGCAAGCGCCTCGTCGAGCCAACGCCAGAAGGCCGCTTCGGGTTCCGCCCGCACGGGTACCTCGGCGAGCGGTGCGACCAGCCGGCCGCGCAGCTTGACGCCGTCCTTGGTGGTGGCGAGCACCGCGTGAGCACCGCTTTCCTTGAAGCCTTTTTCGATCCGCGCCAAGCTCGCATCGGGATAGGCGAAGTGATCGCCGAAACGCAGCTCGCCGCGAATCTCGTAGCCGAGCGCCCGGACGGTTTCGGCAAACGATTCGGGGCGCGCGATGGCGGAGACCAGGAAAACCCGGGCGCCGGGCGCCAAGATCCGTCCGTCGGCAAACCGCGGGGCTCCGGGCAGGGTCCGGCTGGCGAAGCCCGGGCCGGCAAAACCGTAAGGGCGCAGAGCGGCGGCGAGCCCTTCGCCGGGCGGTGCGGCGTCGAGCGGGGTTTCCGGCGAGCCGGTGAGCAGGACGGCGTCGGCCCGGGCCGACGCCGAGAGCGGCTCGCGCAGGCGCCCGCCGGGCAGGAGCTTGCCGCCCGCGAACGGGTCGACGGCCGGGAAGGCGAGCAGGTCGAGATCCCGTCGCAGCGGGAGGTGGGAAAAGCCGTCGTCGAGCAAGAACAGGTCGGGCGGCGTTTTTAGCCGGTGGAGCGCCTGGAGCCCGGCGTGCAGCCGGTCTGGGCCGACCACCACGGCAACACCGGGCAGCTCGGCGGCCAGCAGCACCGGCTCGTCGCCCGCCAGATGCGGGGCGAGCAGCGGTCCCCCCCCGTCGCTCACGATCCGTACGCCGCGCCCCTGGCTCGCGTAGCCGCGGGAAAGGATGCAGACCTGGCGGCCCTGATCGCGCCAGTGGGCGGCGATCGCCGCGGTGAGCGGAGTTTTGCCCGAACCGCCGAAATGCAGATTGCCGATGCTCACCACCGGCCGGGGCAGGCGGCCCGCCCGCGCGCTCCACCAACGGCCGCGCAGGCGATGCGCCGCGCCGTAGGCGCGCTGCCAAAGGGAGGTCGGGGGTGGGGGAGAGGATAGGCGCATGGATCGGCCGTCAAGGCGTGGAGCGTTCGAGCAGCGGTCGGATCAACTCTAAAGTGCGCGCCGCGGCACCGCGATTTTCCTCGACCAGCAGGGCGCCGCGCCGGCCCAGGTCGCGCGCCGCGGCCGGGTCGTCGAGCCAGGAGCGAAACACCGCGCGGAGGTCGGCGGCATGGGCCACCCGTCGCCAGGCGGCGGAGGAATCGAAGCGGTCGGCCATTTCGGCGAAATTGTGCATCGAGGCTCCCACCGCCACCGGTACGCCGAAGCGCGCGGCTTCGAGGGGATTGTGGCCGCCGGTCGGTACAAGAGTACCGCCGATGAAGGCGCCCGCGGCGATCCGGTAGAGACCGGCCAACTCGCCCAAGCTGTCGAGCAGGAGAACGGCCGGGCGCTCTGAGCCACGGCCCTCGATCGCGCTCCGCCGCAGATAGGGGCGCCCGTCGCGATCGAGTTGGGTGGCGATCTCCGGCCAGCGTTCCGGGTGGCGTGGCGCGAGCACCAGCAGGACCTCCCGCTGGAGATCGGCGGTCGCCGCGAGGAGGGCCTCTTCCTCGCCCGCCATGGTCGAGCCGGCGACCAGGATCGCCCGCCCGGCGGCGAGTGTTTCGATCGCCGCGGCGAGGTCGGGCGCCAGAGGCGGCTCGGGCGTGTCGTATTTGAGGTTGCCGGTCACGGTGATCCGTTCGGGGCGGACGCCGAGGGCGATCAGGCGGTCTTGGTCGATCTTGGATTGCACCCCGAACCGATCGATGGCGCCCAGCAGGCGGCGGGCCAAAGGGGCGACCCGTTTCATACGCCGGAATCCCTTATCGCCCACCCGGCCGTTGGCGACCAGGACCGCCACGCCCCGGCGCTTCGCTTCGGCGAGCAGCAACGGCCAGTAGTCCCCTTCGACCAGCACCAGGGCGCGAGGCGGGCCGGCCGGGAAGGCGCGCTCAAAGAACCGGCGGATCGCGATCCATACGTCGAACGGCAGATAGGCGACGTTCGCCCGGCCGGCGAAAGCGGCCCGGGCGCGCTCCTGGCCGGTCGGCGTGATCGTCGTGACGGTCAACGGGAGATCGGCTTCGAGGCCTCGGGCCAGGGTGGCTGCGACCCCGACCTCGCCCACCGAGACCGCATGAAGCCAAAGGCCGCCTTTCCCGGGTACGCTGGTCCCGACGGCCCCCCCGCCGAGCCGGCCGGCCAGCGTGGGCAGATAGTGCTCTCCCCGCCGAAGGAGCAAGATCGGACCGGCGAGGAGGAGGGCGAGCCCCATCCCGAGCTGATAAAGCCACCATTTCGGGGAGCGCATGCGGCCGGGAGTATAATCACCCGTCCGGCCCTAGAGCCGTCTCGGTCGTCCTTTGGCCCTTAGACACCCCTAGACAACCCGGGCGGCTCCTCCGTAAGAACACTTCGATGCTAAGGCTCGTCCACTCCAACCCGAACCCCCAACCCGGCCCGCGCTGGGCCGAGGCCTCCGATCGCGATCTTCTCCTCGGCCTTCGTGGCGGGGATGAGGCCGCCTTGTCCGAGCTGATCGGCCGCAAGACCAAGCCGCTGCTCCAGCTCACCCAGCGCATCCTCGGCGACCTCGAAGAGGCGCGCGACGTCGTGCAGGTGACCTTCTTCCGGGTCTGGGAGAACCGGGCGAAGTTCGACGAACGGTGGAGCCCGAACACCTGGATCTATCGCATCGCGTCGAACCTGGCGATCGACCATCTGCGGTCGCGGCGAAGCCGCGAAAAGAGTACCGAGCCGGTCCGCCAGCACATGCGCCAGGCGGCCGATTGGCGCTCGCAAAAAGACATCTCCCGGCTGCATCAGGGGGAGGTCGCGGGGATTTTCAGAGAGCTGTCCGAGGAATTGACCGAGAAGCAGCGGATGGCGTTCCTCCTCCGCGAGGTCGAGGGGCTGTCCTCCCAAGAGGTCGCCGAGATTCTCGACTGCCGCGAATCGACGGTCCGAAACCATCTGTTCAACGCCCGGAAACTGCTGAAGAAGACGCTCTTGGCGCGCTATCCGGAATATGCCGCGCGCTACGCCGCGGCGCCGAGCGCCTCGGAGGTGGAAGCATGAGCCTCGGCGCCTGCCCGAATTGGCCGGAACTGCTCAGCCTCCGGTTCGAATCCTCGGCCGGCTCGGCGGAGCCGGAGGGCCTCGCCGCGGCGCTCGCGCATTTCGACTCGTGCCCCGCCTGCCGCCGAGAGGCTTGCCGGATCGATCCGACCCTGGTCTTCCGTCGCCTGCCGGCGGCGGAGCTGGATTTCGCCGTCGAAGCGGAGCGGATGCGGCTGGCGGTCGCCGGAATGCGCGCTTCCGAGCGGTTCGAAACCCGCTTGTGGCGCCGACACGCTCCGTGGACCCGCCTGCGTGGCCGGGGCGGCCGGGGCGTTCGCTGGGCCGCCGCGGCGGCGCTGGTTGCGGCTTCCCTCTTCGTCGGCGGCCGCGGCGAGCTGGCCGGGCCTTCCGCCGTCGGCCCCGACCGCGCGGATCTCTCTCGCAGCCCCGTTGGGGGGGCGCAGCCGGCGCGGTACCCGGCGGCACCGCGAGCGGCCGAGTCCGCGGTCGAGGATCTGGGCCGTCCGGATGCGCGCATCTACCAGCTCGACGGCGACCGGCTCTCGGTCGTAATGATCGTCGACGAGTCGCTGGATGTGTGACCCGAAGCCCTGCCCGAGACGGCGGGGCGGGTCTTCCAGTAAAATCCAGGATCGAATTCGAGTTTTCCTCATGAACCGCCGCCGCCGTTTCGTCGCGGGCCTGCTCTGGGCCGTCGCTCTGCCGCTCGTCTGGAGCGCGCCGGGCTTTGCCCAAACCGCAGGCAAACCGGCGGTCCGGCAGAGAGCGGGCTCGCCGCTTTCCTTGCACGCGTACACATTCGTTCACCAGCCGGCGAGCGAGGCTCTCTCTCTCGTCCACCCTTTGCTTTCGGCGCGCGGCACGGTGGAGCTGCAACCGGCCGACAATACGATCGTCATTCGGGATACCCGCGCGGTGATCGCGCGGATCATGCCGCGGCTGCGCGAATTCGACCATCCCGTCCGTTCGCTGGCGGTCGAGGTGATGATCGTCCGGTCGAGCCGGGCGGTGATGTCGTCGCCGGTCACTCATTCCGATCTGCCGCCCGATCTGACCCGCCGGCTGCGTAGCCTGCTGCCCTACGAGATCTACGAGCTGGCCGCGCGCGCCGATCTCGCCACCTCGGAAGGGCAGGCGGTGGCTTATGATCTCGGATCGGACTTTCAGGTCAGCTTCCGGGTCGGCACCGTGCACTCCGATCGCAGCATCCGCCTGGCGGAGTTCCTGGTCCGGCGCGCGGGCCGGAGCCCCGGTACCGCGGGCCGCGCGAAACCGTTGATCTTCACCAACCTGAACCTCGCCTTGGACCAAAACATCAGCCTCGCGCTCGCCAAGAGCGAGGAGAGCCGCGAGGCGCTGATGATCGTGTTGACGGTGCGCGCCGTCGACCGGGAGCCGTAGACCGCAATGCAGTTCGTCTGTCGGGTCGGGACTCCGGACGGCCGGGTCGTCGAGGAAATGGTCGTCGCAAGCGACGAGGCGGCGCTGCGCGTAGAGTTGACCAAGCGCGGCCTGCACCTCTTTGAGGCGCGGCGCCGCGGGCTGCCGGCGAGCGCCGGAACGCGTGGCATCGGCTCGCGGTTGGGCCGGCGCAAGAAGGTGGCGGTGCAGGAATTCCTGATCTGGAACCAGGAGCTTTCCGCGCTGCTCAAGGCCGGGCTGCCGCTGCTCCAAGCCCTCGACCTGATGCTCGAGCGGATGAAGAATCCGACCTTTCGCGAGGTGCTGGGAGATATCCGCGATCGGGTCAAAAGCGGCGAAGAGCTGTCCGACGCCTTCGCGGTCCACGGCGATCTGTTCCCCCGGCTCTACCCCTCGGCGCTTAAAGCGGGCGAACGTAGCGGCGAGCTCGAACAGGTGATCCGCCGGTTCGTGCGCTACCTGAAACTCATGCTCGACGCCCGCAAGCGGGTGATTTCGGCGCTGGTCTACCCGGTGGTGCTGATCTGCCTTTCGATCGCGATGATCGCGATCATGGCGGTCTACGTCGTGCCGAAGTTCGAGGTGTTCTTCGCCGACATGGAAGTCGAGCTGCCGTTGATCACGCGGATCACGCTCGGAGTTTCTCGCTTCCTCAATGAACGCACCCTGTTCGTTTGGAATTGGCTCTGGATCGCCCTCGGGCTCGCCGCTCTGTTGGTCTCTCTGCGCAAGTACGCGGCGACCCCTGCGGGGCGAATCCGCGTCGACGGCTGGCGCTTGCGCATTCCGCTGCTCGGCGCGGTGTTCCATCGCTTCGCCCTGTCGGAGTTCTGTCGCTCGCTGTCGACCCTGCTGACCGGCGGAATCCCGCTGGTCCCGGCGCTCGAAATCGCTACGCAGAGCGTCAGCAATGCGGCGGTTCGGGCCAAGATCGAGCCGCGGATTCAAATGGTGCGCGAAGGTCGGCCGTTCCACGCCGCCTTGGAAGACAGCGGCGTCTTCACCGACATGTCGATCGACATGGTAAAGGTGGGGGAGGCGACCGGCGCGCTCGACGAGATGCTCTCCTCCGTTTCGGATTTCTTGGATGAGCAGGTCGAAGTCCGAATGCAGCGCCTGCTTTCGCTGGTCGAGCCCCTGATGCTCGTTTTCATGGGTATCATCATCGGCTTGCTGCTGGTCTCGATCTACCTGCCCATGTTCAGCTCGCTCGGCCAGAGCAAGTTCTAACCGCTTGAGAGCCGCCGATCTCTCGCGTTTCCGGTTCAATGCCTAAGGACGAGGTGAAGGAATGGTAGCGACCCCCCAGGCCAGACCGATGGTCGAAGACAAGCCCCTCACGGCCGAGACGGTCGAGCAGGCGAGGGTGCGGATCGCCCGGGAGCGAGACGAGGCGGAGGGATTCGCCGCGCGCTACGGCTTGGAATTCGTCGACATGACCCATTTCCGGATCGAGAACGACCTGTTCCGGAAGGTGCCGTTCGAGCTGATGCTGCGCTACGGGTTCATCCCTTCCGAGCAGCTCGCCGGCCGGCTCGCGGTGGTGATGGCCGATCCGTCGGACGTGGTGAAGATCGACGAGATGGAGCTTCTTCTCGGCCAGCCGGTCGAGGTGCGGATCGGCGTGCGCTCGGCGATCGACGAGATCCTGCAAAAGTCGGAGAGCACCCAGCGCGTGCTCGACGAGGCGAGCGAAGACTTTCGCATCCAGCTGGTGCAGGAGGACGAGGACGGCGAAGAGATCCTGTCGATCGACCGGATCACCTCCGACACCAGCCCGATCATCAAGCTGGTCGACTCGACCATGTTCAACGCGATCCAGCGCCGGGCGAGCGACATCCACATCGAGACGCGCGACAACGAAGTGATCATCAAGTACCGGATCGACGGCGTGCTCTACCAGGCGATGGAGCCGATCGACAAGCGGCACCACCAGACGATCATCAGCCGGATCAAAGTCATGTCCGAGCTGGACATCGCCGAAAAGCGCATCCCCCAGGACGGCCGGTTCCGGCTGCGCTTGAAAGGGCGGACGATCGACTTCCGGGTCTCGATCATCCCCTCGGTCCACGGCGAGGACTGCGTCATCCGAATCCTCGACAAGGAGTCGATGAACAAGGAGTTCAAGAATCTCCGCCTGGAGATCCTGGGCTTCGACGAAGAGACACTGCGCAAAGTGAGGAAGTTCATCCGCGAGCCGTACGGGATGGTGCTGGTCACCGGCCCGACCGGTTCGGGCAAAACCACCACGCTCTACGCTTGCCTCTCCGAAATTCAGACCGCCGAGGACAAGATCGTCACGATCGAGGACCCGGTCGAGTACCAGCTGCGCGGCATCACCCAGATTCCGGTCAACGAGAAGAAGGGGCTGACCTTCGCCCGCGGTCTGCGCTCGATCCTGCGCCACGATCCGGACAAGGTGATGGTCGGGGAGATCCGCGACGAGGAGACGGCGCAGATCGCGATCCAGTCGGCGCTCACCGGCCATTTGGTGTTCACCACGGTCCACGCCAACAACGTGGTCGACGTCTTGGGTCGGTTCCTCAACATGAACGTCGACCTCTACAACTTCGTCTCCGCGTTAAACTGCGTCCTCGCCCAGCGCCTGGTGCGCAAGATCTGCGATCACTGTAAGGTGCCGACCAAGCCGACCCGGTTGATCCTCGAAGAGAGCGGTCTCGATCCGGCGGTCTATGGCGACTTCACGTTCTACGACGGCGTCGGTTGCATCGAGTGCAACGGCACCGGTTTCCTCGGCCGCCTCGCGGTCTCGGAGTTGCTCGACCTTTCGGATCACATCCGCGAGCTGATCTTGGACCGGCGGCCGGCCTCGGAGATCAAGCGCGCGGCCAAGGAAGAGGGAATGACCTTCCTCCGCGAATCGGCGCTCGAAAAAGTCTTTCAGGGAGTCACCACGTTGCGCGAGATCAACAAAGTCACTTTCGTCGATTAGCGAGACGAATCGATCCTATGGGCAACATTTCGATTCCTCTCTGGCGGCGCCTGTTCGGCTTCAGTCCGATGCCGGTGCCCCCGCACGTCTTCGCGCTCGACGGCGAACGGTTGCGCTACGCCCAATTTCCCCGGCAGGGCGACGGCTTTCGTTTTCGCTTCTATCGCCAAGAGGCGCTCTCCGGCGACACCTTTCTCGCCGGGCCGCTCGGCGGGCCATTGCGCGATCCGCGGGCGTTTGCCGACCTCGTGGCGGGCCTGGTGAAAAATCTCCGCTCCGAAGGGGTGTCGCTCAAGGCGGCTTCGCTGGTCATTCCTGATGGCTGGCTGCGCGTCGTGTTCACCGAATCGGGCGAGTTGCCGAGAAACGCCTCGGCGGTCGATGAGGTGCTGCGCTGGAAGCTGCGCCGGCTGGTGCCCTTTCGGGTGGACGAGCTGCGGCTCAACGCCACCGAGGTCATGCCGCTCGCCGGACAGGAAGAGCCGCGCCGCCTCCTGCTCGGCTTTGCGGTCGAGGCGCTGCTCACCCAGGTCGAAGAGGCGTTCGCCGCCGTCGGCGTTCGGTTGGGTTTGATCACCAATGCGAGCCTGGCCTTGGCCTCGGCGCTCGACGGCCCGGCCCGGGGAGGCTCGGCCGAGCGGCGCGAGCTGGCCGGCCTGGTTCTCGCTGATTCCGGCTCCTACACGCTGGTATTTCGCCGCGCCGGAGAACCGGTGCTCCATCGATTCAAGGCGTTTGCGTCCTCGCTGCCTGACGATGCCCGGTCCGGGCTCGTCGAGCGCGACCTCCGCCTCACCCGTAACTTTTTGGACGAGCACTACCCCGGCGAGCCGCACGGCCAGATGGTGCTGGTGGCGCCCGCCGAGCTGGAGCCGCTGTGGGTTGACCTGATCGACCAGGGGCTCGGCATGAGGGCGGTGCCGCTCGACGGTCGCCAGTTGCCGCCGTTGCGGGCCGAAGAGACGACCGCGCCCTGGCGCGAGCTGGCACCGCTCCTCGGGGCGGTGCGGATGGAGGTCTCGTGAACGGGGTTCGCAACGCAACGGAGCCGCTCGATCCGCTCAATCTCGCCCGTCGCCCGTTCGCCAATGGGCGTCCGGTGGTGCGGGTTTCTCTGCTGCTGGGGCTCCTCGGCGCCCTCCTTCTGGTGATGAATGTCGCCGGCTATTGGCGCTATCTGGCGGATTCCGAGGCCAAGCGCGCCGAGCGCGACCGAGTGGCGGCCGAGCGCGAGCAGATCGAGCGGCGGATCGCCGATCTGAACCGGCAGCTCGAAGGGATCGATCTCGAACGGCAGAATCTCCAGGTCGGGTTTCTCAATCAGCGGATCGCCGAACGAAAGTTTTCCTGGAGCACGCTGCTCGACCGGGTGGCGCGCGAACTGCCGGGCGACGTTCGCCTTAAGGCGCTGCTCCCGAAGAAAGACGACGTTAGAGGTAGGCAAGCGGCCTCGGCTGCGCCCGCGGGCGCAGACGGCCGGATCCCGCTCCAGATCGAAGGGCAATCGAAGAGCGTCCAAGCGATGCTGACGTTCGTCGATCACCTGTTCGCGCGGCCAGAGTTCGTCGATCCGGACCCCAAGGGCCAGCAGGAGGACGAGGCGGGGTTGATCACCTTCAACCTGAGCGTCGACTACCTTCCGGCGGTCGCCGCGAACGATTCCGCCACGATGGCGGCAATACCGGCTGGAGCGGGTGAGAGGGGAGACGGGCGATGAAGAGTCCGGAGCGCGTTTGGCGCGAGAAGGCCTGGCTCTGGGCACCGGTGGGGATCTTCTTCCTGGTCAACCTGGTCGCTTTCGGGGTCTATCGGCTCGGCTACGCGAATCGGGTAGGGGCGCTCGAAGAGCGGCTCGCCGGCGATCGTGCCGATCTGTTGAAGCTCACCGATCGGGAAGCTACGGTGACCGCGGCGATCGAGCGGGCGCGGGCGAGCCGAGCCGGTATCCGGCAGCTTTATCAAGATCGTTTTTCGACCCGGAAGCGGCGCCTCACCCAGATCACCGCGGAAGTCCAAGAACTCGCGCGCAAGGCAGGTCTCGATCCCAAGGCGCTCAGCTATCCGGAGGAGCGGATCGACGACTATGGTCTGGTGCGCCGATCGTTCAACTTCTCGGTCGAAGGCACGTACGGCGAGCTGCGCCGCTTCTTCGATCTGGTGGAAGGAACCGATTCGTTCATCACGATCGAGGGGGTCCAGCTGGCCGGTAGCGAAGACGGTACCGGAACGGAGCTGCGGATCGACCTCAAACTCTCGACGCTGTTCGCCCTGGACGAAGCCAATCCGTTCGCGGCGCCGGCTCGGGCCGAGGGCCGGACCAAGCCGACCGGCACCGGGCAGCCGAGGACTCCGGCCGATCAGGCGCACTCGGGAACGAAGAACCCATCCGTCGAGGGGGGTGACGAATGAGTCCGGAACGGCGCCCCTGGCTGATCGGGATGCTCGGCTTACTGGCGCTGGCGCTGCTCGTGCGCTACGTGCCCTGGAACGGGGGAGACGACGGGTTAGGGCCGGCAAGCGGTGGCACGGGCGAGGCGGCATCCGCGATCAAGAGTCCCGAAGCGGTTTCCGAGCTCGCCTTGGCGGAACTCTCGCGGACGCCGAAAATCACGGCGGTCGGGCGCAACCCCTGGCGCTTCTACGAGCCGCCTCCCCCGCCGCCGCCGCCGCCCTACGTGGCACCGCCCAAGACCAAGGAGGAGCTTGAGCGAGAGCGCTTGGCCCTCGAACAGGCGATGCGCGATGCGGAAGAGAGGCGTCGGCTGGCGCTCGAAGAGGCCAACCGGCCCAAGCCGCCGCCGTTCCCCTTCCATTACCTCGGCAGTTTCGGCCCGAAGAACCGGCCGCTGGCCGCTTTTTCGGACGGCAAGGAGATCATCAATGCCCGGGAAGGCGATGTCATCCTGGCCAAGTTCCGTGTAGCGAAGATCGGCTACGAGTCGGTCGATATCAAGTTCATCGAGTTTCCCGACGTGCCGGCGCTTCGCCTGGCCGTCGGTCGTTGAGCGTCAAAATTTTCTAGGAGCCCTGCGATGCGCGGATGCCGGACCCTCTTGCTCGCCTCGGTCGTACTCGCGACTGGCTGTACGAGCTATCGAACCTACAGGGAGGCGGAGATCGCTTCTCAGCTCGGACGGTGGGACGACGCCGTGGTCGCCTACTTGAAAGCGTTGGAGAAGGATCCGTCCAACGTCGGCATTCGGACCGACCTGCTCCGCGCGAAGATTCATGCCTCGCAAGAACACTTCAAGAAAGGCAAGGACTTCCGCTCGGCGGGAGTACCTGACCGGGCGATGATCGAGCTGCAGCAGGCGGTTCAGCTCGATCCCACCAACCAGTACGCGCAGGCCGAGCTGGAAAGCGTCCGGCGGGCGCTCGCGGCGCAGAGTCGGGAGGTGCCGACGCTCGACGAGCTCAAGGCGAAGAACCGCGGCACCCGGCCGCAGCCGCCGCAGCTCAATCCGCGCAGCAACCAGCCGATTTCGCTCGATTTCCCGCAGCCGGTGTCGATCTTCGACATCTATCGCGCGCTCGCCAAGGCCTATGGGATCAACGTGCTTTTCGATCCCAACTTGAAGGACCAGGAGATCGCGATCGAGCTCAAGGACGTGACCGCCCAAAACGCCCTGGAAGTCCTGATGCGCTCGGCCGGCCACTTCTACAAAGTGCTCGACGAGCAGACCATCCTGATCGCCGCCGACACGCCGCAGAATCGGCGAACTTACGAGGATCTGGTGATCCAGACCTTCTTCCTGTCGAACGCCGACGTCAAGGACATGACGACGATCCTGCGCAGCTTGATCGACGCCCGCAAGATCGCCACCAACGAGAGCCTGAACGCGATCATCCTGCGCGACACCGCGGACAAGGTGAAGGTCGCCGAGAAGATCATCCAGGCCAACGACAAGTCGAAGGCCGAAGTGGTGATCGACGTCGAGCTTCTGCAGGTCAACACCGGCCGGCTTCGCGAACTCGGCATGGCGCTCAGCTCGACCTCGATTACTCAGAGCCTCGACCTGGGAACCGGATCCTCGGGCGGGCTGCGCATTTCGGACCTCCAGTACCTGAACCAGAGCAACTGGATCTTGACGATCCCTAACTTCCTCTACAACTTCGTCAAGACCAACAGCGACGCGCAGCTCTTGGCCAAGCCGCAGCTCCGCATCTCGGAAGGGGAGAAGGCGAGCCTGGTGATCGGCGATCGGGTGCCGATCCCGCTCACCCAGTTCTCGGCCCAGACGCCGGGGCAGGGGGGCCTGATCACCGCGCCGATCACCTCGTTCCAATATCAGGACGTCGGCATTCGGCTCGACATTGAACCGCGCGTCCACCACAACCGAGAGATCACGCTCAAGGTGAAGGTCGAGGTCTCCGACATCAGTCGCGAGATCCAGGCGGCGGGTGGTCAGAGCCAGCCGGTCATCGGCACCCGCACGATCGACACCAAGATCCGCTTGAAAGATGGCGAGACCAACTTCCTTGCCGGGCTCTTGCGCACCGACGAGAAGTCGTCCGAGAGCGGCATTCCCGGGCTTTCGGAGATCCCCGTGCTCGGCCGCCTGTTCTCCAACAAGAAGGGCGAAAACCAGCGCCAGGACGTCATTTTGACGCTCACGCCGCACATCATCCGCAACGCGGAGATCACCGAAGAGGATCTCCTGCCGATCTGGGTCGGCACGGAGGCCAACATCTCGTTCCGCGGTGGCAGCCCGCGCGTCGAGGGGACGGTCGAAGGGCCGTTCGACGGCGACGCCGGTACGCCGGAAGAGGTCCAGGACGTGATCCGCCGCCGTCTGCAGCAACTGCCGCGCGGCCTGCGACCGGAAGATTCCGGCCTTGCCGGAGTGGCCGTGCCGCAGGATCAACAGCAGGATCAACCGCCGGCGCAACCTCAATTCGCGCCGACGCCTACGGCACCATCCGACATTTTCAATCAGCCGGAGAAGAAGGAGCCGGATTCGCCTCCCAACCTCTCGGCGCTCGAACAACAGGCCGACGAGCTGATCGCCGCGGCCCTCTCTGCCGATGGCCAGCGAGTGTTGGTCGCCCGTCGGACGGCTGCCGCGGCCGCCGAGACGGCTCTGGCGGCGACCGCGTTCTCGGGTGTCGCGACCAACGGCGAACCGGCCGTGCGCCTTTCGCTCTCCCCTGAAAGGGCGGAGGTTCGCCTGGGCGATCGTCTGATGCTGACGCTCGATGCCGCGACTTTGGTGCCGGTGGGGCACCTGCCGGTGACCCTTCGCTACGATCCGGCCGTCCTCGCGGTCGAGCGGGTCGAGCCGGGCGATTTTCTCGGCGATCGAACGCGCTCCCAGGTGCTTTCCGACAGCTCGCGGCCGGGTGAGTTGGTCCTCGGCGCGAGCATCCTCGGCAAAGGTCCTGGGATCGCGGGATCGGGAACCGTCGCCCGAATCGTCTTTCGGGCCATCGGCGAAGGTTCGTCGTCGGTCTCATTCGTGCAAGGAGAAGCCAAGGACACGGATCTGCGCCAGATCGGACCGGTCCGGCTTCGCCCGGCCGGTGTCACGGTCGGCGCGCCAGGGGCCGGGGGCGGAGACGGCCGCGGTGGCCGGGGGGATCGCGAGCCGCCTCCTCCCGCCGTATCGCTCGCCGCGCCGCCCGCCGCGGTCGTTCCCCGGGCTCCTCGCGAGCCCCTGGCCGCTTCGCCGGTGGGAAGTTCATCAAGCCGCGGTACGTTCTAACCCATAACGAGGAGGATTGACCATGCGCAGGTTCGATCGCAAAGCAGGAGGATTCACCCTCGCCGAAATGGTGATGGTGGCCGCCGTGCTCGCGATCCTTGCGGCGGCGACCCTGCCGGTCGCGAAGTTCGCTTCGAAACGGAGCAAAGAACTCGACCTCCGGCAGCAGCTGCGCGAGATGCGCCTGGCGATCGACGAGTACAAGCGCTATAGCGACAGGGGATTGATTCCGGTCGATCTCGGCACCGACGGATACCCGAAGAAGCTGGAGATCCTGGTGGAGGGAGTCGATATCGTGGGTCAGATCGATAAGAAAGTGAAGTTCCTCCGCCGCATTTCGATCGATCCGATGACCGGGACCGACGAATGGGGCTTGCGCAGCTATCAGGACAAACCGGACGACAACTCTTGGGGTGGCGAGGACGTCTACGATGTCCACTCGCTTTCCGAAGGAGTCGGCTTGAACGGAGTTCCGTACTCCAAGTGGTGAGCCCGATGAAAATGCCCGCGCGAAAGAGCTCCGGCTTTACCCTGCTCGAACTGATCATCGTGATCGCGATCATCGGCATCCTGGCGACGATCGCAATGCCCGCGCTCCGCCAAGTGCCGCGACGCGCGAACGAGTCGGTTCTCAAAACCAACCTGCGCACGATGCGAGACGTGATCGATCAATACCACGGCGACCGCGGAAACTATCCCCCGGCGCTCGAAGAGCTGGTGACCAAGGGCTACCTGCGCAAGATTCCGATCGATTCGATCACCAAGCGCGACGACACCTGGGTTCTGGTCTACGAAGAAATCGACCAGGATGCACCGCCGGCCGAGACGGAGCTGGGGGACGGCCCGGGAATTATCGACATCCATTCGGGCTCGCCACTTTCGTCCCTCGACGGCACTCCCTACTCGGATTGGTAGGCGTATCCGGGGGACGAGAAGAGGAGGACGACCGCGATGAAAATTCACCATCCCAAAGGCACCGGCTCGCGCGAGGCCGGCTATAACTTGGTCGTTTTGATGGTCGCCATCACGGTCCTGAACATCCTGATCGCCGCGGCCCTGCCTTTGTGGAGCCGGATCATCCAGCACGACAAGGAAGAGGAGCTGATCTTCCGCGGCATGCAGTATGCCGAGGCGATTCGGGTCTTTCACAACCGATTTCAGCGTGCGCCGGTCCGACTGGAAGAGCTGCTGGAGGCGAAGCCGCGCTGCATTCGCCAATTATGGAAAGACCCGATGACCAAAGACGGCAAGTGGAAGGTTCTCTACGAGAACGTCCAGCAGCCGGGGGCCCCGCTCGTCCGCCAAGGCCCGAAGGATGGACGGGAAGAGGGTGGGGACAACGGAGAGGAAACCGAAAACCCCCAGGATGAGAATGCCTTCCTCACCACGAAACAGAAGGATGAGCTGACGATCGGGCCGATCGAGGGAGTCGCCAGCCGTAGCAACAAGAAATCGGCGGCGATCTGGAGCGACCAGGAGCGTTACGATCAATGGCAGTTTCGCTGGACTCTCCTGGTGCAAGGCGCCGCGCCGCCCCCCGCCGGAGGACAGCAGGGGGTACCGGGACAACCGGGGCAGCTGGGGTTGGGCGAGAGTGCGCGGTGGATCGGTCGGCCTCTGCCGAAATCGCTCGGCCTTCAGAACTCGGTACCGATCCCGCCTTCGGGACTGCCGGGTGATACCGGAAAGAAAACCGACGACGGGAAGAAGAAGCGGTAAGGTTGGCTACTCGGCTCTCCGTGCGCTATCAGCGCACCGCCGGATCGCGCGATCTGCCGCCGCCGACCCCGGCTTCGCCAGGAAGCTCAGGGCTCGACTTGCAGGCCGCGGTCGAGCAGGACGTCGTGCTCGCACCCGGAGCGCGGGCTCTCGTGCCGACCGGCCTTCTCCTCGAAATTCCGCCCGGATGCGAAGGACAAGTCCGGCCACGCAGCGGTTTGGCGCTTCGCCACGGCATCGGAATCTTGAACGCTCCGGGCACGATCGACAGCGATTACCGCGGCGAAATCGGCGTGATCCTGATCAACTGGGGCGCCGAACCGTTTACGATCCGCCGCGGCGATCGCATCGCGCAGCTGGTCTTCGCGCGAGTCGAGGCCGTCGAGTGGCAAGAGGCCGACTCTCTCGCCTTGAGCGGACGCGGCTCCGGCGGATTCGGCTCGACAGGGGCATAATGCCCGCATGCTCGGGCACCGAAAAAGTCCTCTCCTTCCCGTTGCATCGGCCCTCACCGCCCTTCTTCTCGCCACGGCCTGCCGCACGGCGGCTCCTCCCGCAGGTGGTTCCGGCCGCGTCATCCTGGTCTCGCTCGACGGCGCTTCGGCTACCGAGCTTCATCGTCTCTACCAGGCGGGAGCGCTCCAAGGGGGCGGCTTTTCCCGGTTCTACGACGAGGGCGAGGTCGCCTCGTCGCTCACGCCGGTTGACCCAACGTTGACCGCGGTGAACCACATCTCTCTCGCCACCGGATTTCCACCCGCGCAGACCGGGATCGTCAGCAACAACTTCCGGGTCGCCGATTCCCCTTGGGGCGAACGGACCTCCGGGTTTGCCGCTCCGATCGGTACCGAGACTTTGTGGGAAGCGGCGAAGCGACAGGGCAAGCGGACGGGGGTGTGGGCCTTCCCTGGGGCCGACGACACGAGCCCCAGACGGCGAGGGGATTGGGGGCTCACCTATGTCGGGCGAGCGCTGCGTACCTCGTCGAGGGCTTACCTTTCGCGTGCCTCGTTCCGTCCTTCAGGCGCGGGAGAAGCGGAACCCGCCGATCTGCCGCAGCATTTCGGTTCCGCCCTCAGCGCCCGGGTGGAGATCGACGAGGGATCACCGGAAGCCGCCGGTCGCTCCTTGGAGTTGATCGCCCTCGACGTCGACGACGACGGAGAAGAGGCCTACGGTGAATTGCTGGTTTCCTCGCCCGGATCCGACCGCGCGAGACAGCGCTTGGTCCCGGGGGGCTGGTGCCGGATCGTTTGGAGCGAAGTGCCGTCCGGCGCCGCGGTCCGCTGGATCAAATTGCTCGACTTCCCGCCGGATCTCTCGCGCGTTCGTCTCTACATCGGTGCGGAATACGCCAATCAAGCCTATCCGCCTAAATTCGCGGCGGATCTCGCCGACCGCGACCTGATTTGGCCCGGCCCGCCGGATGACGATTCGTACGAGGCGACCTGGGAAGGGAAGCCGGGGATCGATCTTTCGACCTGGACGGAACAGACGGCTCGTTTCGGCGACTTCTTCCTCGACGGGATCGCCTACGGAGCGGGGCGCCCCGATTGGGATCTCCTGCTCGGCTACGTGCCGACGATCGACGAGGCAGGCCACGAGCTACTGCTCGAAGAATCGCGCCAGCCGCAGTTCACACCGGAACGGAAGAATGACTTCGCCGCGGCGCGCCGGGACGTCTGGCAGTCGATCGATCGCGGCCTGGCTCGCCTCCTCGCGGCGGTCGATCTGCGGACCACGACGGTGATTCTCGTAAGCGATCACGGCATGGTTCCCGTCGTCGGCCGAATCGATCCCAACGCCCTCCTTCGAAAGGCGGGCCTTGCGAGCCTGGGGACGGACGGCCGGGTCGTCCCCGCGGCATCGCGAGCGATGGCGATCTCCAGCGGGGGAGTGAGTCACATCTACTTGGCGCCGGGCGTCACGACCTCTCAGCGGTCGCCGATCCTTGCCGACCTTCGTCGCCGCTTCGCCCGGCTCGCAATCGACGGAAAACACGGAATCGATCGGATTTTCGCGCACGACGAACTCGGCCCCCTGGGTTTGGATCATCCCAACAGTGGCGATCTCGTCCTGTTCGCCCGCGTAGGCTTCACCTTTGCCGAGTGGCCGCTCCCCGGCGGCGCAATCAGCGCGCCGACCGACGTCTACGGCATGCATGGCTATCTCTACCAGGGAGGGAAAGGCGATCCGCGCCTCGCCGGGATCTACCTGGCCCTCGGGAGAGGGATCGAGAAGAGGACGCTCGGACAGGTAAAGAACACGGATGTCGCGCTTCGTGTCGCCGCTTATTTGGGGATCGAGCCCCCGCGGCGGACGCCGTAAGGCTTTTGCCGTTCGAAATATTTGCACAGCTCGCTCGCCAGACGCGAAAAGGCGCCCTCGCACAGGCTGGTCTCGTCGGCGCAACGAGTGACGCTCATGGCAAGAGCCGTTTTGTGGCTGCCGGGACGCGTCAGGCGACCCGCAGAAGCCTTGGGGCATCAGCCAGAGGGGGCAAAACGAGCGCCGAATTCGATTTTCTGGTTCCCGCGAGGGTGTCAACGATCATCCAAATTTCCCACCGCACCAAAGTCCAGCTGTAGCTCCTCGCCCGGCTTGCCTTCGGCCAGCCGGACCGTCACCTTCCGGCCTCCGAAACCAAGCTCTTTGGCCGCGCATAGCGGTGCAAGGTCCGGTACGGCACCACCACCCCCGTGTGCCGGGTCAGCAGCGCCTGGACCTTGCTCAACGGCACCTGCTGATCGAGCCAACCCGCCAGGAGATCTCGGTGCTTGGCACACCTCCCACGTACTACCACGCACCCCGGGACCCTGCGCTCGGACACGATCGATCACCTCGCCGATCGCCGCGTCTTCCGGCGCCTCGCCCATTCGGCAACCCGGTTGGAGGGCCGCTTTGATGTACCGACGGACCGTCTTGCGGTCCACCCCCGTACGGCGAGAAATCGCACGCTGAGCCTCGCCCACGCTCCATAACCGACTTCGGTTACTCGGCGCAGTACGGCTGAACGGCCTTCGAGTTTCACTTCGTCCCTGGCGTCGAGCTGGGACAAGGTCTCCTCGTCGAATGCAACCTGAACTGCCCTCATGGGGGCAATCTATGGCGCCCGCGTAACCAGGTCGACTTCCGGAAGGCCCCTCCGCCCATGCGTGAGAATGACGGTGGCCTACTAACGGGCCGCCCTACTCCGCCTTCTCCACCCGCACTTCCAAATCGCCGTAGCGGTCACGCTTGATGTTGAGTTCCCAGGGGTTGCAGCAGACTTCGCAGTCTTGCACCTGTTTGCCCCACTGGTCGGATTCGATCGCGACCTCGATCCGCTCGCCGCAGTAGGGGCACTGGATCTCCAGCCAGTCGGTCATGCTTTGCGGGGTTTCTTGGCCGGCTTCGAAGCGGCGCGGCCGAGCTTGGTGACGATCTCGAATTCCTTTTTCGTCACGGGTTGAATCGAGAGCCGCATGCCTTTGCGGATCACCATCATCTCTTCGAGCCCCGGGGCGACCTTGAGCGCTTCGAGCGGCACGATCTCGGAGAACTTCTCGACGAACCGGACGTCCACCATGATCCAGGTCGGGTTGTCGGGATCGCTCTTCGGATCGAAATAGACGTGCTTCGGGTCGAACGCGTAAGGGTCGGGATAGCCGGCGCGCGAGACCTCCGCCAGGCCGGAAACGCCGGAGGGGACCGAGTTCGAGGCGTAGAACAGGACGCCGTCGCCTTCTTGGAAATCATCGCGCAGGAAGTTGCGCGCCTGAAAGTTCCGCACCCCTTCCCAGGTCGTCGTGCCGTCGCGGGCGAGGTCGTCGATCGAGTAGGCCTCGGGCTCGCACTTCATCAGCCAGTATTTGGCGGGGGGCTTGGCGCGGGGCATGGGCAAGTCTCCGGAAAAGAAAAAGGCCCGCTCCTAGCCATAAGAGCGGGCCCGTGGGACGGCAAAGACCTTAGCCCTTGAACGTGGAGCGCCGGCCGCGGATGCCCGAAGGCGGACGCTCGGGCAGGAGCGAGGGGTTGGCGTGAGAGTTCGGGTCGCCTTGGATCTGGCGGTAGGGGGGCGTGTAGCCGCCGCGACCGGGCTTGCCTCGGCGGGCGACGTTGCCGTTAGGGCCTGGGCCGTGGCTGGAGCTGTACGAGCCCTGGACCGAATTGCCGATTTCGCCGCGCGGCGGCTGGGGCTGGCGGGGCTCCTTGCGGGGGCGCCGGTCGCCTTCGGCCGGTTTGGACTGCGCCTTGCGATCCTCGCGCTTCTTGCCGCGGGGCCGCTCCTCGTTGCGCCGCGACTCCGGTCGCGCCGGCCGCGCCTCGGCGGTCTCTTGGGCTTCGAGCTTCTCTTCGGGCTCCTGCGCGTAGTCGAAATCTTCGAGCGTACGCCGGGGCAGCGGAACGCCGAGAATGCGCTCGATCGCTCGCAGCTCGCCCAGCTCGCGTTCGGCAACCAGGGAGAGAGACGACGCGATGTTCGGCGCGAGCGTCACGCGCTGGAGGTAGTCCTCGCCGGAGGTCGGGGCGTCGAAATGGATCACGCTGACCGTGCTCTCGACGCCCATGCCGCGGGCGGCGACATCGGTGGCGACGAGGGCGCGCAGGCGTCCCTCGTTGAAGCTCGCGATCGCCGCGGCGCGCTGGCCCGGCGAGCGGTTGCCGTGGATGCGGTCGCAGACGATGCCGTTCTTGGCCAGCAGCTCGGTGAGCCGGTTGGCCCGGTGTTTGGTGCGGGCAAAGACCACGATGCTCGCCACCTCGTCGCGGCGCAGCAGCTCCAAGAGCAACGGCGCTTTGAGTTCCTCGCTCACCTCGTAGACCGCCTGCACCAGGTTCTCGGGCAGCTCGGGCGGTCGGGATTGGCCGACCTCCTCCGGATCGCGCAGCAGCTGGCGGGCGAACTCGGTGACCGGCGCGGAGGGGAGATTGGCGAAGATGATCCGCTGGCGCGGCGCGTCGGGCAGGCGATCGAGCGCCGCCACGAGTTCCGGGCCAAGCATTCGATCGACCTCGTCGAGGATCAGAACCTCGACACCGGCGAGCAGATCCGGCAGCCGTTCGAGGATGGCCGGCAGCGCCGTCGGAACGGCGACCAGCAGGTCGAATCCCGCCGCCAGCTGTTCGTCGGAATCACCCCCGTCGCACACCGCGAAAATGCGTAGCGCGCACTTGTGGGCGAACGCCCGGGCCTTTTCGCGGATCTGAATCGTCAGCTCGCGCGAGGGAGCGAGGATCAGCGCTCGACTTCTCGGAGTCTCCGGCGGCTCGGCCTCCGCCTCGGCGGACCCTTGGGGGGCGATCAACCCGTTGAGCACGGGGAGCAGATAGGCGGCCGTTTTGCCGCTGCCGGTGGCCGCGAGGGCCATCAGGTCGCGGCCCGCGAGGATCGGCGGGAAGGCGTCCTTCTGCAGGTTGGTCGGATGGGTGAGTCCTAGGTCCCGAACCCCGAGGAGGAGATCCGGATGAAGTCCGAACGAGGAAAACGGCATACAGAGATTCCGCCTTTTCGTTGCCGCGCACGCCGCATGCCTACCAGGGAGGCGCCGGAGTGCGCACCGTTGATACCGCTACAATGGATCTCGAAACGTCTGATTTCGAAACGTCTGATCTCGAACTTCAGGTCTCGAAACGTCGGGTCCCGCCAACTGTGGCAGCCTCACCAGAAGAGACCGCCGTTCCAGGCTCTACGGCCCTGGCTCGTACTCCCGGGCCAAGGAGCGGATCGGGAAGATCCGGGCGCCCGTGGTGCATACGGTCTCACAAAAGACCCCTCTCTGCCAAGCTCCCCCGAGTTTTCGACTCCCGGGCAAGCCGACAAGCCTTCGAAATCTCTCGCTCAAACCTTCGATCCGCGCTGGTAGGCTAGCCGCTATGACGTTCCAGATCTTCCTGGTTCTTGCCCTGCTTGCGACAGCTGTCGTCGTCTTTGCCCGAGAGTGGCTGTCGGTCGATGTCGCGACGCTGATTTTGCTGTCGATCCTCGTCCTCACCGGCATCCTCGACGTCAAAGAGGCGTTCGCCGGATTTTCCAACGAGATCGTGGTGATCCTCGCCGCGATCTTCGTCCTGTCCGACGGTTTGATGCGGACCGGCGTCGTCGATCGGGCCGGCGGCTGGATCTACCGTTTCGCCGGGGGGAGCCCGACCGGGCTGGTCTTCTCGGTCATGGCGGTGACCGCGTTCATGTCCGCCTTCATGAACAACACGACCACCACCGCCGTGGTGCTCCCCGCCGCGCTCGGCGTCTGCCGCAGAAGCAGCATCGCACCGAGCAAGGTGCTGATCCCGATCGCCTTCGCCTCGATGCTCGGGGGCACCTGTACTCTCGTCGGCACGTCGACCAACGTGGCGGCGAGCGCCTATCTGCGCAGCACCCACTTGGAACCGTTCGGCCTGTTCGAGTTTCTGCCCATGGGGCTCGCGGCCTGTCTGGTCGGCATGCTCTGGATGGCGTTCGTCGGTCGACGTTTTCTTCCCTCGCACGCCGAGGGAAGCTTGACCGAAGAGTATTCGGTGCGCCAGTACCTCTCCGAGCTGGTGGTGATCGAAGGCTCGGCGCTCGCCGGTCGGGCGTTGCGCGACGTGCCGTTCGCCGAGTTGGAGACGACCGTGCTCGCGGTCGAGCGAGGTGCCCAGAAGTTTTCGCCCGACCCCGATACCCAACTGCGCGAAGGCGACCTGCTGATCGTCACGGCGAGCCGCGAAGGGTTGCTCAAGGTCAAAGACACGTCCGGTCTGGAGATCAAGCCCGATTTGAAACCGGACGACATCGATCTCACCAGCGAGTCGATGAAGGTGGTCGAGGCGGTTCTGATGCCGCAGTCGAGCGTGGTCGGGCGGTCGATCAAAGAACTCGATTTTCGTCGCCGCTTCGGCGTGACCGTGATCGCGCTCTACCGCAGGGGGCACGCGCTGGCCGAAAAGCTCGGTACGCTGCCGCTTCGGATCGGCGACGTGCTCTTGCTGCAGGGGCGGTCGCAACGGTTCGCCGAGATCGCCGAGCATCCCGATCTTTGGATGCTGCAAGAGACCGAGCACCGGCCGGCGCGCTTTCGTTCAGGGCTCGCGGTGATCGGCCTGTTCGTCTCGGCGTTGGTCCTTTCCGGGATTGGCCTCGTGCCCCTGCCGATCGCCTTTCTGCTCGCGGCGGTCGGGGTTCTGCTGCTGCGCATCGTGACTCCGGAAGAGGCCTACGGCTTCATCGATTGGCGTTTGATCATCCTGATCGCCGGGATGACGGCCTTCGGCACCGCGATGACCAAAACCGGTGCGGCGAGCTACGTCGCCGGGTTGATCATCCATTTTACTCAGCCGCTCGGGATCGGGGTCATGCTCGCCGCGTTTACCGTCCTCACCGTCCTGTTGACCCAGCCGATGTCGAACGCCGCCGCGGCCTTGGTGATTCTGCCGATCGCGCTTCAGACGGCGACCCAGGTCGGCGCCAACCCGCGTACGTTCGCGGTGATGGTGACGCTCGCCGCCTCGCTGTCGTTCTTGACGCCGTTTGAGCCCTCGTGCCTGCTGGTCTACGGCCCGGGCAAATATCGATTCCGGGATTTCCTGCTCGCCGGCCTGCCGCTCACGGTGTTGATGGTCGGGTTGCTGCTTTGGCTGGTGCCGAAGTTTTGGCCTTTGTATTGAAGTCGTAGCGGGGCGCGGGAGGCCGCGCCCCCGCTACGACGTGCCGGCCTGTACGGTTACTGATGCGCGGCGGCGGTGGTCGTCGCCCTCTCGCGCGGCACGAATTCCTCGAACAACGCCTTCTTGAGCAGCGAGGGGGGCAGCAGTCCCTGGCTGAGGATGAAATCGTTGAAGCGCTGCCGATTGAACGCCGGTCCGAGAGTGCGTTCGACTTGCGTGCGCATCTCCATCAGCCGCTGATAGCCGCAGAAATAAGCGGTCGCCTGGCCGGGCGAGCGGAAGGTGTAGCGCTCGACCTCTTGGAGCGCCATCGCATCCGACATCAGGACGTCTTGGGTGAGGACGCGGGTGGCCTCCTCCTGGGTGATCGTGCCGCGTTGGAGGCCCGGGTCGAGCTGGGCGCGGGCGGCGCGGAGCAGGCGCGCCTGGAGCGCCACGAGCTGACCGTCGAGCGGCTCGTAGGGCTTGGCTTCCGCTTCGGCGTAGAGGGCCCAGCCTTCGGCGTTCACGCTGTTGAAGGCGAACAGCGCGCGGGCGAGCGAGACTCCTTTTTCGATCATCGAGGCGAACTGCAGCTCGTGCCCGGGCCGGCCCTCGTGGGCGGTCAGGGTCCACGACGCAGCGTCGAACGTGAAGTCGTCAAAGCCGATCAGCTTGCCGTCGGCGCCGGGAATGCGCAGCGGCAGTACGAACTCACCGGTCTCGCCGGTGTTGCCGATCATCCGCGGCGGGCGCATGTTGGGCGCCGGGGTCGCGGCGCTCTCCGCGGCGCTCGCGAGCCGAATCTGCATCGGCCGGTCGGGGAGCGTCACAATATGGTGGTCGCGGATGATCCGCTCGAGATCCTTGATCCGCGCCTGGTAGTGGGGAAGGATCGCCTCGCCGATGATCTGATTCTTCTTCAGCTCGCGCAGCACGTCGCGGTAGTCGGTGGCGGAATAGCCCTTCTCTTTGGCCACCAGGGGCGCGAGCGTCTGCATCTCGTTCTGGATCTCGCGGAAGGAGACCTCGGCGCGGCTCACCAGCTCGTCGATCGGCATGTCGACGCCCACCTGCTTGAGCGACATCGCGTAAAGCTCGGGGGGAAGGCGGAAGTCGGTGCGGGAGCGCGGCAGGACTTCCGCCCGGACGAACGCCTCGTAGTCGGCGAGCTGCTTCTTGACCGCCGCGTAGTCCTTCTCGTAGCCCGTGAGCTTGTATTTCCCGAACAGCTCGCCGATGCCGTCGGAAAAGGTCGCCGTGGTCTGGAGCGCTTTTTCGACTTCCGCGCGGGTCGGTCCGATCAGGCCCGGAATCGCCAGGCGCGCGCGCATGAAGTCGGCCGCGAGCACCGCGATCGGCTTGCCGCCGTTGGCGTCGGGATCGAGCCCGGCGTATTTGTGCAAGCGCGCCACGGCGGCCTGCCGCCGTTCGGGGGCGATCTGGTCGTCGAGCAGGGAGCGGATGCCCTGGAATACCAGCTGGTGGACGTCGAAGAACGGCACGGCCAGGCGCTGGTTGACCTCGGACTCTTCGATACCGTCCTCGGCCGAGCCGATCAGGATCTCAAGGTCCTGGCGCACCGCCGGATCGGTCTCTTGGGCCAGGCGCTTTTGAAGCTCCGCGACGCCGCCCTGGGTCGCTGCGATCTGGCGCTCGATGAAGCCGGGGGTGAGGTCGCTGACCTTCTCGTCGTAGCCGTCGACGCCGAACTGACTCGCGCCTTCCGGCCCGAAGCGGGCGAACAGATCGATCAAGATCTGGGCGTTTTTGTCGCTTTTCTCCACCCACGCGGGCTTGGCGGGCGGCGTGGCTTCGGCTGGTTCGGCGGCGC
The DNA here is from genome assembly GCA_038248205.1 of Thermoanaerobaculia bacterium. Lineage (GTDB taxonomy): Bacteria > Acidobacteriota > Thermoanaerobaculia > Multivoradales > UBA5704 > DASYKS01. The sequence goes on from JBBRUC010000024.1 coordinate 29,243, forward strand.
GGGCGGCGACGGGCGGAACCGTGAGACAAACAAGGGCGAGCGCGAGCGCTTTCGCTTTCGGGCGGCGCCAGAAGGACACCTTGGGTGAGCTACGGGCGGACAGGCGGGCGGTATCGAGCACGGGAGACTCCTTCCACAAGTTGATCAGAGGGGAGCCGGACGGCGAGCCCGGCGTCACCTTCCCAGTACGCGAGAAGCGGGGAAAAGGTTACTTCGGTAGCTGGCCGCCGGTCACCCGCTTGAGCCGCGTACCGGCGGGGATCGTCGCGGCGCGCTCGACCTGGTTGATGATCGCGAGGGTCGCGACCTCAACGCTCGATGGGTAGCGTCGGGCGAATTCCTCGATCGTCATCGCCTCGGGAAGCGCCACGAGTGCGAGGCGCGCAGGCTCGACGTCGAGCAGCCGGCGCTCGGCAACCGGTCCGAAGCTCGCCACCGCGTCGGCCAGCTCGCCGGAGAGGTCACGCCACCGGCTCTCGCGGGTATAGGCGAGAATCTGGAACACGTTGTCCCGATGCTCGACGAAGCCGGCGACGCCGCTCAGGCTGCCGTTTTCCGCCTGGGCCACGAACTGATTGGCGACCGAAGGCAGGCCACCGATGGAGCGGCCGATCGATTCGCCTTGGGTCATCCCCGCGTTGGCAAAAAACACCCGGGCCGCCTCCTCCGGGGAGGATTGCTTCGCGAGCGATAGCTGGACGATCGCATCGCCGCCCGGGCTTACCGCGGAGAGCTGCTGCTTCTGGTTCGAGTTTTTCCACCCCGCGGGCAGGCGGATCTCGAACCCGAGGCCGGGGTGGATGAATCGGTTGCCGCGATAGAAGTATCCCTCGCGCGGATCGTCGCCGAACGGCAGGTCGTCGAGTTCCGAGAGATACGAATCGCGGTTCACCTTCGCGCCGTCCCAGCGGCGGCCGTAGCCGTCGATGCCCGCCCGAATCGCCCGAATCCGGCTCTCCTCGGTCGGATGGGTCGAGAGCCAGCCGGGCACCCGGCCGGCGCCCTGCGCTTGGCTCGCGCGCTGTAACGTCGCGAACACCGGCGGCATCTCGCGTGGGTCGTAGCGGGCCTCCACCAGGTAGCGCAGGCCGAGTTCATCGGCCTGCCTCTCGTCGTCTCGGCCGAACTTCAAAAACATGACACCGAGGCCGGTCTGGGCGAGCCCCGCGTACCGTCCCAGGTCCGGATTGACCAGCACCGCGCCGACCAAGCCGATCTGGGCCAGCTGTTGGCGGCTGATCTGCTCGACGCTGTGGCGCGCGGTGACGTGGCCGATCTCGTGACCGATCACCGCGACCAGCTCGGCCTCGGAGGTGAGATGCCCGAGCAGGCCGCGGGTCACGTAAATGAACCCGCCGGGAATCGCGAACGCGTTCACCACCGGATCGTCCACCACCCGGAAGGTCCAGGGAAGGTTCGGGCGCTCCGAGTTTTGCGCCAGCTCGCGACCCAGCCGGCCGACGTAGTTTTGCAGCTCCGGATCGTCGACCAGGCCGAGCGAGGCGACGACCTCACGATCCGAGGTGCGGCCGAGCTCGATCTCTTGCGCTTCGCCGATCAGCGCGAGCTGGCTCTTGCCGGTCGCCGGATTGGTGGCACAGCCTGACGCCGCGGTGAGGCAGGCGATCAGGGCGAGGGCGCCTAGCGGGGTTCGTCGGTTCATCGGTGTTCTCCCCTTCTCGTTTCGCTCCATTTTCTCGTGAATCGAGAAGATCCGGGCCGATCCTGGAACTTCCCCTCTCCTTCGTCCGCAAGGAGAGACCTGAGACTTCAAAGGAGACTCTTACCATGCGCCGCTTCGCTCTGCTTTCGCTGCTCGGTCTCACCGCCGTCGGCAAGGCGCACGTCCGCAAAGCGCTGATTCGAGATCGGTCGTCCGAGCCCCGGAAGGGCGCGGTGGAGCGCGGCCCCATGGTAGAGTGAGGCCTCAGTCGTCGAGGACATTCATTGCTCGCCCTTACCGCCGGGTCCATTCGCTGATGATCGTCGAGAAGCGCCATCTTCCGGGGTTTACCGTGCTCAACGTCGAGGGCGTGATCAAGCTCGGCGAAAGCGCGCAGTTCTTCGCACAGACGTTGGAGCGTGCCCTCGATCATGACGAGGGGCACGTGATTATCGACTTTTCCCAGATCAACTACATCGATTCCACCGGTATCGGTGAGCTGGTGGGCTATCTCGGCCGGTTTCGCGATTTTGAGCGTGAGTTGATCCTGGTCAATCCGTCTGAGCGCATCCGCAAGCTGCTCGCCGTCGCCCGGCTGGCCGAGCTGTTCCCGACCTACGACTCGGTCGAAGCGGCGATCGCCGCGGAGGCCTGACGCTCCTGCTCGAACCGCCGGCCGACCCGCAGTCTCGCTTCGTTCCGCTCGCCGCGGTAACGCGCAACGGCCGGGCCGAATCGTGGATCTTCGGTGCCGCCGCCGTCGCGACCCCCGCCGGACGGCTGGTCGCCCGAGCCGGCGACCCCCAGCTCGCCACCTACGTCCGCTCGGCGGCCAAACCGTTCCAGATCCTGCCGCTGCTGATGGCCGGCGGGGTCGAGCGCTTCGATTTGGAGCCCGCCGATCTGGCGTTGATCTGCGCCTCCCACGGCGGCCGGCCCGAACACGCGGAACGGGCCGCGCGGCTGCTCGAACGGGGCGGTTTCGACGTGGCGGACCTGCTTTGCGGTGCCCACGCGCCGTTCGATCGCGCGGCGGCGCGCGAGCTGCGGCAGCGGGGCAAAGAGCCTTCGGCGCTCCATAACAACTGCTCGGGCAAACACGCGGGCATGCTCCTCGCCTGTCGCCTGCTCGAACTTCCGACGGCGGATTACGTCGATCGTGACCATCCGCTCCAGCGGCTCATCCTGGGCCACATGGCGCGGCTCGCTCGGGTGGAGGAAAGTGCAATCGGAATCGGCATCGACGGCTGTAGCGTCCCGGCGTTCTACCTCCCGCTCGCCGCAGCCGCCCGCGCCTACGCCGCGCTCGCCGATCCGGTGGCAGCCGGTTTGCCGGACGAGGTAGCCGGGGCGCTTACGCAGGCCGCCTCCGCGATGGGCTCTGCACCCGAAATGGTCGCCGGCCCCGGGCGCTTCACCACCCGGCTGATCGAAGCGACCGCCGGCCGGGTGATCGGCAAGGAGGGGGCCGAAGGGTTCTACGCCATGGCGGTGCGCGAGCCGTTCCCAATCGGTCTCGCCTTCAAGATCGCCGACGGGGGAGAGCGCGGCCGCGACGGAGTCGCCCTCGACCTGCTGCGCCAGATGGGAGCAATCTCGGGCGAAGAACTCGCCGCGCTCGACGATCTGAGCCAGCCGCCGATCCGCACCGTCCGCGGCCGGACGGTGGGCGAGGTGCGGCCGGAGGTGGAGCTTCAAGAGGTCGGGAATCCCTTGGCGCCCTTGCCGCGTTGCGACAAGATCGGTTAGAAAGAGCCTGTCAGGCTTTGAGATCACGCACTCCCCGGAGGCTCCATGACTGTTGATTCGCCCGTTTCGACTGAAATCGCCGAGAACCTTGGGGAGCTTCGCGCCCTTCTGGGGGACCGGCTGCTCACCGAGGATTCGATTCTCGACACCTATCTCTCCGATTTCGGCCGCATGGTCGAACGGCGCCCCGCCGCGGTCGCGCGCTGCGCCTCTTCGGCCGAGGTGGCCGGGGTGATCAAGTTCTGCCGCAAGCACGGCATCCCGCTCGTCCCGCGCGGTCAAGCGCACACCCAGACGGGACAGAGCACGGTGTTGGGCGGTATCGTCATCGACACCGCCCTGATGAACACGATCCACGAGATCAGCTCCGAAGGGCTCTACGCCGACTGCGGCGCCGGAGTGGTCTGGCACGATCTGGTGGAGGCATCGATCGAACGCGGCCTGGTGCCGCCGACGCTCACCAACAACTTAGGCGTTACGGTAGCCGGCACGACCTCAATGGCGGGATTGGGCGTCGCGAGCTTCCGGAACGGCTCGCAGGCCGACAACGCGATCGAGATCGAATGTGTGACCGGCGAGGGCGAGATCGTCGTCTGCTCGCACCAGAAGAACCGCGAGCTGTTCGACACGGTCCGCTGCACCCTCGGCCAGATCGCCATCATCACCCGGGTGAAGACCCGCCTGCGTCCGGCCAAGCCGAGCGTACGCCAGTACAGCCTGGTCTACGATGATCTCGGCGCCTTCATGGCCGACGCCAAAAAGGTGATGGACGGCTCGACCTTCACCAGCATGGGTGGCATCTGCTCGCCCGCGCCGCTCGGCTTCCGCCGGATCGGCGAGGGGATGGATCCGGGGGTGGGGGTCGTCGGTTTCGGCCACTGGATCTTCCCGATGTTTTTGACCATCGAGTTCGGTCCCGGCGAAGAGCCGGACGACGATCAGGTGCTCGCCGAACTCACCCCCTACCGCCACGCCCACACCGAGGACTCGACCCTGTTCGAGTTCTGCCGCCGGATGGAGCCGATGTTCGCGATCTGGAAGCGCACGGGCTACTGGGATCACACCCATCCCTGGATGGAGACCGTCCTGCCGTGGGACGGCGCCCAGGAGTACGTCGAGATGATCCTCGCGAACCTTCCCCCCGCGGCGCTAGGCCTCGGCGGCCACGTGCTGCTCTGGCCCTCGCGCACCGACTGCTCCGAAGTGCCGTACTTCATGCACCCGGGGGGGGACTACGTCCTCGGCTGGGGCGTGCTCGGCGGCATGCCGAAAGAGCCGGCGGACCTCTACGAGAAGTACCTCCAGAGCCTCGATTTCGCAAGCGAGCTGTCGATCCACCAGTACGGCGGCAAGCGCTACCTCTCCGGCTACATCACCTTCGACTCGGCCGAGCGCTGGGCGCTCCACTTCGGCGATCAGTGGGAGCCGCTCAAAGCCGCCAAGAAGAAGTACGACCCCGACGGCATCCTCGCGCCGGGCTTTATCGTCTGGGAGTAGGGGGAGCGGAGTGAGCGCCGATCCGTGGGTCGGGTCGGTGCTCTAACTCCTTTAGCTGACCTTGCGCACAGCGGCCTGCGTCCGCGTTTGCCGAGGAGGTAGCGTCACAACAGGCTGCCCGCTGTTCTCCTGTTCTTTCTGCACGGCCGCTACGATCGCCTTCAAGTCGTAACCGTATTCGCGAGCCCAGGCGTCCCGGACCGCTCGGACTTCTTCGACAACCAAATCTCGGGCCATGACTTATTCCTCCGTCAACTCTTCCGGCGTACAGATCACCGGCGGTTGGAGACCCTCCGCACGGCAGGCGCTTTCAATCCTCGCACGAATCGCGGCGTTCGCGATGTGTGTGCAATTCCAGGTAAGCAGGTAGTCCATTCCATGGACCACAGCGACGGCGATGTGAAGCGCGTCGACCGCAGCCTTCGCGGGAAGGATTCGCTGGAGGAACCTCCCCGCGAGTTCGGAAGCTTGCTCGGTGACTGCCAACACCTGAATACCCTCGACGGCAGCCAGCCGTTGGGCCGCAGCCTGAGGGTTACCCCGGCTGATTTCCAGGATCACCGCCCGCGAGACATATAGGTCGAAGCGGTCCCGGCGAGACCACCATTCACGGGTCAGCTGCCGATGCGAAGCGTGAAGCACGTCGCGGCGGGGTCCCGCCGTCAGATAGCTGATGACGCTTGTTTCCAGGAAGACTCTTGATCTCATGTCGCTGTCGAGGCTCCGTCACGCGAATGTCTTCAGGCCCGAAGGGCCGTCCCATGACAGCCCAGGCCAACGGCCTGGGTCAGTTGGTCCTCATCATTCTAGGCCTGAAGGGCCGCCCGATTCGCAGGCCACGCCGACCGCATAGCGGATAGAACAGCCGCCGCCCGACCTCGATCCCCTCTGGCCCGCCCTAGCCCGGCACATCGCCCGAATGAGCACGCGCGAGGACAAAACTCTCCTGGAGACCCTCGCCAGGACCGGCGGCGAGGGGTACCCTGAGCCCCTCTGCTGGGGCCTCCAGTTCATCGTCCGCGGCGACGTGCTGCTCGACGACGGCTCGGTCGTCACGCTCGACGAGCTGGCCGACGAGGCGGGTGTGCCACGGCTTCCTTACCTCGAAGAGATGGAACCGGAGCTGGAGGTGGATTGGGACGCAGACGAAGAGGTTCCGCCCGAACCGCTACGATAGACGGGGCTCGTTTCAGGGGTGCGCGGGCACCGCCCCCCGCTTCGCACCGCCTGGAAACCGGCGCGCAGCAGCCGAACACCGGTCCGCCGGCCGCTTCAAGAGGTTTCGCGATCCGAACCACCGGTGTGCGCATCGCGGGGAGGACAACGTCGGCTCGTTCCACCGCATCGCGAGGCGCGACCACCACCCCGCCGGATCCGCGGAACGTTCCTGGGGCTCCGGGGAATGTTCCTGAGGTCCAGAGGAAAACTCCTGAGGTCGCGGGGAATGTTCCTGAGGTCCAGAGGAAAACTCCTGAGGTTGCGGGGAATGTTCCTGGGGTCCAGAGGAAAACTCCTGAGATCGCGAGGAATGTTCCGGAGCGCCAGCGGAGCATTCCTGAGATCCAACGGAACGTTCCTGAGCGTCAACGGAGCAATCCTGCCGTAGCGCGGAATATTCCGGAGTGCCAGAGGAACATTCCTGAGCCTTAGCGGAGTATTCCTGAGATCCAGAGGAGCATTCCGGAGCGCTAGAGGAACATTCCGGAGTTTCAGAGGAGTTTTCCTCCTGCCCAGCGGAGCGTTCCGGGTGTCCAGCGGAGTATTCCTCCCGTCCCAGGGAGCATTCCGCGCATCCGGCGGAGCGGGTTTTGCGGTCTCAACGCCGCTCTGGCCGCCGGAAACAGCGGTCACCGCCCTCGCGACGCCCCCGGTCTCACCCTATCCACAGGTGCCGCGAGGCGCCGCACCTGGGACCCGACCCTATCCGGCGCTTCGCCCGCTTCGAGTTGGAGCGATCCGGTCCGATGAAGCAAATTGCACAGCCCTTTGAGCAGCCTTTCGGAGTAATCTTCCTCCCATCGCTGTCTTCGAACCGTCACCGCGCTGCCGTGCGCGGGTGAAAGAATTCGTGCGCCGCCCCCTCTGGTAGAGGGCCGTCCGCACCCCAAACTTCGATTCGAGTCCTCGCCTGGGGAGAGAACCTCACATGTTCAGATCGCGCACCCTGCCGTTCCTCGCCCTCGTGGGCTTGCTCGCCGCGCCGCTCGGCGCGCAGGTTTCTCTGACCACGCTGGGAACGCCCGTAACCCAGAACTTCGACGCGCTCCTCCAGACCGGCACCGCCGTTGTGTGGACGGACAACTCGACGATTCCGGGTTGGTATTCAACCCGCACGACCTATAACGCGGGCACGGGATCGAGCAACGCGGGCGCCTTGTACAGCTTCGGTGTGGCGGGCACGAACCCGGTGACCGACCGGGCGCTCGGCGGTGTGGCTTCCGGCGGCACCGGAACTTTCTACTGGGCGGCGCGCTACGTCAACAACACCGGCTCGACCATCACCTCTCTTCAGGTCAGCTTCAACGGCGAGCAATGGCGCGACGGCGGCAACGCGACTCCGGTCTCCCAGTCCATGGTGTTTCAGTACCAGATCGCAAACGCTGGCGTAATCACCGATGCCGATACCCCTTCGACGGGATGGACCAACGACGCCACCCTCGGCTTCGCGAGCCCGATCTTCACCGCGACCGCCGCGACGCTCGATGGCAATTCCGCGGCGAACCGGACCGCCAAGAGCGACACCTTGACGGTGAGCGTCGCTCCCGGGCAGGAGATCTGGATCCGTTGGCAGGACATCAACGATGCCGGCAACGATCACGGCCTGGCGGTCGACGACCTCTCGGTCACCCCGAACGCCATCGCCGCTGTCAACCTCACGGTCAACGACGTCTCGTTGAACGAGGGCAACGCCGGCACCACCACCTTTACCTTCACGGTCAGCCTCTCCGCCCCGGCCGGCGCAGGCGGCGTGACGTTCGACATCGCAACCGCGGACGGCACAGCCACCCAGCCTTCCGACTACACGCAGAAGTCGCTGACCGGTCAGACCATCCCGATGGGCAGCTCGACCTATACCTTCGACGTGCTGGTGAACGGCGACCTGACGCCCGAGACCAACGAGACCTTCTTGGTCAATGTCACCAACGTAACCGGGGCCACGGTCACCGACGGCCAGGGGCAGGGGACGATCGTCAACGACGACGCGGCGCCGAACCTGACGATCAATGACGTGTCGCTGAACGAGGGCAACGCAGGGACCACCACCTTCACCTTCACCGTCGGCCTGTCAATGCCGGCACCGGCCGGCGGCGTGACGTTCGACATCGCGACCGCGGACGGCACGGCGACCCAGCCCTCGGACTACACGCAGAAATCGCTGACCGGCCAGACGATCCCGGCGGGCAGCTCGACCTACACCTTCGACGTGCTGGTGAACGGCGATACGACTCCTGAGCCCAACGAGACCTTCTTCGTCAACGTCACCAACGTCACGAACGCCATTCCGACCGACCCCCAGGGCCTCGGCACGATCGTCAACGACGACATCAACTTGATCCACGACGTGCAGGGGGCCGGCGCCGCGACGCCGATCCCGGGAGCGACCGTGACGGTGCGGGCGATCGTCACCGCTAGCTTCCAGGCGAGTACCCAGAAGAGCGGCTTCTTCCTGCAAGAAGAGGACGCCGACGCGGATGCGAACCCGGCGACTTCCGAAGGGATCTTCGTCTTCTGCGGCGGCTGCCCGACCTCGGTTGCCGAAGGGCAGCTCGTGCAGGTGACCGGCACCGTCGCCGAATTCTTCAACAACACGGAGATCACGGCGACCACCGCCGGCTCGGTGGTCGTGATGAGCAGCGGTAACCCCTTGCCCATTCCGGCCTCGATCGATCTGCCGATCGTCGGCGTAGTTGACGACTACTACGAGGCGCGCGAGGACATGCGGGTCACCTTCGTCGATTCGCTCTCCGTTTCGGAGCACTTCGAGCTGGCCCGCTTCGGCCAAATCGAACTCTTCGAGGGCGGGCGGCCGAAGCAGTACACCGAGACGAACCCGCCGAGCGTCGCGGGCTATAACGCCCACCTCGACATGCTCAACCGACGTCGGGTCGTGCTGGACGATGACGACGACTCGCAGAACGTCTCGCTCAACGATCCGGACGGGCTCCAGTTCATCTACCCGCCGCGCGCCAACGGCGGCTTCTCGGTGGGCACCCAAGGGACCGACTTCTTCCGCGGCGGCGATCTGGTGAACGGTTTGACCGGCGTTCTCGATTGGTCGTTCGCGGGGGTCACCGGCACCGATGCCTGGCGCGTTCGCCCGACGCTCGCTACCCCGGCGACCTTCACTGTCGCCAACCCGCGGCCGGCGACCCCTCCGGCCGTGGGCGGCGCGATCAAGGCGGTGGGGATGAACCTCCTCAACTACTTCACGACCATCGACACCACCTCCAGCAACTCGACCGGCCCTTGCGGTCCGGGTGGCACCCTCGACTGCCGAGGTGCGGACAGCGTCGCCGAACTCAACCGCCAGCGCGAACGGGCCTCGATCGTCATCTGTAGCCTGAACGCCGACGTCTACGGCTTCGGCGAGCTGGAAAACACCACGCCGAGCGCCTCGATCACCGACCTGCTCGGAGCGGTCAACGCCCGCTGCGGCGGCGCCCATCCCTACACCTTCGCCAACACCGGCGGCACGCTCGGCACCGACGCGATTCGGGTGCAGATCATCTACCGGACGGGCATCTTGTCGCCGGTTGGTTCACCGCTCTCTGACCTCGATCCGATCCACAGCCGGCCGCCGACCGCCCAGACGTTCGACGTGGTCGATGCCACGAACCCGGCGTTCGGCCAGCGCTTCACGGTGATCGCCAGCCACTTCAAGTCGAAGGGTTCGAGCGCCGGCCTGCCCGGCGATGCCGACGCGGGCGACGGCGCGGGAGCTTCCAACGCCACCCGGACCGCGCAGGCGATGCGGCTTCTGACGTGGGTCAACAGCACCGTGGTGCCCGCGGCCGGCGACCCGGACGTGCTGCTGCTCGGCGACTTCAACGCCTACGCCGCCGAGACGCCGGTGACGACCCTTACCGGTGGTGGCTATACCGATCTGGAATCGGCGCTACTTGGACCCTCGGCCTACTCCTACTTGTTCGATGGCCAGCTCGGCCATCTCGACTACGCCTTCTCGAGCACCAGCCTCACCCCGCAGATCACCGGCGTCGGCCCCTGGCACATCAACGCCGACGAGTCCAGCCTGCTCGACTACAACGACGAGATCAAGGACGTCGGCGAAGCGGCTTTCGAGGAGAAGCCGGACGGCTCGGCCCTGGTGCCGCCGCGAGTGCTGTTCCAGCCGGCCACGCCCTACCGGGCCTCGGACCACGACCCGGTCCTGGTCGGCATCTTCCAGATCGCGGATTTGAGCATCACCAAGACCGATTCGCCCGATCCGGTCACCGCCGGCAACAACCTGACCTACACCATCACGGTCACGAACAACGGCCCGGACGCGGCGACCACCGCGTCCTGGAGCGACACGCTGCCGGCGGGGACGACCTTCGTTTCCCTTCCCGCCGTCGCCGGCTGGTCCTGCATCACCGGCGCCACCGTTACCTGCTCGAATCCGACGTTCGCGGTGGGCAGCGCGGTCTTCACGCTGACCGTCAATGTCGGCGCAGGGGTCGCCGGGGGCACCGTGCTCTCGAACACGGCGGCGGTCACCTCGGCGACCGGCGATCCGTCGTCGGGCAACAACAGCGCCACGACCACCACCACGGTGACGGCTTCGGCCGATCTGTCGATCACCAAGACCGATGGGGTGACGACCGTCACCCCCGGCGGCAGCACGACTTACACGATCGTAGCTTCCAACGTCGCCGGACCGTCGAGCACCACAGCGACGGTGGCCGACACCTTCCCCGTTTCGCTCACCTGCAACTGGACCTGCATCGGTTCGGGTGGTGGAAGCTGCACCGCGGCGGGCGCCGGCAACATCAACGACGCGGTGACGCTGCCGGTCGGCGGGTCGGTCACCTACACCGCGGCCTGTTCGATCTCACCGACGGCGACCGGATCGCTCGTCAACACGGCGACGGTCACCAGCGCTTCCGATCCAAACTCGGGCAACAACAACGCGACCGACACCGACACCCTCGTCGGCCAGTCCGACATCGCGGTCACCAAGAGCGTCGATAACGCCTCTCCGGGCCTCGGGACCAACGTCGTCTTCACGATCATCGCGACCAACAATGGCCCGTCAGACGCCGCCGGAGTCCAGGTGAACGACCTGCTGCCGCTAGGCCTGACGTTCGTGTCCGGTGTTGCCTCGTCGGGAAGCTACGTCAACGCGACGGGCGTCTGGACCGTCGGCTCGCTCGCCAACGGAGCCTCCGCAACGCTCACCTTGACCGCCACGGTCAACCGCGCGCAGGCCCAGGTGAACCAGGCCACCTCGACCGGCCAGGGCGGAGTGGACACGCAGGGGAACAACAACACCGCCACGGTCCGGTTGAACGGCCTGCCGCTGATCGACATCCAGGTCGGCCAGACGGTGAACAACAGCGCCCCCGCGGTGAGCCAGAACGTCGTCTTCACGGTCACAGCGAAGAACCTCGGACCGGCGACCGCCAACGGGGTGATCCTCAACAGCAACCTTCCGGCGGGCTTGAACTTCGTCTCTTCCACCCCGTCGCAGGGCACCTACACGTTGGGTACCGGAGCGTGGAGCGTCGGTACGTTGGCCTCGGGGGCGACCGCCACGCTTGTCCTCACGATGACCAACACGGTGGCAACTCAGCAAGTCCAGACGTTCACCAAGACCGCATCGACGGAGGAGGATCTCGTCACCGGCAACGACGCGGCGAGCGTGGTGCTCAATCCGTCCGCCGCCTTCGCCGACCTGGCGCTCACCAAGATCACCACCCAGGAACCGGTGGGAGTGAGCCTCAACTTCAACTACGTGATCGTGGTCACCGACCTGAGCGCCGGCACCGCGACCGGCGTCACCGTGACCGACACCCTGCCGGCCGGAGTCACCCTCGTTTCGGCGGTGCCCAGCCAGGGCAGCTGCTCCGGCACGACAACCGTCACCTGCACCCTGGGAACCCTCCTCGGCGGAACCAGCGCCACGATCGACCTGACGGTGACCAAGACGGTCGGAGGCAAGGTCGTGAACACCGCCTCGGTAACGGGTGATCAGAGCGACCCGAACCCGGCCAACGACACGAACGCGGTTTCGACCACGCCGGTCACGCTGATCGGATTCGAGGTGGAGTGAGGCGGTAGGCAGAGCTTGGACCGATTGAGCAAACAGGCCCGGGTAGGCGTACGGGGGAACCCGAGGTGTGTTTTGGGATGGCGGTGCATAGGCGCATAGGCAGACAATCCCCC
>JBBRUC010000025.1:0-41266 GCA_038248205.1 Thermoanaerobaculia bacterium
CGATCGGCAGGAAGGCGGCTCCGGTTTCGAGCACGGCGAGCAGAGCGATCATCATCTGCGGCGAGCGATCGAGCGCGAGCGCCACGATCGAGCCGCGACCAATGCCGCGTGCGGCGAGCGCCCCGGCGAGCGCCGAGGATTCGGCGGCGAGTTGCGCGTAGGGGTATCCGCCCCTCTCGCCCTCGAACGCCCATGCCTCCGGCGTCCGAGCCGCCTGGGCGGCGAACAGGGCGTCGAGGGTGCGAACGGGGCCGAGATCGCGCGCGGTGTCGTTGCCCGAGCGGATCAACCTCTCACGCTCCGCCGCGCCGAGGATTTTGAGCTCGGCAAGCGGCGTTTTCGGACGCTCGACGCCCTCGGCGAGCAACGCCGCAAATCGTTCCGCGAGGCGGCCGGCTTCGGCCGCATCGACGCGGCCCGCGTCGTACCCCAGCTCGAGATCGATCGAAATGCCGGCAGGGTCCGTGAGGCTCGCGCGCAGCTCGAACAGAAACCGGTCGGCGATCACCTCCCGCTCGGTGATCGAGAAGCGGGCGCCGCCGGCTTCGACCGAGAGCAGACCCGCGCGGCGGACGAACGAGAACGGCAGCTCGGGCGCGCCGCCGCCGGGGAGCAGCTCCTCGGCGAAGACCTCCTCGAAACCGCGGCGTTCGGCGAGCGCCGCGGCGACGCGCGCGACCGCGTCGGCGAACGGTAGGTTGTCGGCCAGCTCGAAAGGAACAGGAACACGCGAGGCGAAAGCTCCGATCGCCCCTTCGAGTTCGGCGAACTTTCGCCCGGAAAACGCGACCGACAGGGCGACCGCCGCCCGTTCGCAGAGCCGTGCAAGCAACGCGGCCCAGGCGGCGGCGATCAGGTCGCCGGGATCGGCGCCCAACGCGGCGGCGCGGTCGGCGAGGCCCGTCGGAACCTCAATACCCAGCCGGCCGGCGACGAAGCCGCGCGACGCGCCGACTTCGATCGGCAGCTCGCCGGCCGGGGCGGGAATCTCCTGCCGTCCCCAGTAGGCGCGACCCGCTTCGGTGTCGGGCGATTCCTGGAGGTCGCACAGCCAGTCGGCGAGATCGGCGTACTGGAGCGGCTCGTCCTCTGCGGGAGCCGGTGCGCCCAGCTCCTCGGCGTAGGCGTCCGCCACGGCGCGCACCAGCAGATCGAGGCCCGCGTCGTCGACGAGCAGGGCGGGCAGGGTGAACACCAGCTCAGCCCCGGAGCTTCCGCTCACCGGATCGAGCCGCACGAGCCCGGCGCGAAAGAGCGGCGGATGCGCCAAATCGGTCGGTCCGGTGAAGCGTTCCAGCTCCGCAGGGTCGACGTTTTCGAGCACGACCCGCGCCTCGGGCTCGACCGCCTGGAGCGGTGTGCTCATGCCCGGCGGCGTGCGGAATCCCGTGCGCAGGATCTCCCACCGTTTTTCGGTGGTCGATAGAGCGCGCGCGAGCGCCGCCTCGTCGAGCGGCCCCGCGATCTCTACACGGCAGCGCGCGACGTAGGCGGCCGGACCTTCGACGGCAATCCGCCGCCAACGGCGCGCCTGCGGCGGCGACAGTCGGAATCCTTGGATCTCGCTCAACTCGTGTCCACCTCGAACCTAGACCGTGCTCGCGGCGGGACGTCGCCGCGCTTTCAGTTTTTCGCGCGCCGCGTCCGAAACGGACGCCGCCGTAGCGCGCACCCGTTCAGCGTCGAGCGCCGCGAGCACCGCAAAGACCTGGCCGAGCGTCGCCTCCGGTCGCTCGATCACCGCGGCGAGCGCGACGAGGGCCGCTTCGAGCTTGCCGAGCTTGTGCTCGATCGTCGCGGCTTCGAACCGGCGCCGGTCGTAGGTCAGCTGCAGCTCCAAGCCATCTTGGGGAATGACCCGCAACGACAGCGGTAGATTGGTCGATACGTCGTAATCCGGCACCCGCAGCTCGAAGCTCCGCCCCTCGTACAGCGGCGCGATGGGGAAGTTCCAGAACTCGAACGCGGTCTGGAACAGATCGCGATCGGCCGGCAGGCCGGCCCAGCGTTGCGTCTCGACCAGTGGCGCGTAGGAGTAGCTGATCAGCTCGGCTTGCTCGACTTGGAAGGCGCGCAGCCACTCGCCCACGGGGGTTTCCTGCGCCATCCGCGCGCGCACCGGCAGCGCGTTGATGAAGCAGCCGACGATCCGCTCCACACCGGCAAGCTCCGGGGGCCGGCCGGAGACCGAGACGCCGTAGACCACGTCGTCGGTACCAGCCTCCTGCGCCAGCAGCGCCGCCCACGCGGTGGCGACGACGATCGCGAGCGAAATCTGCTCCTGCCGCCCGGCGTCGCGCACGCGCGCCTCCACCGCGCGGTCGACGAGCCGGCTGATCCGGACGAAATCGGCCCGCCCGCCCGCCTCGCCGTCCTCGGCGCGATCGGTGGTGAGCGGCGTCGGGCCGGAAAACCCGCCGAGGTAGCGGCGGAAGAACGCCGCGGCCGACCCGCTGTCCCCTGCCGATCGCTTGTCCAGCCACTCGATGTAGTCGCGGAACGAGCGGGTGGCGAGTAGCGTCGGCTCTTCCCCGCGCCGTAGCGCCTCGTAGCTCTTGAGCGCCTCGGCCACCAGCATCGGCGACGACCAGCCGTCCATCAGCAGGTGATGGTGGCTCCAGGCGACGTCCCAGCTTCGCTCGTCGGTGCGGATCAGGCGCAGCCGCATAAGCGGAGACTGCGCAAGATCAAACGGCGTCTCGCGATCGAGCCTTCGCAGCGCCTCGGCCCGCACCGGCCGCTCTTCGGCCGGCAGGTCGCGCAGATCGTCGAATTGAACCGGCAGCCGCGCTTCGGTCGCGATGATCTGGAGCGGCCGGTCCAGGTTTTCCCAGGCGAACCAGGTTCGCAGTGCCGGGTGATGATCGACCTCCCGCTGCCACGCCTGAGCGAGGGCCGCGGTGTCGATCTCGCCGATCAACGTGCAGGTCATCTGCTCCAGGTACACCGCCTCTTTGCCCGCTGCGAGGGTGTCGAACAGGAAGCCCTGCTGAAGTGGCGAAAGCGGATAGGCATCGTCGGCCGCGCGCTCACCGAGCACCTGCCGCAGCTCCTCCGGCGCCAGACCGGCGAGCGAGAACGGCGGGGCGCTCGCCGCGGGACCTTCGCCGAGCGGCTGATCGCCGAGCGCCGCGCCGAGTTCGCGCAGCGTCTGGTGCTCGAATAGCTGGCTGCTTTGAAGGTCGATCTCCGCCTCGCGCGCCGCGGCGACGATCTGAATGCCGAGCACCGAGTCGCCGCCCATCTCGTAGAAGTTGTCGTCGAGCCCCACCTCGTCGATACCGAGCACCCGCTGCCAGATCCCCGCCAGCCGCTGCTCGATCTCGGTGCTCGGCGCCACGAACGGCGTCTGAACACTGCGCGGATGCGCCTCGCGAACGGCGGCCGCCGTCGCGGCTTCGCCCGGTCCTTGGGCACGCGCCCGGTTCATCTGCTCGAGCAGCGTCCGCAGATCGCGCGGCGAGACCGCGACCTGACGGCCGGGGCTTGCGGCAAGGATGCGGCGGAACGCCTCCACCCCCTCGGCCGGCACCATGCCCGACAGCGCGAGCGCGGCATCGCGCTCCCGATCGCGCGCGGCCTCCTGCTTCTCCTTCTCGGACAAGACGCCGGCCCCCGCGACCGCCGCGACCCCGTCCTCCGATGCTCCTTGCGGCCCGGCCTGCGCCTCCAGGCGGCTGACCGCGGCGCCCACGGTCTTCAACGTAAACGCCTCGATCTCGACCACCACGCGGCCCTCGTCGTCGAGCAGCGTGACGTCGGCTGACACGGTTTCCGCGTTCGAATCATCCCGTCTGCGGATCGAACTCCAGAGCCCCGTTGGCAAGGCGCCTGCGAAGCGGAGACGGCGATACGAGAACGGCAGGTGGGTGCCCTCTTCGAGCAGGCCAAAGATCGCGGTCGCGACGTCGAGCAGTGCGGGATGAAGCGGCATAGCGCTTAGATCACCCGCAAACTCCTCCGGCAGCTCCAACCGGGCGAGCGCTTCGCCGTCGCCCACATGGACGCGCCGGAGCGACTGCCAGCGCGCGCCCCACCAGACCAATCCCTCGCGGTCGTCGAGCAGCCGGGTGGTCACCTCGTCGGTACGCAGCGACGCCCGTGCCGCGAGCGCGGCAAGATCCTGGCTGCCGAGGTCGGCTTCGCCTCGGCCCACCTTGCCGAAGGCGTGCTCTTGCCACTTCGGCGCGCCGGGCGCCCGGCTCGCGATGCGGAAGCTCCAGAGGGCATCCTTACCTTTTTCCAGCATCACCCGCGCTTCGGTCTCGCGCCCTTCGGGGACCATCAGCGGGGTGAGGAAGTAGACGTCGGAAAGCTCGACCGGACCGGCTCCGAACGCGAGCGAAAATGCCGCGCGCGCCATCTCCAGGCAGCCGGTGCCGGGCACCGCGGGGGTCTTGGCCACCCGGTGCTCGTCGACCACCCAGAGATCCCCCGCGTCCAGACGCGAGAGAAAAACCTTTCGTTCCACGCCGTCCTCGGCGAGGGCGTGGACCAGCGGATGGAGGTGCGGTCCTTCAGCCGGCGCAGTCGCTACCGTCGCAGCGGTCGGTACGCGGGCATGGACCGCCATGCCGACCTCCCGCCAGGCGCCGTAATTGATCGACAGGGCGTTTATCCCTCGACGGCTCGACAGGTCCTCGGCGAAGGCGTCCAGGAAGGAGTTCGCGGCCGAGTAATCGACCTGGCCGAAGTTGCCGTAGATCGCGATCGTCGAGGAGCAGAGGACGAAGAAATCGAGCGACTCCAGGGCGAGCGCCTGTTCGAGCACCCGTGCACCGGCGAGCTTCGGCGCGAGCACCGCCGCCGCCACTTGGGGATCTTTCAGCTGGATCACACCGCCGCCCGGCAGACCCGCGGCGTGGACGACGCCGCGGATCGGGCTGTCCGCCCCGAAGCGTTCGTGCGCCGCCTCGACCGCGGCACGCATGTCGCTCTCGTTCGTCACGTCGGCGCGCGCCACCAGCACCTCGGCGCCCAGCTCTTCAAGCCGAAGCACGGCGCGGATCGCCCGGCTCTGCGCGTCGCCCGAGGCGCCATCCCCTTGGGCCCCGAGATGCGCGTTCCATTCCTCGCGCGGCGGCAACGCCGACCGACCGGTGAGCACCAGCCGGGCGCGGCAGGTAGCGGCGAGCGATTCGGCGATCGAAAGGCCGACGCCGCCGAACCCGCCGGTGATCAGGTAGACGCCGCGATCGACGAACGGCAGGCGTTCTTCGAGCGTTCGGTCGAGGCGGATCGGCTCCCAGCCTTGCACCGAGCGGCGCTCGCCCCGGAGCGCCACCCCCACCTCGGCGCGCGGATCGCAGATCTCGGCGAGCAGCCGGTCCAAATCGACCGCGCCCCCCGGCCAAACCACGTCGATCGCCCGGCAGGAGATCATCGGGTTTTCGAGCGGAATCACTTTGGCCGGCCCGAGCAGCGTCGCCTTTTCCGGCGTCACGACCTCGTCCCCTCGGACGCGGAACAAACCGGTCGCCACCGCCGCCAGCTCGATCCGCGCGGCGAGACGCTGGCGTCCGAGCGCCTGGGCGAGATAGAGCAGGCTGTAAAACGAGCGTACGACCGGCCCCTGGCGATCGTCCTGCCCGACCGCGAAACAGTGGAGGATGCGTACCGGCAGCCCGTTGCCGGCGGCCATCGTCTCCAGCAACCGGTCGTACTCCTCCGGCCGGCCGGGGTCGATCTCGAAACGGTCGGGCGCAACCTCGCGCCAGGCCGATGCCGCCACCGCGATCGTTACGTCGCAGCCGAGCGCGCGCAGCCGCTCGGCGAGCGCATCCCCGAGCCCCTCGCGGTCGGCGAAAACCAGGCAACGTCCGCCGCCAAGCTCCGCGGCGAGTTCGGCCGCCGGGCGCGGCAGCGCAGGCGACGACGGCTTCCAGTACGGAACGTAGAACCAGTCCTCGAATTCGAGCCGCTTCGCCCCCGCCTGGGCCGAAAACGTCGCGAGCATGTCGGTTGCGAGTTCGATGTAAAAACGCCGCCGCTCGAAAGGATAGGTCGGCAGGACGACTCGATGCCTTCGCTCGCCGGCAAAGTAACCGGGCTGATCGATCGCCACCCCGGCGAGCCAGAGCTGACCGAGGGCGGTCAGCAGCGTCGCCAGGTCGTTTTTGTCCTCTTTCGGCTGGCGTGCGAGGGCGATCACCGGGCGCGCGCCGCGATCTGGATGCTGGCGCGCAAGCTGCGCGAGACTCTGGCCCGGACCGACCTCCAGAAGCGCCCGGTCGGGCTCGGCGAACAGCGTCTTCAACCCTTCGGCAAAGCGCACCGTGCCGCGGAGGTGGCGGACCCAGTATTCTGGATCGGTCGCCTGCTCGGCGGTGATCCAGGTACCGGTGACGTTGGAGACGTACGGCAGTTTCGGCTCGGCGAGCGACACGCGCGCGACCTCGGCGCGGAACGGCGCGAGCGCCGGCTCCATCATCGGCGAATGGAACGCATGCGAAGTGTGCAGCCGGCGGAACGCCACGCCGCGCCCACCGAGGTCGGCCTCCAGCGCTTCGATCGCAGCGAACGGACCGGCCACCACCGAGCGGTTCGGTGCGTTGCTCGCGGCGAGCGACACGTCCCGATGGTTGGCGAGCAGCGGTTCGACCTCAGCGGCCGGCAGCGAAACGGTGGTCATCCCCCCGGGCGGCAGCTCCTGCATCAGCCGGCCGCGCGCCGCCACCAGGGCGAGGGCGTCTTCGAGCGTCAACACCCCGGCGATCGCCGCGGCGACGTATTCGCCGATCGAGTGACCGAGCATCGCCTGCGGCTCAATTCCCCAAGCGGCGAGCTGGCGTGCGAGCGCCCACTCGACCGCAAACAGTGCGGGCTGGGTAAGGCGTGTCTCGGCGAGCAACGCCTCCGCTTCGGCGCGGCCCTCAGGCTCCGGGTAGAGGACCGCGGAAAGATCGGTCGGCGGCGAGAAATGCGGCCGGAGGATCTCCGCGCAGCGCTCGATCTCGGCGCGGAAGACGGCCTCGTCGGCATAGAGGTCGGCGAGCATGCCGACGTGCTGCGAGCCCTGACCGGAAAACAGAAACGCGAGCTGCGGCGCACCGGTTTCGCGGGCGCTCGCAAGCGGCCGTTTCGCGTCGCCGCCCGAGAGCACGACGACCGCGTCGTCGCGGTCGCGGCAGACCAACGCACGCCGGTATTCGAGCTGCCTGCGGCCGTAGGCGAGCGTATAGGCGACATCGGCGAGAGGCGTTTCCGCGTCCCCTTCGAGGTGAGCGAGCAGCCGCTCGGTCTGCGCCTCCAGTGCGCTTTCGGTGCGCGCCGACAGCAGCAGCAGCTGCCAGGGACGCGACGGCCCGGAGGGCTCGATCCGCGGCGCCTCTTCAACGATCGCGTGAGCGTTGGTGCCGCCGATGCCGAACGCCGAGATCCCTGCCCGGCGCGGCGTCTCGCCGCGCGGCCAGGAGGAGAGAGCCGTCTGGACGTAGAAAGGGCTCGAAGCAAAATCGATCTGGGGGTTCGGCCGCTCGAAGTTCAAGCTCGCGGGCAACTCCTCATGGTCGAGTGCGAGCAGCGTCTTGATCAGGCCGGCGACCCCCGCGGCCGACGCCAGGTGGCCGATGTTGGTCTTCACCGAACCGATCGCGCAGAAGCCGCGTTTGTCGGTCTTTGCCCGGAAAGCACGGGTGAGCGCGGTGACCTCGATCGGGTCGCCGACCGAGGTTCCGGTGCCGTGGGCTTCCAAGTAGCTGATGGTGCCGGGATCGACGCCGGAGACCGAGTGCGCCAAGCGGATCACGCGCTCCTGGCCGTCCGCGCCGGGCGCGGTGAAGCCGACTTTGAGCGCGCCGTCGTTGTTGACCGCCGTGCCGCGGATCACGCCCCAAATCCGATCGCCGTCAGCGAGCGCATCTTCTAAGCGGCGCAGCACGACCGCGCCTAAGCCGCTGCCGAAAATCGTCCCTTTCGCCCCGGCGTCGAACGAGCGAATCCGGCCGTCGGGCGACAGGATGTCCCCTTCGCGGTACATGTAGCCGGCGCGCTGCTGGGTCCGCACCGACACGCCGCCGGCGATCGCCATGTCGGCCTCGCCCGCGAGCAGCCCTTGGCAGGCCAGGTGAACCGCCACCAGTGAGGTCGAGCAGGCTGACTGGACGTTCATGCTCGGTCCGCCGAGCCCAAGCTTGTAGGAAACCCGGGTCGCCACGTAGTCGCGATCGTTGGCGATCTGGGCGTTCAGCTCGCCCACCGACGCCACCAGCCCCGGGTTGCTGTAGATGTTCCAGAGATAGCCGGTGAGCTTGATCCCCGAATAGACCCCGACCAGGCCGGAGAACCGCTCGGTGTCGTAGCCCGCGTGCTCCAGCGCCTCCCAGGCGCACTCCAAGAACATCCGCTGCTGCGGGTCAACCAGCTCGGCCTCGCGCGGGCTGTAGCCGAACAGCGCCGCGTCGAACAGATCGTCGCCCTCGATGGTCCGCCCGACCGGGACGTAGTTGGGATGGGTGATCAGGGCGGGGTTGTTGCCCTCCTTGAGCAGCTCCTCTTCGGAGAAATGGGTGATCGATTCGACCCCCGCGCGCAGGTTGCGCCAAAACTCCCCGATGTCGCGGGCGCCCGGAAACCGGCCTGCCATGCCGATCACCGCCACCTCCATGCCGGTCCAATCGTCGTTCAGCTCGCTCATCCCTGTTCCTCCCCCGCTTTGCGTTGCGCCAGCCGGCGCTTCAAACGATCGCGTCCAGTGGTCAATTTCTCACTCCGGTCCTCGACCACCGCGGGCGGACGCGGTGCCTGCTCCCCTTGGGAAAGGAACGCCGCGAGGGCCGACACGGTCGGATTGGTGAACAGCTGGACGACCTGCAGATCGGCGCCGAAGGTCTCTTGAATCCGGGCGTGGACCTTCACCATCTGCAGCGAATTGCCGCCGAGTTCAAAGAAGTTGTCGTCCTTGCCTACCTTCTCGACCCCCAAGACCTCGCGCAGGATCGCCGCGAGGGTGCGCTCGATCTCGGTCTGCGGCGCCGCAAACGCACCGCTGCGCACCTCCTCGGTCGGCTCAGGCAGAGCGCTTCTGTCGACTTTTCCGTTCGGATTCACCGGTAGCTTCTCCAAGATTGCAAACACTGACGGCACCATGTATTCCGGCAGCCGGCTTTTGAGAAATGCCCGCAGATCGGCGGGCGTCGCGGAGCCGCCCAAAACGACATATGCGATCAGACGCTTGTCGCCGAGAGATCCTTCGCGCGCCACCACGACACATTCGCGCACTGCAGGATGGCGGCCGAGCAGCGCCTCGATCTCCCCAGGCTCGATGCGAAAACCGCGGATCTTGATCTGCACGTCGGCGCGACCGCCGAACTCGACCTCGCCGTCGACCCGATAGCGGCCCAGATCCCCGGTGCGGTAGGCGCGGTCCGACGAGGCGGCCGCCGCCGCGGATGCGGCCGCGGGGGCGAGCGGATTGGCGACGAAGCGCGACGCCGTCTGGCCCGGATCGCCGAGGTAGCCCGCAGCGAGATGCGGGCCGCGAACCAGGATCTCCCCCAGCTCGCCCACGCCCGCGAGCCGGCCGGCCCGGTTGACCACCAAGAGATCGACGTCTTCGATGCCCCGGCCGAGCGGCAGGCTCTGCTTACCGCCGAGCGGAGCCGGGAGGGCGACGCCCAGCTGCGGCTCCGTCGCTGCATGGTAGCCCACCGAACGCTGGGTCTCGGTCGAGCCATAGTAGTTGATCACCGTAACGTTCGGTGCCAAGGCGACCAGACGGTCGACGTCGCGCCTGGTGAGGACGTCGCCGACGAAGAACGCCCAGCGCAGTTCGGAAGCCGACGGTACCGGCTGGCCGGGCGCGAGTTCGCACAGGATCTGCCCCATCGCCGGGGTGAGGTGGGCGACGGTGATCGCGGCATCGCGCAGCCAGGCGGCGAGCCGCCCCGGCACCACGAGGTCGGCCGGGAGCGGCGCGATCACCGCGGCGCCGGTCTGGAGCGGCGTGAACAGGTCGCGCTGCAGCGGATCGTGCGCGAGGCCCGAGAGCATGCTGTACCGATCCTCGGGGCCGAAACCGAACCGGCGCTCCTGCCAGGGCACGAAATGCGACAGCGGACCGTGGCGGCCGAGGATCCCTTTCGGCACGCCGGTCGAGCCCGAGGTGAAGGACAGATAGGCTAGATCGTCCGGCCCAACCACCACCCCGAGCGGCCGGTCCGGCTCCGCCGCGGTCGGATCGGGAAGCTCCGAGCCCGGCTTCCCCAGCACCAGGCGACAGGAGAGGCCGATCTCGTCGAGCGCCGCCTCGAGCGCCGGGTGCGGGGCGCCCGCCGCTTCGAGCGCCACCCAGGCACGCGGCCGGGCGAGGCGCAGGGTGTCGACCAGCCGGGTCGGCGGGTGCGCCGGATCGAGCACGGTAAACGCCGCGCCCGCTTCGAGCACACCGAGCACCGCCCACACCAGGCGCGCCGAGCGATGGCCAAGGATCGCCACTACATCGCCCCGGCCGACCCCATCGCGACGCAACCGGTGAGCCAGGCGGCGCACGCGGGAGAGCAGCTCGCCGTAGGAGAGACTCTCGTCCGGATCGGCGACCGCCAGGCGCTCCGGGGAGCGCTCCGCCCAGGTGGCGAAGCGCTCCCCGACCGAGCCCATCCAGGCGTCCGAAAGCGGCCGGCGCGGATCGGGAAGCACCGCCGCCGCCACGCGCGAGACGAGCGACAGGGCGGCCGCCGGGGAATCGGGCTCCGCCACCCCTTGGGCGAGCAGCTCGCGGAACTGATCGAGCATCGCGGCGATCCGCGCCGGCTCGAACAGATCGGCGTTGTAGACCCACAGCAGCTTGATCTCGCGTCCCACCTCGGAGGCGTAGACCGTGATGTCGAACTTCGCCGACGCTTCGGGCGCCGCAAGCGAAGCGATCGAAAGCCCCTCGACCGCCGCCTCGACCTTCGGCAAGTTCACCATGTTCAGGAAGACCTGAAATAGCGGCGTCCGAGACAGATCGCGCTCCGGCCGCAGCTCGTCGAGCAGCGATTCGAACGGAACCTCATGGGTGAACGCGTCGAGCACCACCTTCCGCGCCCGCTCGACCAGGTCGCCGAGCGACGGCTCTGCGCCATGTTCCCCGCCGGTTGTACCGCCTTGACTGAGCCGCAGGACGAGGGTGTTGAGAAACATCCCGATCAACGGTGCCAGCTCCGGGCGGTCGCGCTCGGCGGCCGGCGTACCGATCACCACGTCGTCCTGCCCGGCGAGGCGGCCCAGCTGATGCGCCCAGGCGGCGAGCAGGGTCATGAACAATGTCGCTCCCCGGCCGCGGGCAAGTCGGCGAACGCCGTCGGCCAAGTCGGGCGTCAGCATCAGCTCGGCCGAATCGCCGCGGAACGAACGGACCGCCGGTCGCAGCCGGTCGAGCGGCAGCAGCAGCGCAGCAGGCGCGCCGGACAGCTGTTGCCGCCAGTGGGCGAGACGGCGCGCAAGGATCGGTCCGGCCTGCTCGCCCCGCTGCCACGTCGCGTGGTCGGCCACCTGAATCGCGAGCGCCGGCAAACCGGCGGGTTTTCCCGCCGCGAACTGGCCGTAGAACGCTGCTAAGTCGTGGACCAGAACGCCCACCGACCAGCCGTCGGAAACCGCGTGATGAAGCGCGAGGAGCAGCGCGTGCTCCTCCCGGCCGGCCTCACCGGTCGCCACCAGGAGGAACCGCGCGAGCGGCCCGCTCGTCAAGTTGAACGGCGCGCCGGCATGCCGGCCGTAGAGGCGCTCGCGTTCGACTTGCCGGAGAGGCGCCCCGAGGCCGGAGAGATCGGCGAGCGGCAGGGCCGGCGTCTCCGACAGCGCCGACGTCGCCGACACCGCCGACACCGCCGAAGCGGCGATTCGCTGCTCCGGCCCGTCGGGGCCGAGCGCAAACGTCGTCCGCAGGCTCTCGTGCCGGGCGACGAGCGCCGTGAGCGCCGCGCGAAGCGCCGCAACGGCAAGCGGCCCGGAAAGCACGATCGCCGCCGGGATCGTGTAGGTGGAGCTTTGGGGCTCGAAGCGATCGAGCAGCCAGAGCCGCTCCTGGGCGAACGACAGCGGGATCGGCCGGCCGCGATCCGCTCGCGGGATCGACCCCGTGCCCGCCCAGGCCGCCCCGCCCGGCCGGACCGAGGCGCGCCCGGCGCTCCGCGCCTCGAAGATCCAGCGCGCGAGGCCGGCAAGCGTCGGCTCGTCGAACAGCACCGCGAGCGGCAGATCGATCTCGAACGTCCGGCGGATCCGTTGCGCCGCGCGGGTGGCGAGCAGCGAATGGCCGCCCAGCGCGAAGAAATCATCGTCCCGTCCGATCCGCTCGCCGCCGAAGCCGGAGATTCCCAACAAATCCTCCCAGATCGCCGCCAACTGGCGCTCCACCTCGCCGCGCGGAATCTCCTTGGCGGCGCCGGTCGCGGCACCCGCGCCCGGACCGGCGGGAAGCGCCGCGAGCGCTCGACGGTCGACCTTGCCGTTGGCGGTGGTCGGCAGCCGGTCGAGCAGGACGAAGTCGCGCGGCACCATCGCATCGCTCAAACGCCGCTTGAGCGGCTCGATCAGCTCGCGCTCCGCCCCCAGCCCGGCGCCACCGGCAAGCACCACGTAGGCCACCAGCCGGCGTGACACGCCGCCCGCCTCACCCCCTTCCCGGACCAGCACCGCCGCTTCGCGGACGTTCGGCAGGGCGAAGAGCGCGGCCTCGATTTCGCCCAGCTCGATCCGCTGGCCGCGAATCTTTACCTGGGTATCGAAGCGGCCGAGAAAATCGAGATCGCCGCTCGGTAGCAGGCGCACCCGGTCGCCGGTCCGATACAACCGCGCTCCCACCGCTCCGGAGAAGGGATCCGGCACGAAGCGCTCCGCCGTCTGCCCCGGATCGCCGAGGTAGCCGCGAGCGAGGCCGTTGCCGCCCAGCCCCAACTCGCCCGCGGCACCGCGCGGCGCCAGGCCCTGCCGGCGATCCAGCATATAGGCGGACACCCCCGGCAACGGCCGGCCGATCGGGGGAACCTCCCCCGGCTTGCCGTCCTTCGTTGCGGACTCGCCGATCGTCGTCACGCAGGCGTTTTCCGCCGGGCCATAAATGTTCGCAAGCACGTACGGCGCGTCGGCCGGAGCGCCGCGCTGTAGTCGGTCGCCGCCGGCCTGGAGCGCGCGCAACGCGAGCCCTTTCGGCTGTGGCTCGGCGAGCATCAGCTCGATGATCGGCGTCGGCCCCCAGGCGATCGTCAGCGATTCTCGGACCAGCCAGGCGAGCACCTTCTCGGGTTCGAGCAATGTGCCGGAGGGCGGTAGGTGCAGGCTCGCACCCGACAGCAGCGCCGGCCAGATCTCGCCCACCGCGGCGTCGAAGCTCGGTCCCGAGACTTGCGACCCCCGATCCTCCGGCGTCCAGCCGAACCGGTCCAAATGCCAGGCGGTAAAGTGGAGCGCGCCGCGGTGGCTCATCGCCACACCCTTCGGCTTGCCCGTCGAACCCGAGGTGAAGATGACGTAGGCCAGGCTCTCTGGATCCTGGCGCTCGGTCGGCGGCAGCTCGGCCGGGCGGTTCGCAAGCGTCGGGTCGCGATCGAGCGCCAGGACCAACGTAGAGCCGCACCAGGCGCCCGCAAGGTCCGAGCGCGTGACCACCACCCGGGCACCGGAGACCGCGACCATGTCGCCCCGCCGCTCTACCGGATAGGCCGGGTCGATCGGGGCGTAGGCCGCCCCGGCGCGCAGGACTCCGAGTTCGGCGGTGATCAGATCGGCCGAGGACGGCAGGCAGATCGCCACCCGGTCGTCCACACCCACCCCCAGCTCGCGCAGGCGCCAGGCCAGACGGTTGGCGCGCGCGCCGAGCTGAGCGTAGGTGAGACGCCCCTCCGGCACGCCCGAGGCGTCGGACAGGGCCAGCGCGTCCGGCCGGGTCGCCTCCCAATGCGCCACCGGCTCGTGGAGCAGCGTCTCGGGCGGGAAGCGGCGGAGCAGCGCCGGCACCGAGGCGGCGGCGAGCAGCTCGGTTCGCTCGGCGGCGGAAAGCAGGTGCAGTTCCGACAGGCGTGCCTCCGGCCGCACGCCCATGTCCACCAGCAGCCGCCCGATCTGGCCCAGCCAGCGGGCGATCGTCGCCTGGTCGAACAGGTCCTCGTCGTACTCCATGCCGCCGGACATCGCGGCGACCGCCTCCGGCGCCACCGACAGGGTGAGATCCCATTTCGCCATCGACTTGGCGGAATCGATCGGCCGAAGCGCGAGCCCGGGCAGGACCAGCGACCGGCCCGCCGAGGTGCGCGACGAAACCGCCGCTTGAAACAGCGGCGCCGTCGATCGGCTACGCGTCGGCACCAACGCCTCGACCAGGCGCTCGAACGGCACCTCGCCGCGGCGTTCGAGCGCCAACAGACGCGACCGGCTCGCCGCGATCAGCTCCGCGGCCGATGGATCGCCAGGCCGGCCCGCGCGGGCAACCCGGGTGTCGGCGAGCAGGCCCACCAGATGCTCGGTCTCCGCGTTGCGCCCCTCGACCGGCAGGCCGTGGGCGATCGACTCCCGCCCGGTGAGCCGGCATAGGAACGCTCCGAACGCCGCGAACCAGACCTGAAACGCCGTCGCGCTCAAACGGCCGATCGCGGCAGCCAACGCCGCTCGAACCGCCCCGGCCTCGACCCAGGGAGCGAGGGAAAGCAGCGCGCCGCGATGGCGCGAAACCACCGGTCGCGGCCGGTCGGTCGGTAGATCCAACGGCTCGATCGCCGCCCCGTCGTCCGACCGCAGCTCCGCCACCTGCTCGGCGAGCCGTTCGGCCAGTCGCGGTTCGAGCGGCGACGCGCCCCAATGATCGCGCTGCCAGGAGGCGACGGCCCCGTGGCGGGACG
Organism: Thermoanaerobaculia bacterium; assembly: GCA_038248205.1. Taxonomy (GTDB): domain Bacteria; phylum Acidobacteriota; class Thermoanaerobaculia; order Multivoradales; family UBA5704; genus DASYKS01. Next base: position 14,817 of record JBBRUC010000025.1, read on the forward strand.
GCGGGCCGAGCGCAGGCACAGCGTGGCCCACCGCCTGTGCGTACAGCGAGCCGAGTTCGCCTGCGATGATCGCGAGCGACGCTCCGTCGGCCACCAGATGGTGGAGCACCAGGGCGAATTCGAAGCGCTTCGCTCCGCGCCGGACCAACAGCGCGCGCAGGAGCGAGCCCGCCGCGAGGTCGAACGGCCGCCACCACTCCGCAAGGCGAATCCGCGCCGACTCCCGGCCCACCTCGTCCGCTGCAAGCGCCGATAGCGCCGCCAGGTCGACTTCGAATCGAGGGGAGCGCCCGGCGGCCTCGAACGTTTGGACCGGACCGAGATCGGTATCGAAGATCCGCGCCCGGAGCGCCTCGTGGCGCGACCAGATGCCGTCGAGCGCCGCATACAGCGCGCCTACCGCGAGCGGCCCTTCGATCTCGAAGGCCGCGGGAATATGGTAGAGCGCGCTCGCCCCTTCGAGCTGCTCGATGAACCAAAGACGCTCCTGGGCGAACGACAGCGGTACCGGCCGCGACGAATCGAGGGCCGGATCGGCGCGTCTCGGCGCGGCCCGGACGAGAAGCCGACCGGGGCCGGCCTGCCGGCGCAGCTCTTCGACCTTGCGTGCGAGTCCGGCGACCGTCGGCGTCTCAAAAAGCGCCGCCACCGGCAACTCGACGCCGAGGGCCTCGTGAAGGCGGTAGGTGAGCCGGGCGGCGATCAGCGAATGCCCGCCGAGCACGAAAAAGTCATCTTCGACCCCGACCCGATCGAGACCCAAGAGGCTCGCCCAAACCGCCGCGATCTCCGCTTCGAGTTCGGTACGCGGCGCGACGCCGCCCGCTGAATCGCCTCCCGCCGGAGGTGCGAGGGCCGCGAGCGCGCGGCGATCGATTTTGCCGTTGGCGTTGATCGGCAGCGACAGGAGGCGGACGAACAGGCGCGGCACCATCGCGTCGGCCAGCCGGTGGGCGAGCGGCTCGATCAGATCCTGATCGGCGGGCGCCGCACCCTTTTCGACCAGGGCCACGTAAGCCACCAGACGCCGGTCCGCCGGGCGCCCGGGAACTTCTCGCACCAACACCGCCGCTTCGCGCACCGCGGGCAGAGCCAGGAGCGCCGCTTCGATCTCGCCCAGTTCCACCCGCTGGCCCCGAATCTTCACCTGCGTATCGAAACGGCCGAGGAAGTCGATCTCGCGGTCCAAGCGTACCCGCACCCGATCGCCGGTCCGGTACATCCGCGCCCCGGGCTCGCCCGCGAACGGATCGGGGCGGAAGCGATCGGCCGTCTGAGCCGGATCGCCAAGGTAGCCGCGGGCAACGCCGCGCCCCCCAGCGACCAGTTCGCCCGGCGCGCCCAGCGGCGCGGGATCGAGTGTTCGGGACAGGACGTAAACGCGCACCCCGCCGACCGGCCTGCCGATGGTGGGCAAAGCGCTCGGACCGCCGCGCCCGGCGAGCACCGCTTCCTCAGCCTCGCCTTCGGTCGTGAACACCGAGTTCTCCACCGGCCCGTAATGGTTGCTCAAAACGAAGGAGGCCCCCGAGGGCGCGCCGTGGTGGAGACGGTCGCCGCCGGTCTGTAAGTAGCGCAGCGCGAGACCCGGCGGCTCGGGCTCGGCGAGCAGCGCTTCGGCGATCGGTGTCGGCACCCAGGTGATCGTCACCCCTTCGCGAACGAACCAGGCGTAGAGGTCGATCGGCGACAGACGCGTGACCGACGACGGCACGCACAGCGTGGCGCCGACCGAAAACGCCGGCCAAATCTCGACCACCGCCGCGTCGAAGCTCGGACCCGAAACCTGCGCCACCCGGTCGGCGCGAACGAAGCCGTAGCGATAGGTCGCCCACGACACGATGTGGAGGGCGCACCGATGGCTCACGCCCACCCCTTTGGGGCGCCCGGTGGAGCCGGAGGTGAACATGGCGTAGGCCAAGAGATCCGGCTCCTCGATCGTAGCGACCGGCACGAGCGACCGATCGCGTTCGCCCGGCGCGCAAGGCCCCAGCGCATCGACGGCGATCACTTCCAGCCCATCGCACCAGGCGCCAATCGAGGGCGAAAGCGTGATCGCCACCCGCGCCCGGGCCAGAGCCACCATGTCGGCGCGCCGCCCCTGCGGATAGGCCGGGTCGATCGGCGCGTAGGCCGCACCGGCGTAGAGCACTCCCAACTCCGCGATCACCAGCTCGATCGAACGATCGAGGCAGATCGCCACGCGCTCTTCTCGGGCAACGCCCAACTCCTTAAGTCGTAGGGCGAGCCGGCCCGCCCGTGCCGCCAGCTCGCCGTAGGTAATCGCCCCGGTCTCGTCGGAGACCGCGACCGCATCGGGCGTCTCCCTCACCCAAACGTCGACCAGCCGATCGAGCATCGCGACCGAAGCGTCCGGCGCCGCGCCGGGGAGCGCCAGCTCGTTTCCCTCGACCAGTAGCTGATGGCGCTCGGCCGGCGCGAGCAGGTCGAGGTCCGAAATTCTGGTCGTGGGGCGCGCCGCCACCTCGACCGCCAAGTGGCCGAGCCGGCCCACGAGTCGTTCGATGGTCGCCGGATCGAACAGGTCGAGGTCGTACTCGACCGCGCCGCCGGCTCCAGCCGCGACCGCGGCGCGGGCGCTCGGATCGACGAACAGCGTGAGGTCGCGCTTGGCGGTCGAGGTGGCGAAAGGCAGCGGCACCAGCTCGGCTCCAGGAAGCGCGAGGCCGCGACCGGGCACGCGCGCCACCAGCGCCACCTGGTAGAGCGGCGCGGTCGAGCGGTCGCGCTTCGACACGAGCGCTTCTACCAGGCGGTCGAACGGCACGTCGCCGGTCTCCTCGGCCGCGAGCAGGAGCGCCTGCGAACGCTCGATCAGCTCGACGCCGGTCGGATCGCCGCTCAAGTCGGCGGCGAGGACGCGCGTATCGGCAAAGAGGCCGACCGTCCCCTCGGTCCCGGCTATCCGCCCCGAGACCGGCAGGCCGACGGTGAACCGCAGACGCCCGGAGAGCCGGCCGAGCAGCGCGGAAAATAGTGCGAGCCAGACCTGGTACTCGGTGGCGCCGTGCCCGCGCGCAAGGTTCCAGACCGCCTCGATCGCCGCCGCGCCGCCCAGCCAGGCGCCGATCTCGCGCGTCTCGCCCCGATGGCGCGCGACCGGCGGGCGCGGCCGATCGATCGGCAGATCGATCGGCTCGATCGCATCGCCAAGTTCCGTTCCCAACTCCGCCACCCGGCGGGCGATCCGGTCCGGAGCCGCCGTGCGCCGCTGCCAGACCACGAAATCCGCGTACTGCCAAGGTAGGCCGGCCAACCGGGCCGGCCGGCCGGAAACCGCCGCCGCGTACAGCTCCGACAGCTCGTGCTCGATGATCGCGAGCGAGATGCCGTCGGCGATCAGGTGGTGGACCACCAGCGCGAGCCGCGCGTCTCGTTCTTCGAGCCGTACGAGCAACCCGCGCAGCATCGGACCCGTCGCCAAATCGAACGGCAGGCGTGCCGCCTCGTCGAGCAGCCGCGCGGCCTCCCGTTCCTTCGCCGCCGAGAGCGCCTCGAGATCCACCACGCCGAGTAGACGAGCGACGCCTTCGGCCGGAGCGAAGCTCTGGACCGGCCCCCCGTCGAGCATCGAGAAGCGGGCGCGCAGCTCCTCGTGGCGTCTCCAGATGCCGTACAACGCCGCCCTCAGGGCGTGGTCGTCGAGCTTCCCGCAGGCCGAAAACGCCGTCGCGATGTGGTACTGCGGGCTCGGCCCGTCTAACTGCTCGAGGAACCAGAGCCGCTCCTGCGCCGAGGAGAGCGGCATCTCGTGAGAGCGCCGCACCGCTTCGATGCGCTTCTCGCTCTCCGCTTCGGGAGCGATGCCTCCGGGGCCGCTTTGGCGCGCCCGCGGCTCTTCGAGCCAGGCGGCGAGCGCGGCCGGCGTCGGCCGCTCGAACAGCGCCGAAAACGGCACCTCCCAGCCGAGTTCGGCGCGCAGGGAAAAAATCACCCGCGAGCCGAGCAGCGAATGGCCGCCGAGCGCGAAGAAATCGTCATGCCGGCCGATCGGTTGACGTTCGAGCACGGTGGCAAACAGCGCCGTGAGCTTCTCTTCGAGCGCCGTCTCCGGCGCGGCGTACTCGGCCGGCGCCGTGGGCCTTCGCGGCCGGGGCCTTGTACGCGCCGCCTGCGCCCGCTCGCCGCGCGTGAACTTCGGCAACTCAGAGAGCCGACGCTCCGGCTCTCTGCTCCAGGCCGGCCAGACCTCTTCGAGCCAGCGCTCCAGGCGGTCGATGGTCGAAGGGTCGAAGCGATCGGCGTCGTATTCGATCGCGGCGAAATCCTCGTCGGCCCCGGCGGACAGATTCTGCATCCCCGGCTCCGCCGCGGCGAACAGGGTCAGCTCGAACTTCGCGCTGCCGGTTTCGGCGACGCATGGCGTGAGCAGCACTCCGGGGAGCGCCAAGCCGCGGCCGGTCGCCGGCCGGGCCGTCACCATCGCCTGGAACCAGGGGCCGTGATCGAGGTCGCGATCCGGCGCCAGCGCTTCGACTAGGCGCGCAAACGGCGTCGTCGCATGACCGAGAGCCCGGGCCATCCGGGCGCCCAGCCGCGCCGCCAGCTCGACACCGCTCGGATCGCCCGCGGCGTTGACCCGCACCACCAACGTGTTCACGAACAGCCCGACCATCCCCTCGGTCTCCGGCCGGTGACGACCCGACTCCGGGACGCCGAGGCCGAAATCGACCTGGCCGGAAAAGCGCGCGAGCGCCGCGGCAAAACCCGTGAGCACCGCGACGAACGGGGTAGAGCCGGCGTGCCGGGCGAAATCGGCGACCGCGGCCGCGGTCCCCACTCGACGCGCGAACGGTCGCGTCCGGCCGCGGTGGCGGGTATCGCCTGAGGGCTCGCGATCCCAGGGCAGAAGGAGCGGCGGCAGGTCCGCCAACTCGGTACGCCAAAACTCGATCTCCCGCTCGATCACCTCTTCCCGCAGATCGCCGGAGACGGCCCGCCGCGCGACGCCGCTCCGCTGCCAGGCCGCAAAGTCCGCGTACTGAACGACCGGCTCCGCCAACCGCGCCGAACGTCCGGAAAGAGCCGCCGCATACAGCTCGGACAGCTCGCTTTCGATGATCGCGAGCGACACGCCGTCGGCCACCAGATGGTGGACCACCAGGACGAACCGGGCGCGGCGAGTACCCTGGCGAACCAGGAGGGAGCGCAACAGCGGTCCGCGGGCGAGATCGAACGGCAGGCGGGCCGTCGCTTCGAGCAGGCGATCGGCCTCCGCCGAAGCCCGCGCGTCGAGCCCGAGCGCCGCCAGATCCGCCTCCGGCAACGCCAGTCGCTCGGCCGGCGCGAAACTCTGGACCGGCTGGCCGTCTTTCACCGCGAAACGGGCGCGCAGCGCCTCGTGGCGCGACACGATCCGATCGAGCGTCGCGCCGAGAGCGGAGCGATCGAGCAGCCCTTCGGCTTCAAACGCCGCCGGGATGTTGTATTGCGCGCTCGGTCCCTCCAACTGCTCGATGAACCAGAGCCGCTCCTGCGCCCGGGAAAGCGGCATCTCGGCGCTGCGCGGCACCGGCGCGATGCGATCTTCCGACGTTTCCGGCGGTGATTCCGAGGACAATCCGTCCGCCGGCCGATTCGTCGCCAGCCACGCCGCGAGTTCCGCCACCGTCGGTTGCTCGAACAGCGCCGAGAACGGCACCGGCCAGCCCAACTCGGAGCGCAGCGCGAAGATCACCCGCGAGCCGAGCAGCGAATGGCCGCCGAGCGCGAAGAAGTCATCCCGCCGCGAGACGGCCGGCCGCTCCAGCGTCTCGGCAAAGAGCGCCGCGAGACGTTCTTCGAGCGCTCCTCGGGGCGCCTCGTACGGATCACCTTTGGCGAAGTCCGCAGCGGGGGTCGCGGCCGCCCGCTCCGTCCGTGCCGCGAGTTCGGCGAGATAGCGCGCCCGCACCACCTGCGCCTGTTCGGCAAGACCGAGCGCCGGCAGGTCGGACAACCGCAGCTCCGGCCGTCCGCCCCACTCGGGCCAAACCTCTTCGAGCCAACGCTCCAGGCGATCGATCGTCGCCGCGTCGAACCGGTCGGAGTCGTATTCGATCGTCGCGAAATCGCCTGCCGGAGCATCGGCCACACTCGAATCGGTCGCGGCGAACAGGGTCAGCTCGAACTTGGCGGTACCGGTTTCGACCGCCACCGGAGCGAGCGCCGCGCCCGGCAGTGCGAGTCCGCGACCGGTCGCCGGCCGGGCGGCCGCCATCGCTTGGAACCATGGGCTGCGGGCGAGGTCGCGCTCTGGCGCGAGCGCCTCCACCAAGCGGGCGAACGGGATCGCCGAATGCGCGAGCGCACCCCCCAACCGCGCACCCAAGCGGGCCGTAAACTCGACCCCGCTCGGATCCTCGCCGGCATCCACCCGCAGCACCAACGTGTTGACGAACAAGCCGACCAGCCGCTCGGCCTCCGGCCGGCGCCGTCCCGCCTCCGGGATACCGAGGCCAAAATCCACCTGACCCGAGGCGCGCGCGAGGGCCGCGGCGAACCCCGCAAGCACCGCGGCAAACGGCGTGGTCCCGGCGCGCCGGGCGAGCGCCCCGATCGCGCCGCCGATCCCGGCGCGCCGGGCGAACGGTCGCGACCGGCCGCGGTGGCGCGGGCGACCGGCGGGCTCGCGATCCCAAGGCAACAGCAGCGGCGAGAGACCGAGCAGCGCGGTGCGCCAGAAGTCGATTTCGGCTTGGGTCTCGCTGGCAGTCTCTCCTGGAGAATTCGTGCGGCTGCGCTCCCAAACCGCGTAATCGGCGTATTGCCAGGACGCCTCCGGCAGCCGTGCGGGACGCCGCTCCAGGGCGGCCGCGTACAGCTCGGACAGCTCCCCCTCAATGATCGCGAGCGAGACGCCGTCGGCAACCAGATGGTGGACCACCAGCGCCAGCAGGGAGCGCTGGTCGGAGAGGCGGACCGAAAGCGTGCGCAGCAGCGGATCGTTCCCCAGGTCGAACGGCCGCGCGGCCGCCAGGCCCAGCAGGCGATCGGCTTCCGGTTTGCTCTGCCCGGAGGCGACCGCCGCCAAATCCACCACCGGCAACGCCCGCCGCTCGTGCGCAACGAAGCGCTGGACCGGCCGGCCGTCGATCACCGCGAACCGCGCGCGGAGCGCCTCGTGCCTCGCCTCGACCGCCCCGAGCGCCGCGGCGAACGCGGCGACGTCGAACGCCCCGTCGATGCGGAACGCCGCCGGGATGTGGTGAAGCGCGCTCGGCCCCTCCAGCTCTTCGATGAACCAGAGCCGCTCCTGGGCATAGGAAAGCGGCACCGGCCGCGAACGATCCGCCGCCGACAGGGGCACGACCGTTCGCTCGGCTCCATCCTCCGCCGCCTGCGGCGCGAACTCCGCGATCCGCCGCGCGAGACCGGCGACCGTCGGCGCTTCGAACACCAGGCTCACCGGAAGCATGGCGCCCAGCTCGTCGCGCAGGCGGTGGATCAGCTGTGCGGCGAGCAGCGAATGGCCACCGAGGGCGAAGAAATCGTCTTCGGCCCCCACCCGTAGAACACCGATCAAGTCGCGATACGCAGCGGCGATGCGGATTTGGAGATCGCCCGCCGGTTCGGCACCGGCCCCTTCGGCTCCGTCGGCAGGATGGGGCGCGGGGATGGCGAGGCGTCCGAGCTCCCGAGCGTCCACCTTGCCGTTGGCCGTCAGGGGCAGCGCCGCCAAGCGCACGTAGCGGCGCGGCACCATGGCGTCGGCCAGTCGTGCGCGCAGCGGCTCGATCAGCTCGCGATCGGTAATTTCATCGCGCTCGCCAGAGGAGGGCGCAAGCACCACATAGCCGACCAGCCGGCGATCGAGCCGTCCGGCCGCCGCCTCCTCGCGCACCAAGACCGCCGCCTCGCGCACGAACGGCAGGGCGAGGAGGGCGGCCTCGATCTCCCCCAGCTCGATCCGCTGGCCGCGGATCTTCACCTGGCTGTCGATTCGGCCGAGGAAGTCGAACGTGCCGTCGCGGCGGAGACGAACGCGGTCGCCGGTGTGATACATCCGTGTGCCGGGCAAGGCCGAGAAGGGGTCGGGCACGAAGCGCTCCGCGGTCTGGCGCGGATCGTAGCGATAGCCGCGCGCCAGGCCGCCGCCGGACGCCGCAAGCTCGCCCGGCGTACCCGCCGGGGCAAGGTTCAACCGGTGGTCGAGCACGTAGGCGCGAACGCCATCGATCGGCCGGCCGATCGATGGCACCGGCCCGGGCATCGAACGATCCGGAGCCGATGCCACGGACTCGCCCTGGGTCGTCACCACCGCGTTTTCCGCCGGGCCGTATTGGTTGCACAGCTCGTAAAGCGCCCCGGCCGGAGCGCCGCGGTGCAGGCGGTCGCCGCCGGTTTGGAGCGCGCGCAAGGAAAGCTCCGGCACCGCGCCGGCCGGCGCCGCCATCATCAGCTCGATGAGCGGCGTCGGCGCCCAGGCGATCGTCAACCGCTCGGCGGCGAACCAGGCGAGCAGGTCGGGGGCCGACAGACGCACGTCGGCCTCCGGAACGTGCAGGCTCGCGCCCGAGCAGAGCGCCGGCCAGATCTCGATCACCGCGGCGTCGAAGCTCGGCCCCGACACCTGCGAGCCGCGGTCCGCGCCGGTCCATCCAAACCGAGCCAGGTGCCACGAGACGATGTGAAGCGCGCCGCGATGGCTCATCGCCACGCACTTCGGCCGCCCCGTCGAGCCGGAGGTGAAGATCGCGTACGCCAATCCGTCGGGGTCGCGCAGAACCGGCGGCGGCTCTGAGCCTCCTGCGACCGCCCCGGCGGACTCACCGTCCGGGCGATCGAGCAGCACGACCGGCAGGCCGGAAACCCAATCTCCGGCGTGAGACGAAAGCGTGATCACCGCCGAGGCTCCGGCCACCGCCACCATGTCGGCCCGCCGCTCTTGCGGATAGGCCGGGTCGATCGGTGCGTAGGCCGCGCCGGCCCGCAGCACCCCGAGCGCCGAAGCCACCAAGTCGATCGAGCGATCGAGACAGACCGCGACGACCGCGTCCGCGCCGACACCGAGCGCGCGCAGCCGCCAAGCCAAAGCGTTCGCCCGCGCCCCCAGCTCGACGTAGGTCACGCGCTCGGCACCTGCTGAAACCGCGAGCGCCAACGGCGTCGCCCGCTCCCAATGGGCGACGAGATCGTCCAGCAGGAGCACGTCGTCCCGGCGCGGAGCTTCCTCCGGACCGGAAGCCAGCGCGAGCAGCTCTACCCGCTCCGAAGGAGCAAGCAAGCGCAAGTCGGAAAGGCGCGCTTCGGGGCGCTCGGCAAGATCCGCGAGCAGGCGGGCGAGGCCGCCGATCCAGCGCTCGATCGTCGCGGCGTCGAACCGCGTGGCGTCATACTCGACCGAACCGCTCCAGCCGGCTCCGGCCACGGCGTCCGCCATCACGGTCAGGTCGAACTTCGCGGTCTCGGTGTCGATCGCCCGGACGTTGAGATCCACCCCGGACAAGGTCAGGCGCGTCGCCGCCGCCGGCCGCGATGCCGCCATCGCCTGGAACCAGGGGCTACGCTCGCGATCGCGCTCCGGCGCCAGAGCTTCCACCACCCGCTCGAACGGCGTCGTGGCATGCGCGAGGGCAGCGGCCAGCCGGTCGCGCAGACGCAGCGCAAGGTCGCGCCCGGCGGGATCGCCTGCGGCGTTCACCCGCACCACCACGGTGTTGACGAACAGCCCCACCAGCGGCTCCGCCTCGCGCCGGGTGCGCCCCGCTTCCGGAATGCCGAGGCCGAACTCCTCCTGACCGGCAAAGCGCGCGAGCGCCGCGGCGAGGCCGGTGAGCAGGGCCACGAACGGCGTCGTGCCGGTCGCCTTGGCCAAGGTCGCGAGCGCCGGCCCCAGGTTGCCGAACGGCCCCACCGTTCCAAGCTCCACCGTGCGCCCGAGATGGCGCAGGGACGAGGATGCCGGACCGGGCTCCGAGTCGACCGGCAGCTCCAGAGGCGGCAGGTCGGAAAGCTCGGCGCGCCAGAAGTCGATCTCGCCCGCCTCGTCCGCCGCCGGTCGCGTGCGCTGCCAGGCGGCGAAATCCGCGTACTGGCAGGGGAGATCGGCCAGGCGCGCGGAGCGCCGTTCGATTGCCGCGGCGTAGAGTTCGGAAAGCTCCCCTTCGAGAATCCCCACCGAGACGCCGTCGGCCACCAGGTGGTGGACCACCAGGGCGAGGCGGAACGAGCGGTTCCCCAAGGTGATGAGCCGCGCGCGCACGAGCGGCTCGGCCGAGAGGTCGAACGGCCGCTGCGCGGCTTCGCGTTCGAGCCGCGCCGCCTCCGTATCGCTCGATCGCCCGAGCGCCTGAAGGTCGATCTCGGCCCACGGCAACCGCCCGGCCGGCGCGAAGCGCTGGACCGGCCGGCCGTTTTCGATCGCAAAGCGGGCGCGGAGCGCTTCGTGCCGCTCCCAGAGGCCGTCGAGCGCGGCGGCCAACGCGGAAACGTCGAGCGCACCGGAGCCGGTAAACAGGGCCGCGATGTGGTGGAGCGCGCTCGGCCCTTCCAGCTCTTCGAGGAACCAAATCCGCTCCTGCGCCACCGAGAGCGGCAGCGGGCCACCGCGCTCGACCCGCGGGATCGCCGCCGCCGGGACCGCGCGTTCGGCTTCCTCAAGCCGGCGGGCCAGTCGCGCCACGGTTGGCGCCTCGAAGACGAGCGCCACCGGCACCTCGACCCCCAGATCCTCCTCCAACCGATAAGCCAGCTGCGCCGCGAGCAGCGAATGGCCGCCGAGCGCGAAGAAATCGTCTTCCACCCCCACTCGAGAAAGACCGAGCATCTCGGCCCAGATCGCCGCGAGCCGTGCCTCCGCCTCGGTGCGCGGCGCGACGCCACCCGTCGCCGGGACCGGCGCCGAATCCGCGATCGCCGCGAGCGCGGGACGATCGATCTTGCCGTTCGCGGTGAGCGGCAGCGCGGCGAGCCGGACGTAGCTGCGCGGCACCATCGCGTCGCCCAAACGGCGGGAGAGCGCCTCGATCAGGGCGGCATCTTCGATCGATCCATCAGAGCCGGCGGCCTCATCCCTTGGCACCACGTAAGCGACCAACCGGCGGTCGCTTTCGCCGCCGGGACCGGCCGCCACCCCGACCGCCGCCGCGCGCAGGCCGGGCAGCGCCGCGAGCGCGGCCTCGATCTCCTCCAGCTCAATCCGCTGACCGCGGATCTTCACCTGCTGGTCGACCCGGCCGAGGAACTCGATCTCGCCGTCGGACCGGAGGCGCACGCGATCGCCCGAGCGATACATTCGCGCTCCGGCCTCGGCTACGAACGGATCGGGCACGAAGCGCGCCGCGGTCTCGGCCGGGTCGCCCAGATAGCCGCGGGCGAGCCCCGTGCCGCCCGTCACCAGCTCGCCGGACGTGCCGATCGGCGCCCGGCGCAGCCGGCGGTCGAGGACGTAGACCCGAACGCCATCGATCGGCCTTCCGATGGTCGGAGCGACCGGGCCTGGAGGTACGAGAGAAGCGCTGGTGATGACCGCGTTTTCGGCCGGCCCGTACTCGTTTCGTAGGGTAAAGCCCAGCCCTTCCGGGGCGCCACGGCGGAGCTGGTCGCCACCGGTCTGAAGATGACGCAGGACGAGGCCCTCCTGCTCCCTTCCGGCGACGGTCGTAGCCCTGGCGGCAATCGCCGCGATCCCTTCGGCGAGCGCGGTCGGCACGAAGGCGATCGTCACCTTTCGCGGGCGAACCAGGCGGCGAGCGAGGGCGCCCCGAGCCGGACGTCGGCCGGTGCGATATGGAGGCTCGCTCCGGCCGAAAGCGCCGGCCAGATCTCGATCACCGTGGCGTCGAAGCTGGGGCCGGCGACCTGCGCGCCCCGATCCTCCGGCGACCAATCGAACAGGCCGATGTGCCAGGCGACGATGTGCGCGGCGCCGCGATGGCTCATCGCCACCCCCTTCGGCCGCCCGGAGGAGCCGGAGGTGAAGATCGCGTAGGCCAACCGGTCGGCATCGCGCGAGACCGGCGGCGCCCCGCGGCGCGCTACGGCCGATCCGTATACATCTCCCGTTGCAAGCTCATCGAGCGCCAGCACCACGACGCCGTTTTCAGCACCGCACCAATCGCCCGCGAGATCCGACCGGGTGATCACCACCGGCGCCCTCGCGACCGCCACCATGTCGGCGCGCCGCTCGTCCGGATAGGCCGGATCGATCGGCGCATACGCCCCACCGGCGCGCAGCACGGCGAGCTGCGCCACGATCAGCTCGACCGAGCGCGGAAGGCAGATCGCGACCGGCACATCTTCCCTTACCCCGAGATCGCGCAGACGCCAGGCAAGCGCCGTGGCGCGGGCACCGAGTTCGCCGTAGGTGAGCCGGCCGGAGGCGTCGGCCACCGCGAGCGCTTCGGGCGTCGCCGTTTCCCAGTGGCCGATCGCGTCGCCGAGCAACAGCGAGTCGACCGTGGGCGCCTCGTTCGGCCCGGTGCCCCAGGCGATCAATTGCACCCGCTCCGTCTCGCCGAGCAGCGGCAGCTCGGACAGGCGGGATTCCGGTGCCGCGATCGCCCCCCCGAACAGCCGGACGAAGCCCGCGAGCAACCGCTCGGCGGTCGCCTCGTCGAACCGGTCGCGGGAGGTTTCGAGCGTCGCCGTGAGCGCACCGTCGGCGCCGCGGCCAAGCAACAGCGTGAGATCGAATTTCGCGCTATCGGTAAAGAGCGGTTCGAGCCGGGTGGTGAGCCCCGCCATCCGCGGTGCGCGCGCCTCGTCATCGAGCGTCAAGAACGCCTCGAACGGCGCACCCTGCCGACCGCCGCGCCCGGCCAGCAGCTCGACCAAGCGGTCGTACGGCAGATGTCGATGGCCGAACGCTTCGAGGCAGACGGCGCGCAGCCGCTCGACCTGTCCGGCAAACGACGGATCGCCGGCCAGATCGACGTCGAGCGGCACGGTGTTGACGAAGCAGCCGATCAGCGGCTCCAGCTGGTACCGGGTGCGCAAGGAGATCGGAGTTCCGACCCGCAAGTGATCGCGCCCGCCGAAGCGGCCGACCAGGGCGCCCCACGCCGCCGCGAGCACCATGAACGGGGTCGCGAGCAGCGCCCGCGCCGAGGCGTCGAGCTGCGCGGCGTCGAACGCCAGCCCGCGGCGCACCTGCCGTCCTCCGAACTCGGGGCTCGCAACTCCCGTTGCGACCTCGACCGGCGCGGGCGGCAGGTCCAAAGGCGCCGCGGGCTCGGCGAGCCGGCCGGTCCAGTAGCTCTCCTCGCGCGCCATCTCTCCATCAGCGAACCGGCGCCGCTCCCACGCCGCCGCGTCCGCAACCTGAACGGCCAGCGGGGCAAGGGGGGTCCCCTCGTAGGCGGCGCCGATCTCGTCGGCCAAGATGCCGAGCGACCAGCCGTCGGCCACCAGGTGGTGAAGGGTCAGGATCAGCTCGTGCGACGAGTCTCCGAGCGCGAGCAGGAGCGCGCGCAGGAGCGGCGGCCGGGCGAGATCGAAGGGCGCGCTTGCGGATACCGCTGCGAGTCGATCGGCGGTGCCGCGGCCGGCAGGTGCCGGCAACGCGGTGAGATCGACCGTCGCAAGCCCCGTGTTCACCCGGGCGGCGATCCGTTGCACCGGCCCGAGCGGCCCGGCGACGAATCCGGTGCGCAGCGCCTCGTGCCGATCGATGACTCGGGAGAGCGCCGAGGCGAGCGCCGAGAAGTCGAGAGCGCCTGGGGCACCGGAGAGCGTCAGCCGTCCGGGTAGATGGTAGGTCGGCCGCCCCGGATCGAGCCGTTCGAGCAGCCAGATCCGCTGCTGCGCAAACGACGCCGGCAGCTCTTCGAAGTCCCCGCCCCGCCGCGCCACCCGGCCGATCGGCGCCGTCGAGCCCGCCGCAGCGGCGCCGCCCGAGCGCGCCGCCCGAAGCCGCATGGCCAGCCGGGCGACCGTCGGCGCCTCGAACAGCGTGCGCGCCGGCAGCTCGACCCAGAAAGCCCGCTCGATCCGCGAAAGCAGCCGCATCGCCGCGAGCGAATGGCCGCCGGCCGCGAAGAAATCGTCATCGCGCCCGAACCGGGAGACCCCAAGCACCTCGGCGAACAGGCCGGCGAGCAGTTCGTCCTCCGCCTCTGCCGACGCCGGCTCCGGGGCGGCCGGACTGGAGCGCGGCGCAGGCAGAGCCTTCCGGTCGATCTTGCCGTTGGCGCTTCGCGGCAGCGAGTCGAGAACCACGAACGGGCTCGGGATCATGTAGGCCGGCAGCGTCGTGGCGAGATGCGTCGCCAACTGCGCCGGCAGCCGCGCGGCGGGATCGCCGATCGCTCCCGCTTTCGCCGCGAGATAGGCGATCAGCCTGCCGTCGACCGCCACCACGACGCATTCCGTGATCTCTCCGTCGGAAAGGATCGCCGCTTCGATCTCCCCCAGCTCGATGCGGAAGCCGCGGATCTTTACCTGATGATCGACCCGGCCGAGGAAATCGATCTCGCCGTCGGCGCGATACCGCGCGAGGTCGCCGGTGCGGTAGAGCCGCCCGCCGGCCCCCGTTTCGACGGTCGCGAACGGATTGGGCACGAAGCGCTCGGCGGTCGTCTCCGGCCGGTCGAGGTAGCCGCGGGCGAGACCCGCGCCGCCCAACAACAGCTCCCCCGGTACGCCGCGCGGCGTCGGCCGTCCCGCGTGATCCAACAGATAGGCGCGGCTGCCGTCGATCGCCCGGCCGATCGAGGGACGCGGCTCGCCGGGCGGAATCACCGCGCCGGTCGAATACGTGGTGTCTTCGGACGGCCCGTAGAGGTTGCGGACCCGCAACTCCGGCAGCGCGCGTGCCGCCTCGGTCGTGGTACCTCGCATGCGATAGATCCGCTCGACCAGCTCGCCCGGCAGCGGCTCGCCCGCGAGGATCACCGCGCGCAGTGCCGGAAACGCGACATCCAACCGCACCAGCTCGGCCATCGCCGAGGGCACCGTGTTGATCAGCGAGATCTCCGAGCGCGCCGAAAGCGTCGGCAGCTCCAAAGCGTTGGCGGCGAGGATCGTCCGGCCGCCCCAGCTGAGCGGCACGAACAGCTCGAACACCGACAGGTCGAAGCAGACCGAGGTGACCGCCGCAACGCCGGCCAAGTCCTCGTCCGACAGCTCGCGGCGCGCCCAGAGCGCCAGCGCCACGGCGCTGCGATGCTCGATCGCCACCGCCTTCGGCCGCCCGGTCGAGCCGGAGGTATAAATCAGATAGGCGAGGTTGCCCGGCCCGACCCGCGGCGCCGCCGGGCCGAAGGAAGGGACCGCCCCCCACATCGCCGCTTCTTCGCCCGGCTCTTCGGGCCGGTCGATCCGCAGGGTCGGCGGCAGCGTCTCGGGCAGGGCCGAGAGGCAGGCTCGCTCGGTGATCAGCAGCTTCGCCGAGGAATCGCCGAGCATCAGCGCCAGCCGCTCGCGCGGGTAGGTCGGGTCGAGCGGCACGTAGGCCGAACCCGCTTCCAGCACCGCGAGCAGTGCCACGACCAGGTCGACCTTCCGCTCCAGGCAGACCGCGATGCGGATCTCCGGCCCGGCACCGCGCGCGACCAGCCGCCCCGCGAGCCGGCCGACCCGGCGTCGCAGCTCGCCGTAGGTCAGGCGCTCGGCACCGTAGACCAATGCCGGAGCCTCCGGCCGCCGCGCCGCCTGCGCCAGGAACATCTCGTGAAGGCAGAGCCCAGAGGCATCGGCCGCGCCGCGGTCGTTCCATTCGCGGAGCAGCTGATGGCGCTCCGCGCCCGAGACCAGAGGCAACGCCGAGAGCGCCGTTTCGGGAGCAGCCGAGGCGGCGGCGAGGAAGGTGGCAAACGATCCCAGCAGGCGCTCGACGCTCGGCCGATCGAACAGGTCGGCGTTCGCTTCGAGCGCCAAACGCAGGCCGCCCGCCTGTGCCGCCGTGCGCAGGGTCAGATCGAACGGCGCCCGCCGCTCGGGCAGGGCGAGCGAGACGAGCGCGAGGCCGCCGAGGTCGAGCCGCGCTCCGGCGCCGCCGAGCGCCACCTCGGGCAGCGCCGCGAGGCCCCCCTCTGCCGCGCCGCGGCCGACGTGGTGGACCAGCATCGCCTGGAACAGCGGCGAGCGGGCGGTATCGCGCACAGGTACCTGCTCGGCGGCGAGCCGGGGAAACGGTTCGTCGGCATGTTCGAGCGCGCCGAGCAGCTCGTCGCGCATCCGCTCCAGCAGATCGCGGAAGCTCGGATCGCCCGCGGTCCGCGCGCGCAGCACCACGGGGTTGACGAAATAACCGACCGTCTCGGCGAAACGCGAGAGCGAGCGCCCGGCCGTCGGCACACCGATGCCGAAGCCGTCCTGACCGCTCCACCGGTGCAGCTGGCCGGCAAACCCGGCGAGCAGCGTTGCCTGGAGCGTCGCCCCGCCCTTCCGGGCGAGCGCTTCGAGCCGCGCCACCACCTCGGGCGCGAGCGCACCGTCGGCCACCACGCCGCGGAAGCTCTGCGCCGGAGGGCGCGGCCGGTCGGCGGCGAGGTCGAGATCCGGTACGCCGCCGGCCAACCGCTCGCGCCAGAACACCCGCAGCCGCTCGCCCGACGGCCCGGCCAGCCCCTCGCGCTGCTCGCGAACCCGCTCGGCGTAGCTGCCGCCTGAGGCGACCGGCGGAAGCGCGTTCCCGGCGTCGCTCCCGCGCGCCGACAGATGAGCCGAGAGATCGCGGGCGATCGTTGCGAACGAGGCGAAATCGACCACGGCATGGTGGACGGCAAACAGCAGCAGGTCGCCTGCCGCGCCGCGAATCACCCGCACACGCACCAGAGGACCACGTTCGAGATCGAACGGTCGGTACGCCTCCTGCGCCAAGCGGGCGAGGATCTCCTCGGCGCTCCGCCCGGTGCCGCTCTCGACCGCAAAATCGAGGTCGAGAGCACCCTCCGGCGACGCATCCGGTTCGGCGATCCGCTGGCGCGGCTCGCCGTTGACGCCCGAGATCCGCAGCCGGAGCGCCGGATGGCGCGCAATCACAACGAGCAGCGCACGGCGCAGGCGCTCGGGCCAATCCGCGGTTTCTGAAGTCGCCTCTGCCGTCGAACCGACACGGAACGCGGCGGCCAGGTTGTAGGCGCCGGCCGCGGGCGCCAGCCGCTCTTCGACCCAGATCCCTTCTTGACCATACGAGAGTGGAAAATCCAGCGGTACTTCGCCCGCCGGAGTTGGAGCCGACCCGTCCGGTTCGAGCGCCGTCCCTTCACCAGCGGGGGCCGCCTGCTCCAGATCGGCAGCGATCAGCGTCGCCAGATCGCCGAGCGTCGCCCCCTCGAACAGCGTCGCGAGCGGCAGCGCGACCCCCCATCGTTCTTCAACCGCGGAGCGCAGCTCCAGCGCCGCGAGCGAATCGAGCCCGTAGGCGGCGAGCGGCGCATCGCGCTCGATCCGCTGCGCCGGAGCGCCCAAGGCGCGCGCCGCATGAACCCGCAGCAGCCCTTCGAGCGCGGCGCAGCGCGCGGCGTAGGGCAATGCCACCAGTTCGCCGCGGTCGAGATCGGCCGGCGCTTCGAGCCCTTCGTCCGCCTCGTCGCGCACCGCCGCGGCGCTCTGCGCCACCACCGGCAGCGTACCCGCCAGATACCCCTCGCGGCTCGCGTGGCGCTGAACTTTGCCGCTCGACGTCTTCGGCACCCCGCCGATCTTCACCAGCACCAAATCGGCGACCTGCGCCTCGTGCTCCTCGGCGATCGCCGCGCGCACCGCCGCGGCCACCTGGGCATGCACCTCCGGCCCCGCGCGCCGATCGACCTCGTAGACGAGCACCAACCGCTCCTCTTCGCCGCCGCCATCGGCCGCAGCGGCGGCGATCGAGAACGCCGCGCCGGCCCCCGGGCGCAGTGCCGGATGCGCCGCCTCCGCGGTCGCTTCGAGATCCTGCGGATAGAGGTTCCGGCCGCGCAGGATGACCAGATCCTTCTGTCGGCCGGCGATGTACAGCTCGCCGCCGTGGCGGAAGCCGAGGTCGCCGGTGCGCAGGTACGGCCCGGCGCCGGTAGCGGTGCTCGCCCGAAACGTCTCGGCTGTAGCCTCGGGGCGCCCCCAGTAGCCGGCGCCGACGTTCGGCCCCTCGATCCAGATCTCGCCGATCCGCCCCTCGCCCAGCTCTTCGCGGCTCTCCGGATCGACGATCGCCAGCCGCTGTTCGAGCCACGGCCCGCCGCAAGCGACCAGCTCCGAACGCCCGGCCCCCAGTTCGCCCGGCCGGAAATCCGCCACGGCGACCGCCCGGCCCAGCCGCAGCTCTTCGGCATCGAAGGCGGTGGACAGCGGCTCGCTCCCTGCCGCTCCCTCGCCACCGGCCGCGAACAGCGTCGCCTCGGCCAGGCCATAACAAGGATAAAACGCCGAGCGCTTAAATCCGCTCGCGGCAAACGCTTCGGCAAAGCGATCGAGCGTTGCGCGGCGCACCGGCTCGGCACCGTTGTAGGCAACCTCCCAGCTCGACAGATCGAGGGCCGCGCGCTGCTCGGGCGCGATCTTGCGCGCGCACAGGTCGTAGGCGAAGTTCGGGCCGCCGCTGGTGGTCGCCCGATAGCGGCTGATCGCGTCGAGCCAGCGCAGCGGCTTTTGCAGGAACGCCACGGGTGACATCAGCACGCACCGGCCGCCTGACCAGAGCGGCTGGAGGACGTTCCCGATCAATCCCATGTCGTGGTAGAGCGGCAGCCAGCCGACCACCACGGACTCTTCGGTCTGGCGGAACGCGGCGGCGATCATCCGCTCGTTGGCAATCAGGTTCGCGTGGCTGACCATCACCCCCTTGGGCAGCGCGGTCGAGCCGGAGGTGTACTGCAAGAACGCGAGATCGTCGGGGCGAATCTCCTGAGCGCGCCAGGCGTCGGCGGCGCCGGGGTGCAAACCCTCAGGATCGTCGGTGGCGAGCCAGCGCGCGGCGGTCAGTTCGGGAATGTCTTCGACCAGCGCCGCCCGGCGCGGCAAGAGAGCCAGGGGCGCCAGCACCACCGCGGGCGCCGCGTCGCGGATGATCGCGCGCAACCGCTGCTGCCAGCGATTCGGTCGCGGCGGATAGGAGGGGACCGCCACCACACCGGCATACAGGCAGCCGAAGAACGCGGCGATGAATTCGAGCCCGGCGGGAAACAGAAGCAACGCCCGATCGCCCGGCCGCGCGACCTCGGCGAGACGCACCGCGATCGACCGCGCCCGCAGGTCGAGCTGGCCCCAAGACAGACTCCCGCCCTCCGCCTCTCCATCCTCGAGAAACGTATAGGCGGGCGCCTGCTCGGATCGGCTCGCGCGTTCGCGCAAAACGTCGATCAGTAGAGGCACCCGCGGCACAGAGCGCGTTCCAGAAAACGCGCTCGCGCTAGGGCCGGAGCGAACTGCCAAGGTCTTTTAACCCCCCGCCTCCGGAGTGCGGCAACGAAGCGGAAGCGGGACACCCGCAGAGGCCTTAAGGGGGGGCAAAAGGCCCCGGATCCCTTACCTCAGGCGGTCTGGGTGCGTTCGCCGGACATGATGCGCCAGCCGATGACTTTCTCGTCGATTTCGCGGAGGCGGTTGGCGATCAGGCGGCAGAGGAGCTGGAGGAATTCGAGCGAGGCGTGGGGGTCCATGGCGAGAACTTCGCGCACAGTGGCCTGGTTGAGCGCGAGCGCCGTCAGCGGGCCGCCGTGGGCTCTCGCGTCCGCCGAGCGGGGTTGGCCGTCTATCAGGGACATCTCGCCGAAAAAGTCGCCGCGGTCGAGGATCGCCAGCGCCTCTTCGCCGCCGCCGGGGATGAACTTGCTGATCATCGCCTTGCCTTCGAGGATGACGTACATCTCGGCGCCCTGGTCACCCTCTTGGAAGACGTAGGCGCCGGCCTGATAGCGCACTTCTTTGGAGAAGGTCGCGAGCGTCATCAGCTCGCGCCGGGAGAGCCCCTGCTCGCGGAATAGGCGGATCTTGTCCGAGCTGTCGACCGTCACCGCGCCGATCAACCCGGTGGCCGGCGGGCGGCGGAGGCGCAGGAAGTTTTCGGGCTGCGACTCGGAATTGAAAAAGCCCTTGAGCTGCTCGTTGGTGCCGCGTAGCTTGCGCGCGAGAGCGTGCCAGAGAATCCAGGCGAGCTGGCTGCCCAGCTCCGGGCTGTCCTCGATCAGCGAATCGAGCGCCGCCGCGTCGATGCGCAACAGGCGCGCCGTCTGGGTGGCGATCGCGTCGCCGGTGCGCTCGTGCGCCGTCACGTAGCTCGCCTCGCCGAACATCTCGCCGGCCCCGAACGTGCCGAGCACGAACGTGCCGTACGACGTCGGGCGCTGGAGCGTCACCTCGCCCTCGTCGATCAAGTAGAGGTCGCGCCCCTCGTGATGGTGGGCGAAGACGAGGCTGCCGACCTCGAATGTCTCGTCCTCGACCGCGCGGGTGAGCTTGAAGATCAGCTCGTCCGGCAGGTGGGCGAGCAGACGGACGCGGCGCAGCCGCGAGGCCAGCTCGATCTGCCCGCCCGGCATGCTGCGGCGGGGCAGGGCGCTCAATCCCGCGATGCCGCGTGGCAGAAGGCCGTCCTCTTCGAGCTGGCGTTCGCGGTGCCATTCCAGGCGATCGAACGCGACGTGGAGCGCGTCCTGCCGCTCATGAAACATCTCGGCCAGCTCGCGGGTACCCCAGCCGAGGATCGATTTGAGCGTCTGGATGCGCCGCCGCAGACGGTCGCTGCCATCGTGGTCCGCTTCGTTCAAGAGGAGGAAGGAGTGGATCGTGGCGCGCAGCGCCGCCTCGTGCCGCTGGCGTTCCAGCTCGGCGCGGCCGAGCATCTCGGCGGTCTCGCGGTCGAACGGGTTGAAGCGCAACGCCTGCCCTAGCTCTTCGGCCGCCGCCTCGTGCTCCTTCTTGCGGAACTGCAGGCGGCCGAGCAGCTTGTGGCGCGAGGGGCCGGCGTCGTCCTTGGCGCGCGCCATCTCCAGACACTCGAAGGCGCGAGCGCTCTCCCCCTTCTCGGCGTAGAGATGGGCGAGGCCGACGAACTGGGCGGCGTCGATCGCGTTCCGCCGGTGCTGCTCGCGCAGACGCTCGGCGAGGGCGCGCGGTGGCTTGCCCTGACGGGCGGCCTGGCGCTTCCGCACCTCGGCGAGGGCGAGCTTGATGCCGAGATTGCCAGGCTCCAACCGAAGAGCGACCTGGAACAGCTCCACCGCCTCTTCGAACTGCTCGCGCTCACCGAGCCGGCGAGCCAGCTCCAGGAGGGTTTCGAGGTCGGTATGCGGTTCGATCGCGGCCATAGCGCCAAGGCTCAGAAACAAGTGTACCAGGGAACAGCCGTAGGGGCGGCCCCCCGGTGTCCGGCCTTCAGGACATAGGTAACACCCCCGGGGCCGCCGGTAGTGTTCGATCGGAGGGCCGATTGCGACGATACATAGATTTCTGTACATTCCCGTACATGAGTTCTTGGATCGGTACCCTTGGCGCCTCGGGCCGGGCGCGAGCCTTGCGCTCTCCTGAGTTTCAGCTCGCGCTGCAAGGAATCGATCACTGCCGCCGCGGCGAGTGGGACGAAGGCCTCGGGCGGTTGGCCAAGGCGGCGGCGAGCGCGGAGCGCGGTACGCTTCCCGGCACCGCGTTTTCGTTTCTGGGGTATGGCTTGGCGCTGCGCGAGGGACGGATCGACGAGGGGCTTGCGCTCTGCCGCTATGCCTTGCGGTTGCAGCTGTTCGAGCCGGAAAACCACGTCAACCTCGCGCGGACCCAGCTGCTGGCGAACGATCGCTCGGCCGCCTACCGTACGGTGCGCGAAGGTCTACGGGTCGATCGCCACGACAAAGAGCTGCAGGCGATGCGTAAGAAGCTCGGCGAGCGCCGGATGCCGATGCTTTCGTTCCTCGCCCGAACCCACCCGATCAACCGGGCGCTCGGCCGCCTGCGCCATGCGATCGTGTCGTTCTTCCGCTCGGAACCGGAAGCGCCGGCCGATGCGCAGAAGTCGCGGCCCCCGCGGGAAGCGCGGCCGATTCGGGGGCCGCAGGCGGCGCAGGCGCCGCGATCACCAGCTGCATCGCGGGATCGAGCGTCATAAATAGGCGGCGCGCCTCGTCCGGCGCGAAGAACAGGACGACCCGCGGCGGCACCGGGTGCCCGCGCAGCCGGTGCCCGAGCGCCTGCCACCCCTCGTAGATTCGAAAGCGCAGCCGCCAAAATCGGTCGAGCGCCCCCTCGTCCGGCACGGCGGAAAGGCTCTCGCCCCGCACCGAGATTTCGAGCGGCGGCTGGAACAGCAGCCGGTAGTGCGTGGGCATTTGCGCCATCGTCTCGGCCCGCGCCTCGGACACCGCGAGGCTGCTCGATCCGGCGCCCGCCCCTTCGTTGGGCGAACGGATCGGGATCAACGGCCGGTCCGGTTCCGGCAGCTCGGAGATCAGACGAAAGCGGGCGGCCGACAGAGCGGCTCTCGACGAGCCGAAGCGCGGCCGGCCGAACAGGCCGCGTTCGATCTCGAACCGGCGCAAACGCAGGCCATCCACCTTGAGATCGAGATGCCCGCCGCGGGGATCGAGTGCGAGGTAAATATCGTGCGTCCTCGCGGCGAGAGACTCCGCGGCGAGCGCCGCGGCCTTTTCCCGCCGGACGTCACCCTCGGCGCGCGGCTCCCCCAGCCCTGCATCCGTTCCCGTCGCCGCCGCCGGACCCGCCGCGAAGTGCGCGACCCCGGCGAGCACCAGCGCGAGACCGAGGGCTGCCGCGAAGGCGATCCACCTCCGCCGGGGCCGCGCGGGCCGGGCTCGCTCTCCACCTCGGGTCGTTCCGGTCATTCGAATCGCGGTCTCAATAGGTCGGACTCAATAGATATAGACGCGGGCGCCGACCGGCGTCGCGTGGAAGACGGCCTCCAGATCCTCGTCGCCGAGCCGGATGCAACCGTGGGTGACGCTGCGCCCGAGCAGCCGCTGGTAGAGGGTGCCGTGGATCAAGTAGCCGCCGCCCAAGTAGAGCGCGTAATCGCCGAGCGAATAGGGATCGAGCCGATCGGCCGCGCGGGTGGGAATCGGTGTTCCCTCTTCAACGAACGCCCAGTCCGGCTTGTTCCAGACCGGATCCTTCTTCTTGGACAGCACCCGGTGCACGCCGTGCGGTGTCTCGAACACCCACCGCCGCCCGGAGGTGGGATCGACCAGCAGCCCTCCCGTGCCGGTCGAGCAGACCGCCTCGCGCAAGGTCTTCTCTCCCTGCTTGACGAACAGTCGATTGGCGATCGTGTCCACCTCGACATGAACGCCGCGCGGCACCTGCGCCAGAAACCGCTGCTCGGCGCGGGCGAGACCGGGGGCGGCTACCTCGCCTTCCGTACGCGGCAGCGGCATGGCGGAAAGTTCGTCATAGGAAAAGCCGAACCCCAGGCCGATCGCGACCGCCAACAGTACGATAACGCCGAGCGCCGCGGCCGGGCGGTACAGATCCGCCATGCGGAAACGTCGCCGGGCGACCGCCGCCCACCCTCGATCGGGCGGCAAGCTCTGGGGCACGGCGGGGATCGAGAGGGAGTCCAAGGCGCTCATGGGTTCTATCGACTCCCTACCGGCTCGCGCAGGATGGCGGTCGGCACCAGAGTCACCGGCGTGCCGACTTCGACCTCGGAAAACAGGCGATCGATGTCCCGATCCGAGAGGGCGACGCAACCGTTGGTCCAATCCTGCCCGCGTCCGCCGTAGCCATGGATCTCGATCAAGCCACCCGGTCCGCGGCGCGCCGGCACGAGGCCGCGGCGAACCGCCTCGGCATGGTCGCGCCGGTCGTCGGCGTTCGGATAGTCGATCAACAGGGCGCGGCGGTAGCGGCTCTCGCCGAGATCCTTCTTCTCCGAGATCCGGTACCTCCCCTCGGGCGTGGCGCCATCGCCCTCCCAGACCTTCCGCATCATGCCGCGGGTGCCGAGTTCGATACGAAAGCCGAGTTCCACCCGGCCGCCGCGGATCAGAAACCCTCGATGGCGCACCTTGTCGATCACGATCGCCGTGCCGTCCGGGATCGTCGAAGCGATCGTCTCGTCGACCCAAAGTTGCCAGCGCCGTTTCCAGGCCGGATCGTCGAGCCGCTCCTCCCGCACGTCGAGCCGCTGGTCCAACTCCGCCAAGGCGCCCTCCGCCGAGTCCATCAACGTGCCGGCGGCGACGGAATCGCCGCGCGCGGCGGCCGCGGCGGCGGCGGCGAGATCGACCCGCGCGGCTTGGGTCGAGGCGCGTAGCTCGCGATCGGCGGCGGCGAGGTTCGTTCCGGCATCGAGCCGGCGCTTTAGCTCGCGCATCCGCGGCGCCAAGCCCCGCTCCTGGCGCTCGCGCTCGGCGACGGTCGCGGCGCGGGCGAGCGCCGCCGCGGTTTCGGTGGCCGCGGCGAGCGCCGCGATCTCGTCGCCGCGCTTCGGCCGCCAACGGACGGCGGCCTCTTCAGCCCAACGCGATTCGAGCCGGTTCGCCGCCGCCTCGGCGGTCGCCAGCTCGGCGGAGGGGCGACCCGCCGCGGCCACCCGCGCCGCCTGAAGCGCCGCCCGTGCACGCTGGACGGCCGCGAGCGGCAGCGGCGCGCGGGGCACCAAGGCGCTGCCGAACGCGACGCCGATCGCGAGCAGAGTTAGGGCGAAAAGCCGCTCTCCCCACGAGAGCAGGGCGCGCGAAGGGGGGGAGGAAGAAGGGTCTCGCATGGAAACGGGTGCGCCTCCGCCGGAGACTCCCCGTCTTTACCAGGAAGCCCCGGCCCGCGCAAGCGCCGGGCCAGGGCGGGGCAGCGATCCTACCGGAGAGAGAACTGCACCGTCAGGTTGAAGAACACCTTGACCGCGCGGCCGTTCATCCTGGCGGGCTCGAAACGCCATCGGGACACCGCGTCGATCGCCGCCTGC
Source organism: Thermoanaerobaculia bacterium (assembly GCA_038248205.1). Classification (GTDB taxonomy): domain Bacteria; phylum Acidobacteriota; class Thermoanaerobaculia; order Multivoradales; family UBA5704; genus DASYKS01. Next base: position 39,595 of record JBBRUC010000025.1, read on the forward strand.
TCCAGACCGTAGCCGAGGCCATTGATCACCTTGACGTCGGTGACCCGGCCGTTCTCGTCGATCACGGTTTCGAGGATCACCGTACCCGCCTGGCGGATGCGGCGCGCCAGCTCCGGATAGACCGGGTCGACCCGCGAGACGAGCACCGGCCTGGCGATCGCGGCGCTGAGCTTATAGGGCTGGTCGCTCACCACGCCGGGGCCGGACACCGCAGAGCCGTGGTTCGGGCCGTCGAAGCCGCCGATCGGACCGTCACCAAATCCAAGGCCGCCCGATGAAAGAGGATCGCCGTCGGGGCTGTTCGAGGCCAGCAGAATCTCCGAAGAGCCAGGGGTGTCTGGGGGGGCTGGAGTCTCGAAGTGGGTCGGAGGGGTTGCCGGCACCTCCTCGGCCTTCGGCTGCACGGTCTCCGGCGGAGTCGTCGCGGCAGGGGCCGGCGCGGGCGTCTCGGTACGCACCCGGGTGCCGGCCGCGGGAGGCTCCGGCAGAGCCGCCTGGATGATGAACACGGCGTTTTCCATCGGTTCGGCCACCGGGCCGATGTGCCAGTACGCAGCGGAGAGCGCGGTGGCGAAGAGCGCGCAATGAATGCCCGCCGCAGTGGCCCAGACGTGTGGGGCGCGGCGGGGCTTTTGAACGTCGATCAATGAGGTCTCGAACATGGTGCACCTCCTTCCAAAACGTTGGACACCGGAGAACGCGCAAAAGAAACCGCCGCGTGCGGGTGGTGGCCTGCGGGCGTCCCCCCCTCCTGTCCTCCCCCACGAGGGGGGAGGGACACTTCGGCGGGCGGGGGGGGAGGACACGGGCTTTTCCTCGTCGCGGCCCTTCGAGGACCGACGCAGGCCTGCGGGGCGGCGCTTCGCGGGGCCGCTGGCAGGCGGCGGGAGGGGGCGTCCTCCCCCCTCGTGGGGGAGGATCGAGGAGGGGGGCGCGGTCGCAAGACGCTACGCAGCAAGAGCAGGAGCGGCCCGCGGTGGCAAGCCACTTCGCAGCACGAAAAGCGGGGGGCGCCCCTCAGTCCGAGAGTTCCGCGAGGGTTCGCAAGATCCTCTCCAGGACTCCGTCCACGTTTCGTAGCACCTCCCAGTTCCAGAATCGCAGGACGACGAAGCCTTCGTCGCGGAAGAAGGCGTCCCGGCGGCGGTCGTAGGGGTTGTTGGCGTGCTGACTCCCGTCGACCTCGATGAGTACTTTGGGACGAAAGCTCAAAAAATCGGCGATGTATCGGCCCAAGGTGACCTGGCGGCGAAACCTGGTGCCGAGGTTCTTGCGGCGCAGAAAGCGCCAGAGATGTTCTTCGGCGTTGGTTGAGTGGCCGCGCATCGCGCGGGCTCGGAACTTCATGAGGGGGGAGGTATGGCGGTGGGGGCTCATACCTCCTATAGGACGTAATCGAGGGTGTAGATCTCGACAGTTCCTGCGGAAGGGGAAACTTACCGCCGGGCGAACTTCTCTCGGGCGCGGGCGATGTCGGCTTCGATCGCTTGGGCTTGTTCGAGGATTTGGTCGGCCTTCTGCTTGGCCGCGGCGTAGTCTCCGGCGGCAAACGCGGTGTCGGCGTCCGCGAGGACGGTCTGGAGACCTTCGAGGTCGCCCTTCATCGCTTCGAGATCGGCGCGGCTGTCTTTGCCGACCGGCGCGGTGGCCAGCGAGGTCTTGGCCGCTTCGA
>JBBRUC010000026.1:0-41243 GCA_038248205.1 Thermoanaerobaculia bacterium
AGAAACTGCTTCGAATTCTCGCGGCCTTGGCCGAGCCGGACGTCGCCATAGCTGAACCAGGCGCCGCTTTTGACCACCAGCTTGTGCTCGACGCCGAGGTCGATCAGCTCGCCCACGCGGGAGATTCCTTCGCCGTAATCGATGTCGAACTCGGCCTGGCGGAACGGTGCGGCGGTCTTGTTCTTGACCACCTTCACCTTCACCCGCGAGCCGGTCACCGCTTCGCCGTCCTTGATCGAGGCGATGCGGCGGATGTCGATCCGTACCGAAGAGTAGAACTTGAGCGCCCGGCCGCCGGTGGTGGTCTCCGGGCTGCCGAACATGACGCCAATCTTTTCGCGGATCTGGTTGATGAAGATCAGGCAGGTGTTCGACTTGGCGACGATCGCGGTCAGTTTGCGCAGCGCCTGGGACATCAGCCGCGCCTGGAGACCGACGTGAGAATCGCCCATCTCGCCTTCGAGCTCCGCCTTGGGGACGAGCGCCGCGACCGAGTCGACGACCACCACGTCGACGCTGTTGGAACGCACCAGCATCTCGGTGATCTCCAGGGCCTGCTCGCCGTTGTCCGGTTGGGAGACCAGGAGGTTGTCGATGTCGACTCCCAGCTTCTTGGCGTACTCGGCGTCGAGCGCGTGCTCGGCATCGATGAAGGCGGCGGTGCCGCCCTTCTTCTGCGCCTGGCCGACGACCGACAGCGCGAGAGTCGTCTTGCCCGACGATTCCGGGCCGTAGACCTCGACCACCCGGCCACGCGGAAAGCCACCGATGCCGATCGCCCAGTCGACCGCGATCGAGCCGGTCGGGATGGAGTCGATCGCGAGCCCTTCCCGCGAGCCCAGGCGCATGATCGCGCCTTTGCCGAACTGGCGCTCGATCTGGGAGAGCGCGCCTTCTATGGCTTTCAAACGATCCGCCGCTTTGACATCAGGTTTCGCTTCGGACATGGGGGACCTTCTCCTCGTTCTCCGTAGGTTCGAAACCCGGACCGACCCGGAAGCGGGAAGGCACAGGGGGTGGGGCCGGAGGAAGCCCAATCTTAGAAGACGGAAAACGAGGGAGCAATCTTGACAAGCAAGAGAATTTCTGCCCTATTACCGCCAAATTCGCCGAATGGGTGGCTCTGCGCGCTATTTCCTGTGCCCATCAGGCCCTCTCAACGTCGATGGCGGCCTGTCTGCGGACGGAGAAATTATCTTCGCCCCTTCCTTCCTCTTGACAGCTTCACCCGCCATCCCTAATATCGGAGATCCTTTGCCTGGCAAAGGCAGGGCTTTCGTTTGGCCGCACCCCTTGGTGTTTGAGCCAAGCCCGCAGGCCGGGTACCCCAGAGCGCATCTTCGCTTCGTCGTTGCGGGCTGGTCTTTTGAAATCAGTGCTTTGGAAATCGACCTTTTGGTATCGATACCGAAATTCGGGCGGTTGGCGATCCACCGCGCGAGCATCGGGCCGTTCTGAATCGCGAGCAGGGAGACGAGATGAACAGGACCTACAGCCCCAAGGCGTCCGAGATCGAGCGCGGATGGTGGGTGATCGACGCGGCCGGTGTGCCGCTCGGCCGCCTGTCGAGCGTGGTCGCCGGCCTGATCATGGGCAAGCACAAGCCGAATTTTGTTCCGCACCTCGACACCGGGGATTTCGTGGTGGTGATCAACGCCGAGAAGGCGGTGCTCACGGGGCGCAAAGAGCAGCAGAAGTTCTACTACCGCCACAGTGGATTCCCGGGCGGCATCAAGTCCGAGAGCGCCGAGAAGCTGCGCCAGCGCCGTCCTGAGTTGATGATCGAGCGAGCGGTTTGGGGCATGCTCCCGAAGAACAAGCTGGGCCGCCGATTGAAGCTCAAGGTCAAGGTGTATGCGGGCGTCGAGCATCCCCATCAGGCGCAGCAGCCCGCGGCCTTCGACGTGACGAAGGCCATCTAACGCGACCCAAAGCGGCGGGCTTACAGGAGACGACTTAAGTGAACGACGTGCATTACTACGGCACAGGCCGGCGCAAAACCTCCACCGCGAGGGTCTTCCTGCGCCTGGGTAGCGGCGAGGTCAAGGTCAATGAACGCACCCTCGACGACTACTTTCCCAATGAAGTCTTGAAAATGGTCATCAAGCAGCCCCTTCTGCTCACCGAGACGGCGGAGAAGTTCGACATCGTCGTGACGGTCTTAGGAGGCGGCAGCGCGGGTCAGGCAGGCGCGATTCGCCATGGCATCTCGCGCGCTCTGCTCGTGTGGAATGGCGAGTTACGCGACCGGCTGAAGTCGGCCGGCCTGTTGACTCGCGATTCGCGCAAGAAAGAACGCAAAAAGTACGGCCAGCGCGGCGCCCGCGCCCGGTTCCAGTTCAGCAAGCGCTAGGTAAGGAGGGTCTCTTGGTCGGAGTCACCATGAAGGAGCTGCTGGAAGCTGGCGTCCACTTCGGACACCAGACCCGGCGGTGGAACCCGAAGATGAAGCCCTACATCTTCGGTAAGCGCAATGGCATCTACATCGTCGACCTGCAAAAGACGCTCAAGCTGTTTGAGCAGGCGGCCGAGTTCGTCTACGACCTCGCGAGTCAAGGCAAGCGCATCCTGTTCGTCGGCACCAAGCGCCAGGCGCAGGAAGCGATGGCCGAAGAAGCGGCTCGTTGCGGCGAGTTCTACGTCACCAACCGTTGGCTGGGCGGTACGCTTACCAACTTCGTCACCTTGCGTACCTCGATCACGAAGCTGAAGGAGATCGAGGCCCGTCTCTCCGATCCGACCGGCTCGCTGACGAAGAAGGAAAAGCTCCGTCTGGACCGTGAGCGCGATCGGATGTCGAAGAACCTCGAAGGTATTCGCGACATGAACGAGTTGCCGGACGCGCTCTTCGTGGTCGACCCGAAAAAGGAAGACATCGCGATCTCCGAGGCGATCAAACTGCGCATCCCGGTGATCGCGGTGGTCGATACCAACTGCGATCCCGAGTTGGTGGACTACATCATCCCGGGCAACGACGACGCGATTCGCGCCATTCGCCTGTTTGCTTCGCGCATCGCCGATGCCTATCTGGCAGGCTCCGGCAAGCTGGAGCGCGAACAAGAGATTCAGGCCAAGGACGCGCCGATGATGCCACCGCCCGGACAGGGTGCGGGCATGGAGAGTGCGCCCGCGGCCTAAGCCTTCTCGGGACTTGAAAGGCGGGTCGGGCCTGAGGATTCAGGTCCGGTTGCGTCGACACCAGAAAAGGTCAGTCGAGGGTTTCCCGGGCTGGCCTTTTCGCTTGTTGGCTCGGGATCGTTCCGACCGCATCGACCGATCCGCCGGGAATCGTTCGTCGAACGTTTGAGTTATCAGGTCTTCGGCGCTCGGAACTTTGGATCCGAGCGTCGCCCTGCCTCGCATAGGTTCGGGGTGGGAGTCAGCGTAAGGAGCATTGCCATGGAAGTCACGGCTCAGATGGTCAAAGAGCTCCGCGAGCGTAGCGGCGCGGGGATGATGGATTGCAAGGCGGCTCTCGTCGAAACGAAGGGCGACATCGAGACCGCGGTCGACACCCTGCGCAAGAAGGGGCTTGCCGCGGCAGACAAGAAGGCGGGGCGCGTTGCGGCAGAAGGCGCGGTCGGCTCCTACATTCATGCCGGCGGCAAGCTCGGCGTGTTGGTCGAGGTCAACTGCGAGACCGATTTCGTTGCGCGGACCGACCAGTTCCAGGAGCTGGTGCGCGACATCGCGATGCACATCGCGGCGGCGGAACCGCGGTTCGTGCGCCGCGAAGAAGTGACCGCCGACGTGCTGGAGCGTGAACGGGAGATCTACCGCGAGCAGACGATCGCCGCGGGCAAGCCGGAGAAGATGATCGACAAGATCGTCGACGGCAAGGTCGAGAAGTTCTACTCCGAGGCCGTGCTGTTGGAGCAGGCCTACGTCAAGAACCCGGAGCAGACCGTCGGCCAGTTGGTGATCGAGAAGATCGCCAAGATCGGCGAGAACATCCAGATCCGCCGGTTCTCCCGCTTCCGTCTCGGCGAAGGGATCGAGAAGCGCAAGGAAGATTTCGCCGCCGAAGTGGCAGCGGTCGTCGGTAGTAAGTGAGCGAGAATCCGACTCCGGCTTACCGCCGGATTTTGCTCAAGCTCTCCGGCGAGGCCCTGATGGGCGACAAGCCGTTCGGGTTGGATGAAGCCGTCGTCGCCGACATCGCCGATCAGCTGGGGGAAGTTCACGCCCTCGGCGTTCAGATGGCGATCGTCGTCGGCGGCGGCAATATCATCCGCGGCCTGGCGGCGAGCCACCGGGGCATCGACCGGGTGACCGGCGATCACATGGGCATGTTGGCTACGGTGATCAACGCCCTCGCGCTCCAGGACGCCCTGGAGAAGCGAGGGGTCTCGACCCGGGTGCAGACCGCGATCGACATTCGCGAGATCGCGGAGCCCTACATTCGGCGCCGGGCGATCCGCCACCTGGAGAAGAATCGCACGGTGATCTTCGGCGCCGGTACCGGCAATCCGTTTTTCACCACCGACAGCGCCGCGGCTCTCCGTGCGGCTGAGATCCACGCCGAAATTCTGCTCAAGGCGACTAAGGTGGACGGCCTCTATTCGGCCGATCCGCACCTGGATCCGACGGCCCAGCTGCTCCGGGAGGTCACCTACCAAGAGGTGCTGGAAAAGAATCTCCAGGTGATGGACGCGGCGGCGATCAGCCTGTGCCGGGAGAATAAAATTCCGATTTCGATCTTCGACCTCGGCGTCGCGGGTAACATTCGACGGGTGATCTGCGGTGAGCGGATCGGGTCCGTCGTTCGTGACTGACCGGAAAGCGATGGAGGAGGGCCTGATGAAGGAGATGTTCCTCGAAATCGAGCTGCAAATGAAAAGCGCGGTGGATCATCTCCACCACGAGTTCAAGCAACTGCGCACCGGCCGCGCCTCGCTCCAAATGCTCGACGGCGTCATGGCCGAGTACTACGGCACGCCGACGCCGCTCAATCAACTCGCAAACCTTCAGGTGGCCGACGCGGCGATGCTCGTCGCCCAGCCCTATGATCCGTCGCAGATCGCGGTGATCGAGCGCGCAATCATCAAGGCCGACTTGGGGCTCAACCCCTCGAACGACGGCAAGCTGATCCGCATCCCGGTCCCGTCGCTCACCGAGGATCGCCGCCGCGAGATCGTCAAGAAGGCCCATGACATCACGGAGCACGCCAAGAACGGCATCCGCCAATCGCGGCGCGAGGGCAACGACAAGCTGAAGAAGATGGAGAAGGACAAGGAAATCAGCCAGGACGACGAGCACCGCGGTCTCGACGAGATCCAAAAGCTCCACGACCATTACATCGCCGAGGTCAGCGGCGCCCTGGCCAAGAAGGAACAGCAGATCCTAGAGGTCTGAGGCGGGTTTTCGAGCCTGCGTTTTCCCATGTTCCTGTACGGCTTTCATCCGGTTCGAGAAGCGCTGCGGCACCGGCCACACGACATCCTGCGGGTTCTGGTCGCTCGTGGCCGGGCCGGGGCGCGGCGCGATCAGGTGGCCGAGCTGTGCGTTCGGCACCGCATCGAGATTCGCGATGTGCCGGAGCGCGAGCTCGCGGCGCTCGCCGGTCCGGCCCACAACGGTCTGGTGGCCGAGGTCCGCGAAGCGGCGAAAGAGGTGGAGCCGTCCGCCGATCCGGACTTTCGGGTGTTGCTCGAAGATGTCCAAGATCCGCGGAACCTGGGCGCCGTCCTGCGCGTCTGTGAGGGCACGGGGGTGGGCCAGGTGATGATCCGCGATCGCGGCGCGGCGCCGATCTCGCCCACGGTGGCCAAAACCTCGGCCGGGGCCAGCGAGTGGCTCGCCATCGAGCGAATCACCAACTCGTCGATGGAGATCGCGCGGCTCAAGAAGGAGGGCTTCTGGATCTACGGCACCGACGCCGAGGGCGATCCGCCGTGGGAGATCGATCTCACCGGCAAGATCGTCATCTGCCTCGGCGGCGAGGAAAACGGCCTGCGCGACCTGACCCGCAAGAGCTGCGATCGGCTGATCGGATTGCCCATGCGAGGTCACGTCGAGTCGCTCAACATCGCGACCGCCACCTCGGCCGTGCTCTACGAAGCCGTGCGGCAACGGATGAGGGCCTTGCGGACACATGGGGTAGAGAAGTAAACTCCGCCCTCGCTCTTGGGGGTAACCCCAGGCGCCCGCCGGCATAGCTCAGCGGTAGAGCGCCTGTCTTGTAAACAGGGGGTCCCCGGTTCAAGCCCGGGTGCCGGCTCCCTAGCAGGCTCCAGGGCAAGCAGCACGCAGTTCTTTGGAGGTGTGGCCGAGTGGACAATGGCAGCAGACTGTAAATCTGCCGGGCTTCGCCCTACCTAGGTTCGAATCCTAGCGCCTCCACCATTTCAGTTCCCCCAAGTCATGGACATGAGTTCTCAGTACCCGCCCGCGTTAGACGACGAGTCCGTCGGAACCTATCCTGCTTCGGCCAAGGCCGGGGGTGGGTACGTGTGGGATGCAGTGCTTGAGTACAGGGTTTGGTGCCATCCAGAAAACGGTGCCCCGGACGAAGCCGGTGGGAGCGATTACTACTACCCTTTCTCAACCTACGAGGAAGCTTTCGAGTTTTCGCAGCGCACGGAGGGTGCAGAAGAACCACTGGCGCTTGTGCTGCAAGAGGAGTTCATTGACGAGCCGGAAACCGGAGAGTACGTCCACGTCAAGGAGAGGCGTGTTACCGAATGGCCAGCCACTTTTCTCAGCCGGCCGAAGCGCACTGCGAGCACCATTCCCGACTTCATGTCGCCTACCGCTCCGGGAAATCGCCTGGACATTCTGCGCGGGATCAGCACTCAAAGCCAGAGTAGCTAGCCATGAACCTACGAGAATACCGCCAGCTTCAAGCCGAGCGTGGCGCGCTTGAAAGCCTCCTGGCGGAGATTCCTGAAGGCCGAGAGATCGAACAGCTTGGCCTCCTTTCGAGGAGGCGGAAGATCGAAGGGCTTCTGGCCGCGCAACCGCCACTTTCGCGCGAGCCATTGCGTGCCCGGTTGACGTTCCGCGGCAAGCCGATCATCGGTAGTCAACGAGTTCTCCGAAGCTGTCGCCGCGTTGGGAGCCAGTCAGAGCGGCCCGCTTGGGGCAAGAGGAGTCTTGCCCGGTCGTGACGCTTTCCGCATGCTCATCACCGGCACGGCATCCGGCTCGTTCGGTTTTCAATTCGAGGAGGCGCCGATCGATAACGCGGCCCTCTCTCCTGAGTACTCCCCGCTCGAGCCGGCCATCGATCAAGCCAAAGCGATCATGAAGGCATCTCTGGGAACGGATGACGACCTGACCGAAGCATTGTCCGAGACCGATCCCCGCGCTCTCGATGCACTTCGGAAATTCCTGGATACAATGGAGAAGAGCGAAGCTGTTTGCGCGCTGGAGTTCAAAGGGGACGTATTTCGTTTCGCGGATGTCGAGCAGCTTCGTAGAAGCAGGGCTCGTCTCGAGCAGGACAACATTCACGAGAGCGAAGAGTATCTGGCTGGAACCTTCTTGGGTGTGCTTCCTGCAGCGTGAGGTATGCGAGGGATGAAAATTAGCCTAGGACTCGACTCGAAATCACCCGTGGACGCAGGACTGCGTACCGTGCCGACGGATTCGCGAAGATTCGCTGTGACCTCGCCCTGTCTCTGAATAAAATTGCCTTTCGGGGGGCGACTCGTCTTAAGGCCCGGTATTTCCAGGTTTGGAAGATTCAGTAGGTGAAGTCCGGCGGGTGCCCCTCTGGTCGATCAGGGCCAACGCCTCTTCGGTTTGAGCGCTGTACAACTTCCTCTGAAAAATTACGATCCGCGTCCTGAACCAGGTGAAAATGCTGTGTCGCCAAGCAAGCACATAAGCGAGGGTTTCGAGGCGAGCGTTCATGTTGGCCATGAGGAAGAAGAAGACTCTGATTTCTTGTAAGAACCCCTCAAAGTCTCGTGATGGGCGATCCGTGAACAGATCCTGAGCAATTGACTCGACCGATCGAGCGCGCAAGCGAATTTCAGCCGCCAGAAGCGGATCAAACGGCGCAATGCTAATCGAGGTGTTCGCTAGCCGAGCCGAAAGTCCAGTTTGTCTCAACCGCTCCTCAAGGAGCGCCGCAGCCTCTCGCACGTGACTCGAGTTAAGTTGAGCCAATGCGCATTGGTGATCGGCATCACCAAGGTAGAGTACAACAGCGCGGATGTCATGCCAAACTAAAAGGACATCGCCCAGTGCCAGCCCTGTAGCCTCACTAAACTGGCGCCGGCTCCTGAGAAGTTGGCTTGCTTCGCTCAATAGCCAGCCTAGACCCGCGGCGCCTGCGGTAACTATGTAGCTGGGCCATTCCATGCAGTTGCTCTCTTCAGTTTCCACTCAGTTGAATACCAAGGTTCTTCCCTACTACCTGCGTTGCGTTTGCCTTTCCCGCTTCCTGTACTTCAGTCGGCGATTGTCGAATGCCGGCAGTGTTCCTTCCAGAATATTTACGACAGCCTGATTTACACGGGGATCCTCAATGGAGCCCGAGAAGAAATCGAAATCGTGCTTGCCGCCTTTCTTGTCGATTGACACATGGATTATCTGCTCGGCGTCGGCAACGACGGCGAGATTCGGGTTGTGAGTCACAAGGATAATTTGCCGCCGCTTCTTTGCCTGCTTGATGAACGTGACTAGAATCTCATACACGCTCTTATTGTCCAAATTATCCTCCGGCTGATCGATCACCAGGGGGATGTCCTGCCGATCGAGCATGAGATAGAAAATCAGCAGGAGGCCGCCGCGTTCTCCGGGTGAAAGTTCGCTGAGGTCTTTCTGGTCAACCTTAAGGTCATACTTAGTAGTCAGGTAATCAAAACCAAAGAGATAGTCGTAGAGTTCATGAACTGGCCTCTGGCCCTTCATCTGCTTGAAGACATCGCGGGCCGTCCAAGCCTCTTCGCGTTTGTCGGTGTGAAGCGCGTCGACGATCGCATGGAGCGCCAGGAACACCTGATTCTCGTCTTCCCAATCGGTTACGTTGTCGGTGAATCTGCGGAGCATCGCCTGGCCCTCGTACTGTCCCCGAAAGCTGCCAACGGCGACCTGGTTGATGAACGCCAAAAACTCGTCGACGAAGGACTGGTTGAAGCGAAGACCCGCCTCAATCGATAGATCGTATTCTCTTAGTTGACCTCGACATTTAGATATCTCTTTGTCGATAGCCAGTTTGACGATGTTGTAGAACTGCGTCAGGTCGCGCTTCCGGCTGAAGACTTCCTTACTGATCCGGTTCCGCTCGGCACGGGCCGTTCGAAGCTCCTCTGGATACACGGTTTGGACAGCGTCCAGCTCTTTCTCAAGCCATCGCAGCGTATCGGTGCCGAGACTCTGGTCGTCCCCGCTGAGTTCTTTTTCGCGGTCCTTCCAGCGCCTAAGGTCGCTCAGATACTGCTGATACTCGCGCGCCGGCTTCCCGAGCCTCTCAACGCGCTCGGCGTTCTCGGTTTCCAGTGCCGCTTTCTGGTAAACAAGGCTACCGGCAGCCGCAGCGGCGCGCGCTGTCGCCGTTTCTGCGTCATCGCCCAGTGGCATTGTGCCGATCTCATCCGGGGTTAAAAGAAGCGCTCCGATTTGCTGCAACCTGTGCTCTCTTTGTCTCGTCACGGCGTCGAGCGCTGTGTAGTCCACGGTCAGCTTTACGACCTGATCGTATGTCAACCCGGCGGCGGCGAGCGTGGTCTGATGCTTTGCCGCGAGCCCAGTGAGGGCCGCGGCTTCGCGCACGATCGCCTGGCGGACCTGGTGGAGGTCTTCGACCGCCAAGCTCACTGCGGTCCGCTCGGACTCTAGCCGTGCGATTTGCCCGACAAGCTCTGCAATTCTCCCTGTGACCTGCTCGATTTGCGCTGTCTCTGCCGTCGCTGTTTCAGAGCTCGTAGCGGGCTTTGCCTTTTCCACGGGACGAACCCTGGCATGGGCCTGAAGGTCCTCCTTCTTCAGTCTGATCTTCTCCGCCAGTTCCTTGCGGTAGTCTTCGGTGAGTTTCCTCTCGATTTCCACGACCGCTCCGTTGGCCTGATGGAGCGCATGCTTCTTCTGCGCAATGGCCTCTTCCGCCTGCTGCGTAAGGTATTTGATCAGGTCATCAAGATTGGCCTTGCCGTGCTGATTCTTGACATAGCGGAAGATGACTTCGTTGAGCGTCGTACGAAACTCATCATCGGCGATGTTCGCGCAGATTCGCTCTAAGTACTTCTGAGGCAGGTATTCGATCTTCTCCGGTAAGTGTGTGGCGACCTGCGCGTCAAGCCGCTTGTGGTCCGGTTCGCCCTCATACCAGTGCAGAGTCCCCTCGAAATGCTTCGCATAGCCGCCTTTGAGAAATTTCTCCTCGTTCAGGAAAGAAAACAGCTCTTCGGGTCTGCCGCCCGAAAGGCTCTTTGATTTCTGGTTATGGCTGTTGCCCAGTAGCCCGATGATGTCCGTGACCGCGCTCTTACCGCTTCCCTTGTTGCCGATGATCGCGACAAGCTCCTTGCCGAGAACGATCTTCTCGTCGCAAAACCAGGTGCCGCGCAGGTCCTGCTCGTGCCCTTCAACGCAAGTGACATGCAGGGATTCGATAAAACGTGTTTTGTTTTCTCGGACGAGGCGCTCGATCTCCGGTTCCGCGCCGATGAACACGCGGTTGCGCGGCTCAAAGATGATCTGCTTGAGACCTTCGAATGTAAGATCTGCTTTAATCCATGTCGGCCCCAGCGCGGTGCCGCTCGTGGGATCGGATAAGACCTGACCAAGGCGCGCATCGAGCTCCGCAATCGAATGCGCATCGCAGCCGGAGAGGACCGGCTTGGGTTCGGTTTGCTCGGACTTGTCCTCGGCGCGTTCAATGGAGTGGAACCATTCAACGTTGTTGGCGTTTCCGAAGAACGCATCGCTAAACTTGTCCAGCTCATCTGAGATCACGGCTTTCCTCTTGACGCCTGTCTTTGCGCGGATACCGTCATTGTTCGCGGCGGTGACAATCAGAACATAATCAAGACGGTCAACGTCTCGCCCGTAGGTATCAGTCAGCGCTTCGCGGATGTATTCGCGCGACGTGGTTGCTCCCTCGAAATCACTTGTCTGGGATAGATCGGTGGCCTTTAGATCCCGATCCGCGTTGTCAGTTTTCGTGAGTTTTATAGCGCCAAGAAACGCTTTTAGTTTCGCCGCATGGTCGCCGTGAAAGGGATTGAAAATTAGGTGTACGTTTACCTCCTGCTCGGCCTTGTTAACAACATAATTGGTCCGCAATTCTATGTTTGGGAAGAATACTTTCGGTGAATTTTGATAGCGTTTGCCGTACTCCCTCACCGCTGCGAAGTAGCCATCGGCAGAGAAGTAGTCGGTGACGCCGAACGCTTGCACGTCGGAGTCGTGCAGCCGCCGGCAGTATTCGTCCCAACCGGCTTCGCCGGCTGGGAACTGGTCGTTAAGCTTCGTGCCGGGCGCGTGGAGATGGAGGTCCCATTTCTTCCATTCTGACCCCCTTGGCCAAATTTGTTTCATGGCTGCACTTCACTCATAGGTTGCCTGCGTAACGTTGCACCGGCTCACCGCCGTGCGCGGCGCGAGCGATGCGGGAGGTGGTGGGCGTCAGCTAATAGGCCTGGGGACCTCGCGATTTGGTTCCATCTCTCCAGCTTGAACCCCTAAGTAGAGGTATCAGTGTACTCGTAGTATGTCCCAATCTTTTAACGGTCGTCACCCAGACGCGAAGGAAATTGGACGGTTAGGTCGGCCGGGAGAGCCTGCGGTGCCTTGGTTTAGGGCCGCAGCGAACTGATGGAGGGTGTACAAGAGATCGGCCTCTTTTTCATATGCCACCGAGAAGTGCTCCATCGGGAACTTCAGGAGAAGCGGCACGGCTTGGGTTACCGTCTGGACCAGCTGTGACTCTAAACTGGCTTCCAAATCGCCTTCCTTCGGTCGATCGTGCGCGGGCGAGGATGATCAAAGGCGACGCGTCGACGACCAAACGGTCAGCCATCGACCAGTTCGGCCGCGAGTTCGTCAAGGTCGATCTTGACCGTGTCCAACCTGCGCCGCGCAAGCTCGTCGAGGAATGCGAGACGGGTCAAGCCAGAGATCTGACCGGCCTTGCCGCCGCTGATCAGGCCTTGGTGGTACCACTGGACGTCCGCCGCAAACCTCAGCTCCTCGGCGAAAAGGGCAGGGTCGATTCGCAGAGCGGAAAAGGTCTCTTCGGGCAAGTCGATCTTGAGCGAGATCATGAGACTCTCCTTCGCTGGAACAGAATCGTACTCTATGAGCCTGCCACCTACTCGCGCGAGTTGGAAGCCCCGGGCGTGCAGCCCCCAACCTCGAAGTCTGTTGCGGATATATCTTTCCTGGTCTATCCTTGGTCGCGTGAACGGCAAAGCGGTCATCGCCAAGCTCAGGGCAGCGGGCTGGACGCTTGATCGGGTCCACGGCAGCCATCACGTCATGGTGAAAGGCGGCCGGGCCGTTCCGGTTCCGGTGCATGGTTCGCGCGATCTCGGCAACGGGTTGATCGCCTCGATCGAGCGGCAATCAGGCGTCAAGCTGAAGTGAGGTGCCATCGTGGAAATTCGTTACCCCGCCACAGTAGAAGCGCAGAGCGACGGGCGCTTCCTCGTCCAATTCGTTGACTTGCCCGATACCTTTACGGAAGGTGAGACGAAGGAAGAAGCCCTGTTCAACGCTTCCGAGGTGCTTTCGGCCATGCTCGCGTGGCGGCTCGACGGGGCGAAGGACGTTCCCGCTCCAAGCTTGCAGGTCAAAGGCGCGTTCTACATCGCGCCGGATGCGAAGACGCAGGCGGCCATGCTGCTCCGCCTCGCTCGCGGTGATCGGAGTACCTCCGATCTGGCTCGGGCGTTGGAGACGTCTTGGCCGGCTGCGCGGCGCCTTGAAGACCCGACCCATTGGCCTTCACTCAAGACCCTGGATCGAGCGGCGGCCGCTCTTGGGAAGCGCCTCGTACTCGTGCTCGAGTAGGCCCTCTCTCGGCGTCTCCTTGGGCGCCCGAGTTCCCGGTTCTACGAGTAGACCCGGCAGGTCGGCATGGGGGATAGAGTACGAAGAAGCTCTTGTCCGTCCCGAAAAGTAGTGCTCGGCTCCCCTCAGGAATACGAAGGGGTTGACTTCGCTAAGCGCATCCCAACCGTGTGACCACTCGCTTATAGTCTGGAGGCGGTACAATCACCGGCATGAACGTCATCGCAGCGAAGTTGCTCCGCCAGGCGCTGACCCTCAGTGATGAGGGGAGGGCTGAGATTGCGGGAGCTTTGATCGAGAGCCTTCATGGCGAGGCAGATCCGGGCGCGGAGGCCGCCTGGGATCGTGAGATCGATCGAAGGGTTCGGCAGATCGACGACGGTTCCGTCGAGATGACGCCCTGGTCGGAGGTTCGAAAGCGCTTGTTCGATGGATTCGAATGAGCCGGACTGGCACCCCGAGGCGATCAAGGATGCCGACGAGGCGAAGGCCTGGTACGCGGAGCGAAGCCCCCTCGCGGCTCACGGATTCGTCTTGGCGGTCGATCAGGCGGTAGCAGCTGTCATAGAAGCTCCTGAGCGGTGGCCGATTCGCCGAAGAGGTTGCCGCCGCTACGTTTTCCCGAATCGATATCCCTTCCACTTAATCTACCGCCTCGGCGCCGATCTCGGAATCCAGATCCTCGCGGTCGCCCATCAAAGGCGGCGACCTGACTATTGGCGTGATCGCTGACGGCAGTAGTCGGGAGGCGCGATGTCGACCAAGCGTACTACGTCGCCCTCCCCGGTCTGCGCAAGGTGCTCTATCGCGTCGACCACGCGGTTCTGCACGGGACGGTCGAGTCGCTTCAAATCTCGCCGGGCGTGTGGCAGCCAGTTGACCTTGAAACTCACCCTAGACCGAGCTCTCGTCGGAGTTCTGCGGTAGAAATTCCCTCGCCGCGGGCGAGTTCCCGGCGCGCCTCAGTCAGTCCGCCGTCGAGATCGTCCGTGTCGGGTTCGTCGTCGGCCGGTGCGAAGAGCAAGGCACGCTCGACGACGTCAGCGGTCGCCGTCAGGCCAACGAGCACCCGGCCCGCAGTCGTCAGATCCTCCTCGGGAAGGGAGTCGACGAGGCGATGAAGGGCTGCGCGGTGAAACATGGGCGGATCCTCCTGCTCGCTGGCAGAAATGAGTTGGGAGCTGGCGTCAGCGCTGGGATTCGAGCCCGAGACTCGCTTGGATTCTACCTCTGAGCGACCCAGGCGCACAGAACCCTGACGAAGAGGGGAAGTCCCCGAGCGTGGGGGCCTCACTCAAGACGTGGATTGAGCGGCTGCAGCTCTCGGGAAGCGCCTCGTACTCGTGCTCGAGTAGGCCCCTTTCTCGGCGGGTACTCGGTAAGAGCCCTAAAGTTTCCGACGCCGCCTCTTAGCGTGACCGAATTGGTGGGGGCGCGTTCCTGGTGCAGCGGCCAACTCCTTGTAGAATGGTAGCCATGGAGCTGACCATCGAACTGCCCGACTTGATTGCCGAGAAGCTACAGTCCCGCGCCGACCGTCAGGAGTTCGTGCAGCACGCGGTGACCCTCGCACTTGACGAGAAATCTCTACGCCTGCCTTCCCACTTGGAGATCACCCCAGGCATTGCTGGCGGAAAGCCGAGGATCGCCGGACACCGGATCACGGTCCAGGATGTCGTCACCTGGCACGAGTTGCAAGGTCGGAGCGTCGACGAGATTTCGGCGGACTATGGCATCACTCCGGCGGAGGTCCATGCGGCCCTCACCTATTATTTCGACCATCGCGAAGAGATCACCCAGGCAATGCGGGAGGGCGAGTCCTTCGTCGAGTCGCTTCGCCGCAATACCCCTTCGAAGCTCCAGCAGAAGTTGAAGGGCCGGGTAGCGTTGCGTGGTCAGGAAAGTCCTGGCGAGGAGGTCGTTCCCTACCACGAGTCTGCCGTGTTGGTCGGGACGAATAGTATTCAGAGCAGGCCGTGCCGGCGGGCGTAGGCCGCCAGTTCCAGCCGTCCGTTGACCTTCAGCTTCTGATAAATGTTGTGTAGGTGGATCTTGACCGTTGCTTCGCTGATGATCAGTTTTTCGGCGATGGTGCGGCTTCGGAGGCCGCTTTCCGCCATGCGGACGATTTCGAGTTCGCGGCGGGTGAGCACCTTGGCCGCCTCGCGGGCTACGGCGCCGCGATGGAGTAATTTGTCCAGCGTGCGGCCAAAGCCTTGGTCGAGCCAGAGTCCGCCGGCATGCACCGTGCGCACCGCTTGTACCAAAATCTGGGGGGCCACCTCTTTGAGCACCACGCCGCTCACGCCGAGATGGAGAGCCCGGGCGAGTTGGTCGTCGTCGATCGCGGCGGTGAGGATCAGCACCCTCGAAGCGAGTCCCTCCTCGCGGATCGCGGCGAGCACGGCCAGGCCGTCGGTACCGGGCATTTTCAGATCGAGCACCAGAACATCGACCGGTTGCTCGCGGAGCAGGCGAAGCGTCTCGTCGCCGTCGCGGCAATGGGCGACCACCTCGAAGTCGCTCTCCAGCCGGAAGAGCTGGGCGAGACCGTCGAGCACGATCGGATGATCGTCGGCCAGCGCGATCTTGACCATCGTGCTCATGCGGCCTCCGGAACGGGCAATCGAATATCGAGCCGTGCGCCCGCGACGCTCGATTCGAGTTCCAGAGTTCCTTCGAGGGCGGCGACCCGTTCGCGCAGGGTGCGCGGTCCGAGATTCTGCGCCGCCAGCTGAACCCCTGAATAGCGCCCAGCAAACGGAAAGCCGCAGCCGTTGTCAGTGACGCTCAACCGCAGCGGCTGCCCCTCGCGTACCTCGACCTCCAGCCGCACGGTGGAGGCCTGTCCGTGGCGCACGGCATTGACCAGAGCCTCTCGGACCATGTGGTAGATCTCGCGCGCGAGCGGCGCGGGAAGCGGGCGGTGGAGCCCCTCGGCTTGCAGCTCGACGGCGAGCCCCCATTCGATGTCCAGCCGTTGGCGCAGGTCCGCGATCCGGGTCGCCAGATCGAATCCCGCGTCGTCATCAGCAATCGATTCGGGTGTCAGCTCGCGAATGAAGAAGCGCAGGTCGCGTTGCTCCAACGCCACCAGGCGCTGAAGGTCGGCGAGGCCATTCTCCGCCTCGGTAGGGGAACTCCCCTCGGTGAGCGGAAGGGAATCTTTCACCGCGGCCTGTCGCCGTAACGCTTCAAGGCGCAGGCCGATCCCGGTGAGCGACTGGAGCACACCGTCGTGAAGGTCGCGCGCCAGGCGGATCCGCTCTTCGGTGGCCGCTGCTTCCCGCAGCCGGTGGGTGAGATAGAACAGGTCGAGGCGCGCTCCCACCCGCTCGCCCACCACCTCGCCCAAGAGGAGGTCATCCGAGGTCATCGCCGCCTTGTCGAGCACGAACAGGCGCCCCTCAAACGTCTCGCCACGCAGCAGCAGCGACAGGACCGAGCGGGCGGCCAGCCGTTCCGCGAGTTCCGGATGCAACGGCAGTCCACGGAAGCGGCGGAAACCTTCGGCCGTCCGGGCGAGCGCCACGGGCGCGCCGGAGCGGAAGTCCGAACAGAGGAAGCTCGCCTGGGCGAGCGGCTCCGGCACCAGCGGCTCGAAGCTGGTGGGCGCCTCGCGATCGAAGGTAAAACTGCCGTCTTGCCAGGCCGCGAGGTAAAGCCAGGGCTCCTCGGGCTCAAACCAGACGATTGCCACGCGCGGCGCCTCAAACGTGCGCGCCGTGTGGGTCAAGAGGTCGGCGAGCGTCTCTTCCAAGGAGCCTGGCGCGGTGTGCGGCCAGGCGGCGAGCGCTGCCATCTCGCGCCGCGTCCGTTGTTCGTGGATGCCCAAGTAGCCGAGGAGGACGGCTACCACGACGAGGTAAACGCTCCTGACGATGAATGGCGTTGGCTGGAACGCCGGATCGCGCAGCCCTTCGGCGAAGTAGAAGCCAAGGGCCAAAAACGTCGCGAGCGAGGCCGCTGCGGTCCACAACGCGCCGCGCCACTGCCAGCGCAGCGTGGCGCAGACCATCGAAAAGACGAAATAGGTGGTAAAAGGGCTCGCCGGTCCCGCCGTGAAGTAGACGAACAGCGAGAAGAAAACGAAGTCGAAAGCGTGAGTGATCAGACGCTGCCGGCCCGCGGGCGCATCGGAGCGCCAGACCAGGACCGCCGTTGCGATCGCATAGACGACGTAGAGGGCCAGGAGAGCGTAGGCGACCGAGGCGTAGTTGGCCGGTTCCGAAGGATCGAGCCAGACCGCGAACAGCGACGACGTGGCGAGTGCCACGCGCCCTGCGGCGATCAGCCGTTCGGCTCGGTTGTGCGGTGAGTAGAGCGGTTCCATAAGTGGTGTCGCGGTGTGAGGCGGCGGGGATCTACCCCGACCTTCTTTCGATGATACGTCCTCGACCGCTTCCGAAGCACTCGATCGAAAGATCTAGGAAGATAGACCCAACCGCCGATACAGCTGCTCCGGGCCGATCTCTATACTGAGGTGTGCCCTGCGGGAGGCTCGCCTAGCGGGCCCCGTACAGAATCGTCGATCCAACATTTAGACTCGGGAGAAACACCCTATGTCCCATCGTGCATTGACGTCCTTGCTCTGTCTCACGATCCTGGCCGGCGGTGCCGTCGGCTGCAAGAAGAAGGCGCCCGTCACGGCGCCCGACATCGCTCCGCCGATCGTCGCGACTCCCGAGCCGCCCGCTCCCGCTCCGGAACCCGCACCCGCGCCGGAGCCGGTGGCCGAGCCCGATCCTTTTGCCGGCGATCTAGAGTCGGTCACTGCCTATGCCCGCTCCAAAGGGTTGCTTGGCGACGTCTACTTCGACTACGACCAAGCCGATCTGAGTGCGGCGATGCGTGACCGCTTGGCCGCCAACGCGCGCTTCTTCCTCGACCACCCGGAATTCCAGGTGACGATCGAGGGACATTGCGACGAGCGGGGCACGAACGAATACAACCTGGCCCTGGGAGACCGGCGCGCCAACTCGGTCAAGCAGTACCTAGAGTCGCTGCGGGTCGAGGCCGACCGGCTGCGCACGGTCAGCTTTGGCGAAGAGCGCGCCTTCTGCACCGACAGCCAGGAATCCTGCTGGCACGAGAACCGTCGCGCCCACTTCATCCTCTCCGGCAGGCGCTAAAGCCAAAAGCCTCGCGGAGCAGGGTTCGAAACGGTCCGGCCACCGGGGCCGCCCTATAGAGTAAAACCGGAGTTTAGGGGCAGGCCTCAGGCCTGCCCCTACGGCTGTTTAGGCGAAAGAATGCACCACGGAATCCAGGACGGCCGTCGGCCGAAGCAGTAGCCGCGCACCGCGGAGTCGAGACCGAGAGGGGATTTGGAGCGGGAGACGGGATTCGAACCCGCGACCAACAGCTTGGAAGGCAGATCTGCAATGCTTTTCAGGCTTGTCAGGGCCATTCAGGAGCCGTCACAAACCACTGAAAACATATCGAGTTACAGGCCTCAGGCCTTTCACCGCCGTTCACCTCCATTCACCTTCACTCTCGGCGCTTGGAACCTATTTGGAACCTATTTTAGGGTTCAGAGACGCCGCTGGCAGGGTCGGTTCGGCGGATTCTTGGCCCCTGATATCGATTCGGTCGGTCGCGTCAGTCGGGTGACAGACCCCGTGCGGAAGGGACGCTTTTCGGCTGCCATCGACCGCTTTCATGACCTCTGAGCGGCGCGTTCCGAAGTCGCCGAGGCTCCCGTGCGCCTGGTCCAGGCACGAGCCCTGATCCTCTGCGCGTTGCCCTACTCGCGAACCTCAGAGCGATCGGTGACGAGGACGGCCCGGATCGGAGCGGGTGTTCACCTGACCGTGACGTTCACCTCGGTGGATCCGGCGGTCCCGCTCCCTTTCGGCGCCGACCGCGCTCTCTTCGCCTGGATGCAGACCCAGGCCGTGAACCAGGGCGTCGTCGAATTCGGATCGCTCCCTCGGTACTTTCAAGCTTTCGGGCTGGGGTCCAGCGGCCGAGAATATCGAGTGGCCCAGGAGCGTCTTCGCCGCCTGGAGAGCTTGGCGATGACGATTCGAGTGCAATCGCCCGAAACCGAAGAGGTGGTCCGCCTTCACCCCCTCAAGCGCGCGACGAAGCCCGCTCGTTTCGAGACCGTCGCTGAACGGACTGCTTCCGGTTCCCTTGCCCTCCGCCGCGGTCGATTCGGTTTCCAGCTCGATCCGGATTTCTGGGAGCACCTGCGATCCCATCCGGTGCCCCTTCCCCTCGGCCTGATGCGCCAGTTTCACAACCGGCCCCAGGCCTGGGACTTCGCCGCCTTCCTCTTCTACCGCTGCTTCGCCGCCCGAGCGCCGAGCGTCGTCCCCTGGAACGACCTGGTCGAACAGCTCGGCGCTCGCGATTCGTTTCCCCGGCGGCTCAAGGCATCGCTCGGCCGAGTCTTGCGCGAGATCTGGGTGGTCTTCCCAGGCTTTCCTCCGCGCTTCCTTCCGGGCTTTCGAGGGCTGGCGGTCGAGCCTTGGAGAGGGTGGAGGCAGGCGTCGATTGGCTGGAGGGATGGGCCTCTCTCTCCGAGAGCGTGACATTCAATACCATTAGTTGGCTAACTTGGTTTCTCCTGCAGCTGTGGAGCAGGGTCGTTTCGCGGCGCTCTGGGAACGCCTTCGCGAGGGACGGATCGAGATCTCGACCAGAACGCTTCGCGAAGACGCACAGCCCGGTACCGCCCAACTACAGAACCTTCGCCAGGATGCGATCCCGGCTCACGAAGACATAGAGATCGCCGCTCGTCGCTCCGCGTCCAAATGCTCGGCCACCAGCGCCGCCAAGCCGTCGAAGCCGTTGCGCAGGTCTGCGGGGGAAGCGTGAGCAAAGACCCGGCCGGTGACAGGGACCACTCGCTCAAGCCCAGCCGGTCAGCGATCCGCCGCTGTGGGTGACCCTGTGCCCTGGACTGCCGCGCATACCCCACCGCCAGTTGCTGAAGCTCCTTCGAATAGCGAAGCCCGCGACGCTCCTTAGCTTCTCGACAAATCTCTTCGCCAGATCCTCCATCGCCTCTCTCCTTTCGGGGAGAAAGCCTGACAACTCCTCAGATCAGGGGAAAGACGGGGCAGGGCGAGGATACGAGTGATCCCGGAGTTCCGGCTAAAAAGACCGGAAGAAGGCAGGCATGCCCGCTTCTTGCCGATGCACTGTCCCGCTTTCGTAAGCCCAAGCACCACTAAGACTGTAAGAGAGGAGATACCCGCTGTGAGTGAGACGTGCTACTGACGAGCGACCTGGAAGCGACCCACCGCGACCTGTCTCAATGTGACTTCAACTTCAGGCGTTTTGCTACGGAAACGCCGGATTTGCTGGATGCGACGGCGATATTGAATGCAGTCAATTCCTGTAATTTTCTTACGGATACGTTTCAACCCTGGCCAACGTTCGTTCGCCGATCGAAGCTGAGGTCGTTGGCTAATGTGGCCCGGGGGGTCGCCAATCTCCTCCGGAAGGTACCCGGCGTTGCGTTTCAAGGAGATTTCAAGGCGCTCTCTGGATTCTACGGGCTTGATTCAGCCGAGCATGGAGAGCTGCTTTTTGCAAGCCCGAACGCGATCGACGTTTCCTTGGGCCGCGGCGACTTCATCGACACGGAAGACGGTTGGCGCTGCCTTGAATTCAACTTTACACCCAGCGTCGGAGGCTGGGAAACGTCGTTGGTGGCGGCCCAGTACCTGCAATTTCCGGCCATTACCCGATTCGTCGGCCAGTCGGGAGTCAGGCCCAAATACACCAGCACCATCGAAGCGCTGTTCAACCATGTAGTCGAGCACGCGATCCGATTCGGCCATCCCCCCGGAGAGGCCCTGAACGTCGCCTTGGCGTGCGTGCCGGAAGAGTTTGCCATGGTGGCTCCTGGTTCCGACGATCTTCTCAACGACGTCTTAAGTGCCGTGCTGCGGCGGCGCGGCCTGACGGGGCGAGTCGGGTTCTGCACCTTCGACGACCTCACCGTCTCGGGGCGCATGATTCGGTGGGGCGACAGACCGGTGCGGATCGTCGTCGACCTTACGGACGGCGCGACGCCCCCGGCCGTCTTTCGTGCTTTCAAGGCCGGCGGGTTTTACCTTTTCAACGGACCGATCGAGCGGGTCCTGTCCGACAAACGGAATCTGGGCCTCTTGTCGGCATCGATCGGCACCGGGACGCTGTCCGCCGACGAGGAGCGCCTGCTGGCGCGGCATCTGCCGTGGACTCGCATCGTCGAGCCGGTGCGAACCCGGTTCCGGAACCAGGAAGTCTTCCTCCCTGACCTCTTGGAGCGGGAGCAGGCTGGACTGGTGCTGAAGAAGGCGTCGGCGACCGGGGGCAGCGGAGTTCTGCTGGGCCGGTCTACGGATTCGGAGAAGTGGCGCGAGGCGTGCGCCGAAGCGCTCGCCAACGGCCATTGGGTGGTGCAGGAACGGGTCGAGAGCCGACCGTATTTGTTCCCGCTCGGTCCCGGTTGCGGACCTCACGACGTGGTGTGGGGCCCCTTTCTCTGCGGACAATCTTATGGCGGTGTGATCCTCCGCATGCAGCCGCGCTCGTGCGAGGGACCGATCAACCTTTCGCTGGGTGCCACGGTCGGCATCGTTTTCGAAGTGGAGGGGTAGCGAATTGTCTCTGAGTCGCGCGAGTCGCCGCTTTGCTTCACTGGCCGACCCTCTTGAGCTACGCGCAACGGTCGAGGCGGGGTCAGTGGTGTACACCTTTCTGGCGGAGGGTGAAGAGGCGGCGGCACACTGGACCTGCGGTGGGCTCGATGCCGCGGCTCGGGCCGTCGCGGCCAGATTGGTAGAGTTCGAGGGTTCCGGCGAGCGCGCTCTTCTGCTCTATCCGCCGGGGCTTGAGTTCATCGCCGCCTTTTTCGGCTGTATTTACGCTGGCGCCATCGCCGTGCCCGCGTATCCGCCGCGGCTCAATCGCACGGATCCCCGTCTGCTCGCGATCGCGCGCGACGCGCGGCCGAAGGTGATTCTCACCACCTCGGCGCTTCTGGCGCGACGTGGAGCGATGGTGGATCGGATGCCGGAGCTCGGGCGACTGACCTGGATCGCCACCGACGAGATTCCGGAGGGGTTCGGCGACGGATTCGATGCGGTGCGGGCGACCGAAAACGATCTCGCGTTTTTGCAGTACACCTCGGGTTCGACATCGACTCCGCGGGGCGTCATGGTTTCGCACGGCAACCTGCTGCACAACGAAGAGTGCATCAGAAAAGCATTCGGTCAAGACGAGTCGTCGGTGGTGGTCGGGTGGTTGCCGATGTACCACGACATGGGCTTGATCGGAAACGTCCTACAGCCGCTGTTTTCGGGTGGGCGCTGCGTGTTGATGTCTCCCCAAGCATTCCTGCAACGCCCGGCGCGCTGGCTCGAAGCGATCGGCCGGTACCAGGCGACGACCAGCGGCGGGCCGAACTTCGCCTACGAGCTCTGCCTGGCGAAGGTTCGGCCCGAGGATCGGTCGGGCTTGGACCTCTCTTCCTGGCGCCTAGCCTACAGCGGGGCCGAGCCGGTGAGGGCCGATTCGCTCGCGCGTTTCGCGGCGGCTTTTGCCGAGGTCGGATTTCGCGCCGAAGCCTTTTATCCCTGCTATGGCCTGGCGGAAGCGACCCTGTTCGCGACGGGAGGATCGCGTGAAGACCCGCCCCATGCGGTAGAGGTCCAGGCGTCCGACCTGGAGCAGGGGCGCGGCGTGCCCGTGAAGGTACCGGGGACCGGTCGGACCCTGGTGTCGTGCGGTCGACCGTGGGAGGGCCAGCGCCTCGAAATCGTCGATCCGGAGACGCGCTGCCCCGTGGCTGAGGGCCAGGTGGGCGAGATTTGGATTGCGGGACCGAGCGTCGCGGGTGGCTACTGGGATCGCCCCGAGGCCACCGAGGAGCTGTTCCTGGCCCGGCTAGTCGGCGGCGAGGGACCGTTTCTGCGCACCGGCGACCTGGGGCTCCTGCTGGCGGGCGAGCTGTTCGTCACCGGGCGGCGCAAAGATTTGATCATCCTGCGCGGCCGAAACCTCTATCCGCAGGACCTCGAGGCCACGATCGAGGACTGCCACCCGGCTCTGCGGCGCGGTTCGGGCGCCGCCTTTGCCGTGGAGATCGGCGACGAAGAGCGTCTGGTGGTCGTCCAGGAGTTGGAGCGTCGACGCGAGGAAGGCGATCTCCACGCCGTGGCCGAGCGGATCCGGCGTGCCGTGCTGGCGGAGCACGAGATCCTCGTCCACGAGGTGGTGCTGATCGGTGCCGGGACGATACCGAAAACCTCGAGCGGCAAGATCCAGCGCCACGCCTGTCGCCGCGACTACCTGGACGGGACGCTCCAGGCCCTGGTCCGGAGTCCCCTGCCGGCTACCGGCGGCGGTGCCGAGGTGGCGGCGCCATCGCGGTCGGTCCTGCTCGCGGCCGAACCGTCGGAACGGGAGGGGGCGCTGGTGGCCTATCTCGCGGCTCTGATTGCCGAGGTCGGCGGCATCTCGTTGCCGCCGGGAGGGGTTGCCGCCGGAGATTCGCTCTCCGGCCTCGGCGTAGATTCCTTGCACGCCGCCGAGATCCAGGGAAGGCTGGCCGAGGATTTGGGCGTGCCGGTGCCGTGGGAGGCTCTGCTCGGCGAGACGACCCTGGGAGACCTCGGTCGCCAATTGACGGCCGCGCTGCCGGGGGCTCCCGAGCCGACGGTGCCGCAGCAGAAGCCGATGGCGCGATGGGAGCCCGGACGGGGTCAGCGCGCTTTGTGGTTTCTCGATCGACACGCCGGAGCCGGGGCCGCCTACAACCTATTCGGCGCGGCCTGGCTGAACGCGGATGTCGACGAAGTCGCATTGCGTGGCGCTTTCGAACGGCTGGTCGAGCGGCATCCCTGCCTTCGGGCCAGGTTTCCCGAGAGCGGGGGCGCGCCGAGCCTGCGGATCGAGCCGGACGTACCGCTGTTCTGGGGCGAGGTGGAGATGGGGCAGATCGACTCGTCCGCTCTCCTCTCGCGGCTGGCCTCCGATGCCCATCTGCCGTTAGATCTCGCCTCCGGACCGCTGGTTCGGGTACGTCTCTATCGAGGCGCCGAGGGCCGGCGCGCTCTCCTGGTGGTGGTTCACCACGCCGCGGCGGACTTCTGGTCGTTCGGCGTCATCGCCAACGAGCTCGGGGCGCTCTACGGCAACGAGACCCTGGTCGAGGTCGGCGGCACCTACTCAGAATTCGTCGCCGCCGAGGAGCAGCTGCTGGCCGGTCCGGTGGGGAGTGCCCACTTGGACTACTGGTCCGAGCGGTTCGCCGAACCTCCGACGCCCTTCCCGTTGCCGACCGACCGTCCGCGGCCGGCGTCGATCGATTTCGCCGGCGCGGCGTTGCGGTTCGCGATGGGCGGCGAGCCGCTCGACCGGTTGCGCGCATGGTGCCGAACGTTTGGGACAACGACCTTCTCCGCGCTCGTCGCGGCTTACTTCGCCGGGGTGGCGCGCTATTCGGGCGAGTCGGGCTTCGCGGTCGGCGTGCCGACTTCGAGTCGCTCCCGCCGGCTCGCCAACGTCGTCGGCTACTGCATCAACCCGGTTCCGCTACGGGTCGAGGCTTTGGCGGACGAGAGCTTCGCCGGGCTGGCGGCCCGGGTGCGCGCCGAGCTGCTGGGCGCCTTGGCGCATCGAGAGCTGCCCTTTTCGGTGCTCGCCGAGCGGTTGGGCGGCGGTCGCGATGCCGCCCGGATGCCGATCTTCCAAACCACGGTATCGCTCCAGCCGACACCTCCCGGCGCGCCGTCGGGACTCGGCGCCTTCGCCCTGGGCATGGGAGGCCATCCGGTGGCGATCGGAAAGCTCGGGTTGGAGACGATCGAGTTGCCGTTCGAGAGGTCTCCCTTCGAATTGAGCCTCGACGCGGCGGAACTGGGCGATTCGGTCGAGCTCATGGCCCGGTACGCCACCACCTTGTTCGATCGGTCGACGATCGAACGGTTCGGCCGCGGACTGTTGGGCCTTATGGCGGCCGCCGCGGCGGCGCCGGATCGACCGCTTTCCTCCCTTCCCTGGCTGGCCGATGGAGATCGGGCGCAGCTCGTCGCGGCCGACCCGACGGTACCGTCCGTGCCTGGCCTGCTGGAGCTTTTGGCTCGGGGCGCGGCCGGGCGTCCGGACGCCTGCGCGGTGTCGGCCGGGCAGGAGAGCTTGAACTACCGGGATCTCCATTCTCGTGCCGCGGGCCTTGCGGCGGCTCTGCGCCGGATCGGTGTCGGGCCGGAGGATCGGGTGGCGATTTTCCTCCCGCCTTCTGCCGACGCTCTGGTCGCGATTCTCGCGGTCCTTTGGGCGGGCGGTGCCTACGTGCCGCTCGATCCCTCGTTTCCGGCGGAGCGACTCGCGGTGATGCGATCCGACTCCGGGGTGAGGGCGGTGCTGACTCGATCCGAGTGGCACCTGCATCTGCCGCCCGGACCCGGAGAGGTCCTCTACCTCGATCGATCGAACGAAGAGACTCGGGACCTGGCGCCGCCGCCGGACGATCCCGCCGGCCTGGCCTACGTCCTGTTCACTTCGGGTTCGACAGGTCGACCGAAAGGGGTTCAGGTCTCGCGCGGAGCGCTGGCCAATTTCCTGCTCGGGATGGCCGAGATCCTCGACCTCGGTCCGAGTGACCTCCTGCTCGCGGTCACGCCCCTTTCTTTCGACATCTCGAACCTCGAAATGTTGCTGCCGTTGGTCGTGGGGGCGCGCCTGGCCTTTGCGCCCCGCGAGGTGGCCATCGACGGGCGCCGCCTCGCCGACGAGCTTGGCCGAACGGGGGCGACCGCGATGCAGGCGACCCCCGCAACCTGGCGCCTGCTGGTCGAAGCCGATTGGCGGGGAAGCGACGTCGCGGCTTTATGCGGTGGCGAGGCACTGGGGCGCGACCTCGCGCAGGCGCTGGCAGCAAGGACGCGGGTACTCTGGAACCTCTACGGTCCGACCGAAACCACCATCTGGTCCTCGGCCGGGCGGGCGGCGGCGCGCGACCCGATCGAGCCGCTCGGTGCGCCGATCCGAGCGACCGAGCTTTACGTCGTGGATCGAAACCTCGCCGCGGCGCCGGTCGGCGCGCCGGGCGAGCTGCTGATCGGCGGATCAGGTCTGGCGCGCGGCTACATCGGCCGACCGGACCTCACGGCCGAACGGTTCGTGCCGGATGGCTTCGGGCGGCGGCCGGGAGAGCGCCTCTACCGGACCGGCGACCGGGTCCGGCTGCGCCCCGACTTGGCGCTCGAATACCTGGGCCGCCTCGACAACCAAGTCAAGATTCGAGGCTACCGGATCGAGATCGGCGAAATCGAAGACGTTCTGGCGCGCCACCCGGCGGTGGGCCAGGCCGTAGTGGTCGCCGCGGGCGAAGGAGAAAACCGTCGCCTCGTCGCGGCGGTGGTCCGCCGCGCCGAGGTGAGCGTCGAGCAGATTCGAGCGCATCTCAGGACGACGTTGCCGGAGTACATGATCCCGGCGCAGTTTTCCTGGCCGGAAGCATTGCCTCTGACCCCGAACGGCAAGGTCGACCGAAGACGGCTCGCGGAGCTGTCGAACGAGGCGGGCGAAGGCTCGTCGGCCATCTCGGGCTTGACGACGATGGAGCAGATTGCCGCCACCCTCTGGCGCGATCTGCTCGGCCGCGAGGTCGTCGGACCGCGCGACGATTTCTTCGACCTCGGCGGCCACTCCCTACTCGCCGCCCGGTTGATCGGCCGCACCCGCGAGGTGCTTGGGGTGGAGGTGAGCCTCGCCAGCCTTTTCCGGCGATCCACCCTTGAAGGTTACGCCGCCACGCTCGAAGAACTGCTCGGCTCTTTCGCGGGATCGAGCGAGATTCCTCGCTGCGAAGACGCCGCCGTCCAGGTGCCTTCTCCCGGCCAGGAGCGGATCTGGTGGTCCACCCGCCTGTTTCCGGACAGCGCCTCCTACAACATGGCGGCCGATCTCGGGCTCGTCGGTCGGTTGGACGTTTCGGCGCTCGAAAATGCGATCGATCGGCTGGTCGCGCGACACGAGCCATTGCGAACCGCGTTTTTCCCGGTAGCGCCCACGGGAGTGCGAATCGAGCTGGAGAGCCCGCGCCCGATGCGGCTGCCGATCGCCGACCTGGGGCGGCTCGGCGGAGAAATGGCGAGCCTGGAGGGCCACCGGATCGCGGCGGCCACGGCGGCGATCCCCGGCAATCTAGCGATCCTGCCGCTGCTTCGATGCCTCCTCCTCCGCGGCGGCGCTAGCGACCATCGGCTCGTGGTCGTGGTGCATCACCTGGCGGCGGACGAGGGATCGATCCCCGTGTTTCTCGACGAGTTGGGGACGATCTATCGCGCGCTGGTCGAGGGCGAGACGCCGCAGTTGCCCGAGCTGCCGCGCCGCTACGGCGAATATGCGAGCTGGCAGCGCTCGCTGATGGAGGGACCGGCGGTCGAGGCGGCGCTCGCCCATTGGCGCGAGCGGCTGGCCGATGCGGTCGCTCTCGACCTGCCGACCGATCGTCCCCGCTCGCCCGCGCTGCGGCGACGCGGCGGGCGGCTTGGGCGCCTGCTGGCGCCCGAGGTCGGGGCGGACCTCGAAGCGTACGCGCGGAGACAAGGCGCGACGCCCTTCATCGCAATGCTCGCGACATTCCACGCGCTGCTTTGGCGGATCGCGAGCGATGGGGCGATCCTGATCGGGTCGCCTTTCTCTCATCGCGATCGGCGCGAGTTCTAGAGGTTGATCGGCTATCTGGTCAATCTGGTCGGATTGCGCCTTCCGTCTTCGGAGCCGGAGGATTTTGGGTCGCTGGTCGCCGCCTCCCGTGACGAGGTCTTGGCGGCTCACGCGCACCGCAACGTCCCGTTCGAGCCGATTCTCGCGCGCCTCGCCGCAGAGCGCAGCGCGGCCGGGAAAGACGGCATCGCGCCGTTGCGCGTCACGTTCGCTTGGGTTGCGGCGCCGCCCGCCCTCTCGCTTCCCGGCTTAGCGACCTCGGTGGAGGAGATCGCCAACGGTGCGGCAAAATTTGACTTGAGCCTGACCGCGACTCCAGCGCCGGAGGGACTTTCGATCGGCATCGAGTACGACGCGGAGCTGTTCGACTGCTCGACCATTGCGCGCTGGGCGGATGCGTGCGAACGGCTGCTGCGCTCCGGCTTGGCCGAACCGGAACAGGCGTGGGGGGACCTGGACCTGATGTCTCCCGCGGATCGGGATCAATTGCTGCTGCGAGCCGCCGGGCGGAGGGTCGATCCGACGCCGGAGATGTCGGTGATCGAAGAGGTGGAGCGGTGGTCGTCGTGCCAGACCTCGGCACCCGCCGTGGTCGATGGCGATGTGGTTCGTAGCTACGGCGAGCTGTCGGCGAGGACCAACCGGTGGGCACGCGTCTTCGAGGGTCTCGGAGTGACCGCGGAAACCGTGGTCGCTCTGGTATTGCCTCGCGGCATCGCCTTGGTCGAGGCGGCGATGGCCGTGGTCAAAGCGGGTGGTGCCTATCTGCCCATCGATCCCGGGAGTCCGCCGGAACGAATGGCCTACATGCTGGGTGACGCCCGGGTTCGGCTGGCGGTCGGGCACGGCGAATTCGGTTCCGCGGTGAAAGCGATCAGTCCGGAGGATCTCGACGTCCTCGCCGCCGACGCTTCGCCCGCGCCCTGGCGAGGGGAGAGATCGGGCGCGAGCTTGGCCTACGTGATCTACACGTCCGGTTCGACGGGGAGGCCGCGGGGAGTCGGGCTGACGCACGAGGGTTTGGCGAATTTGGCGCGCTGGCACCGTAGCGCGCACGAATTATCGCCCGCGGATCGAACCACTCTGCTTGCCGGCGTGGGGTTCGACGCGTCAGTCTGGGAGATGTGGGGCAGCCTGACCTCGGGCGCGAGCCTGCACGTGGTGCCGGCCGACATCGTGCTGGCGGGCCAGGGGTTGTGGACCTGGTTGGCCGAGCGGGGAACGACGGTGAGCTTCCTACCGACGCCCCTGGCGGAAGCCCTTCTGGAAACGACCGAGCCGACCGATCACCTGCTGCGCCGGCTGCTCGTCGGAGGCGACCGTCTGCACCGGGGGCTTTCGGGTCGCCGGTTCGGGTTGTGGAACCACTACGGGCCGACCGAAGCGACGGTGGTGACGACTTGGGGCCCGGCGGAATCCTCCGACCTCCCGCCGGTCGGACGTCCGATCGACAATTTTCGCTGCTACGTCGTAGACCCCTCTGGCGCGCTTTCGCTGCCTGGAACGGTTGGCGAGCTCTACGTCGGAGGCCCGGGCCTGTGCCGGGGGTACGTGGGACGGCCTGATGTCACGGCGTGGCACCTGGTGCCCGACCGATGGAGCGGCCAGCCGGGCGCGAGGGCCTACCGAACGGGGGACCTGGTGCGTTGGCTCGAATCGGGTGAGTTGAGCTTCGTCGGACGGCGGGACGAGCAGGTCAAGGTGCGTGGCTATCGGATCGAGTTGGGAGAGATCGAGTCGGTGCTGCTGGAACATTCGGCCGTGGAGGAGGCCTCGGCGCTGGTCGAGGGCGGCCGCCTGATCGCTTTTTGGGTCGCGAGAAACGGCTCGGCCGTCGGTGCCGCCGAGCTGCGCGAGCTCGCCGCGAAACGCCTTCCGGACTACATGATCCCGACCTCTTTCGTTGCCCTGGACGCGATGCCGATCACCCAGAACGGCAAGCTCGCTCGCCGCTCGCTCGCCGCTCGGGCGGCATCCATGGTGTCCGCCGAGCGCCCGTTCGAGGCGCCGCGAAGCCCGCTGGAGGAGGAGCTGGCGGCGCTCTGCGGCGAAGTTCTCGGCGTCGATCGACTGGGTATTCGCGACAACTTCTTCGAGCTGGGCGGGGACTCGCTGCGCCTGGTCCGGGCGGTTTCGCGCGTCCGCGATTCGTTCGGCGTCGAGATCGCGCCGGACCAGCTGTTCAAAGATCCGACCGTGGCGGGGCTCTCGCTCGCCGTCGGCCGGGCTCTGGTCGCGCAGGCGCAGGAACTTGAGCACGGCACAGGCGCGGACGAAGGTCGAGGTCCTGGGGGATGAGCTCGCCGCGGGTAGACGACCTTTCGCCCGAGCAGCTCGATCTGCTCGTCCGGCGGCTGCGCGTAAAGCAACCGGAAGCCGAACGGGGAATCGAGGCGCAGGATCGCGCGGCGAGAGCGTTCCCGCTCTCCTTTGCCCAGGAGCGCCTCTGGTTCCTGGATCGCTTCGAGCCGCAAACCGCGACTTACAACATCGCGGGTGCCTTGCACTTCCGGGGTCGGCTCGACGAGCCGTCGCTGGTCGCCGCGTTGAATTTCGTCGTCGCCCGCCACGAAGCGCTGCGGACCTGTTTCGAGTCGACCGAACGAGGGCCGGTCCAATTCCTCCTTTCGCCGCCTCCGACGCTGCGAATGCCCCGGGTCGACCTGCGCGCCCTGCCGGTCGACTTGCGCGCGCGGCGATCGGAGGCTCGGGCCCGAACCGAGGCGGAAAGACCGCTCGATTTGCAGTCGGGCCTGCTCCTGCGGGTGCTGCTCTTGACGCTTGACGCTCACCGCAGCGACTTGTCGTTCTGCCTGCATCACATCGCGGGCGACGGCTGGTCCTGCGGCCTCTTCGTGCGCGAGGTCGGCGAAGCCTACGCGGCGATTTCCGCCCAGCGCCGCCCTGCTCTCCCTAGGCTCCCGGTGCAGTACATCGACTTCGCGGTCTGGCAGAGGGGCAGGCTCGCGGCTCCCGAGACCTCGCGCCTTCTCGATTTCTGGCGCCGCGAGCTGGCCGGGCTTGAGCCCCTGCTGGGCTTGCCGGCGGACCGAGCCCGCCCGCCGGTCCAGGGCCATCGCGGGGGGCGCGTCAGGATCGCCGTGGGCGGGGATCTCAAGGAACGGGTCTCCGCCTACGCGGTACGGCTGGGGACGACGCCGTTCAGCGTTCTGCTCGCCGCCTGGAGCGCCCTGCTGGTGCGAAGCTGCGACCAGCGAGACCTGGCGATCGCGACTCCCTTCGCGGGCCGCACGCGAACCGAGGTCGAAGGGTTGATCGGTTGTTTTGTCAACACGATCGTGCTCCGAATGAGCTCGGAGCCGAGCGATTCCTTCGACGATCTCGTGGCGCGGGGGCTGCGCGTCGTAGGGGCGGCCACGGCGCACCAGGAGATGCCGTTCGAGCGCCTGGTGCAGGAGTTGGCTCCCGACCGAAGCCTGAGCCATGCGCCGCTGGCACAGACCGCCTTTTCCTTCGGGGTTGGGAGCTGGCCGGCGACCTTCGCGGACCTCGACCTCTCGGTCGAGGACGTCGACACCGGAACGGCGAAGTTCGATCTTCTCTTGAGCCTCGGAGCGGAAAAAGGCCTCTTTGCCGGTTTTCTCGAATATGGCGCGGACCTATTCGATCGGACGACCGTGCTGAGGCTCTCCGGGCGTTATCTCCGGTTGCTCGAAAGAGCGCTCGCTTCGCCCCGAGACCGGGTGGCGACGCTCGATCTGTTGGCACCGATCGAGCGTCGGCAGCTGCTGGACGAGTGGAACGCGACAGGCAACCCCGCGCCGTCGCCGCCGCGGCTCGAACGCTGGGTCGATGAGGCGGCGGCGCTCTGGCCCGGCCGGGCGGCGATCGTTGCGGAAGGCCGGGAACTTACCTACGCGGAGCTGGTTCGCGGCGCGAACGAGCTGGCCTGTCGGTTGGTCGCGATCGGCATTCGCGCGGAGGACCGGGTCGCCGTCCGCTTGAGGCGCACGCCGGATCTGGTCGTCGCTCTGGTCGGCATTTTGAAGGCCGGGGCCGCATACGTGCCTCTCGATCCCGAGCACCCGGCGGAACGCTCGAAGTACGTGCTGGGCCAGAGCCGCGCCGCGCTTTTGATCACCGAAGCGGATTGGCTCGACGCCCTCGACTTTTCACCCGCGTTTGCGATCGAACATCGATCCGACGCGCCCGTCGCGGCCCAGGAGCGTGGACCCGCCGTCGAGCTGCCGGAAGGCGCGCTCGCCTACGTCATTTACACGTCGGGAACCACCGGACGGCCGAAGGGGGTGGCGATCGGTCACGCCAGCGCCGTCGAGCGGATTGCATGGGTGGCGCGGACGTTCTCCGCCGACGAGCTGTCGGGCTTCCTGGCCGCCACCTCGATCTGTTTCGACCTTTCGGTTTTCGAGCTGTTCGGCGCGCTCTGTTTGGGCGGCACGGCGATCCTGGCGCGCGACGCGCTGGAGATCGCGACGCTCGCCGCGCGCGATCGCATTCGTTTGGTCAACACCGTGCCTTCGGCGATGGCCGAAATTTTGGCCGCCGACGCGCTGCCGGCCGCGGTTCGCACCGTCAACCTCGCCGGCGAGGCGCTGCCTGCCGATCTGCTTAGGCGCCTTGAGGCCCTGGGCACCGTAACGAGAGTTCTCAACCTGTACGGGCCTTCGGAGGACACGACGTACTCTACGGCCGCCGTCGTCCGCTGGGAGACGGATCGAGCCCCGGCGATCGGGCGACCGCTCGACAACACGCGGGCCTACGTTCTCGACGGCGAGGGAAATCCGGTGCCGGTCGGAGTTCAAGGGGAGCTTTGGATCGGCGGCAACGGTCTCGCGCGCGGCTACTTCGATCGGCCGGATTTGACCGCCGAGCGTTTCACGCCCGATCCATTCGCGCCCGCTCCGGGCCGGCGCCTGTATCGAACCGGCGATCTCGCGCGGTGGCGCGCCGACGGCGAGCTCGAGTTCCTCGGCCGAGTGGACCAGCAGGTCAAGCTCCGCGGTTTCCGGATCGAGTTGGGCGAGATCGAGGCCGTGCTCGCCGAACATCCGCGCGTCGAGGAATCGGCGGTGGTGGTGCGCGAAATCGCCGACGAGCGCCGCCTCGTAGGGTACCTCGGGGGGCGCAACGTCGCCGCCGCCCGGGAGGAGATCGACCGTTACCTGCGCTCGCGCCTCCCCGAGTACATGGTCCCTTGGACGCTGGTGCCTCTGGACGTCTTGCCGAGGAACGCCAACGGCAAGATCGACCGGCGCGCTCTTCCCACTCCCGAGGCTCGCACTTCGAGTCCGGTGGGTAGGGAACTGCCCCGCACGCCGGTCGAACAGATTCTGGCCGAGATTTGGAAGGACGTTCTGGGAGTGTCCGAAATCGGCGTGCGAGACGACTTTTTCGCTTTGGGCGGGCACTCGCTTCTGGCGGCCCGGGTCGCGAGCCGGATCGGCCAGGGCTTCGGCGTCGAGCTGCCGCTGCGCCGCCTGTTCGAAGCCCGTACCATCGAAGAGCTGGCGATGAGTCTCGAAGGCGGTGGCTTGGAGCGCGCCTTGCCGCCGGTCGAGCGCGGACCGGACAGCGGCCCGGCACCGCTCTCGTTTGCTCAAGAGCGGCTCTGGTTCCTGGATCGAGTCGGCGCAAAGAGCGCGGCCTACAACATGCCCGCGCGGGTCGTGTTGCGCGGCGAGCTCGACTACGACGCGCTGGTTGCGAGCGCCACCGCCGCGACCGCCCGCCACGCACCCCTTCGGAGCCGAATCGTCGAGCGGGGAGGCGAGCCGATCACGCTGGCGCTCGAAGCCTCCTTCCCTCTGCACCTGATCGCCCTCGATGGATTGCCGTCGATCGAGCGAGACCTTGAAGCGAACCGGATCGCCGAAGCGTTTGCCCGGCTTCCGTTCGCTCTCGCGGAGGAGCCGCCCGAACGCTCCGTGCTCGTTCGCCTCTCCGACCGCGAGCACCACCTGGTCTGGGTGTTCCACCACGTCTGCATCGATGGCTGGTCGGTGAGGATTCTGATCGGCGAGCTCGTCGAGGGCTACGAGGGGGCGAGGGCGGGGGTCGCCTTGCCGTCGGGCGAGCCCGAGATTCGCTACCGCGACTATTCGCGTTGGCAGAGATCGGTTTGGACGAATGAAGCCTTGGAGCGCGCGCTTTTGCCTCTGCGGCGACGCTTCTCGAACGCTCCCGAGATGCTGCACTTGCCCACGGACCGGCCGCGAGGCATGCGAAGCAGCGGTGCGGGAGGGCACCTTCCCGTCCGCTACTCGAACGTCCAAGCTCCGCTCTCCAAGCTCTGCCGGGCCGAGGCCGTAACGCCGTTCATGGTGCTTCTTGGCGGTTGGGCGGGGTTGCTCGCGCGCTTCTCCGGCGACCGAGATCTGGTCGTCGGCGCGCCGATCGCGGACCGCCCGCACGGTGCGCTCGAAGGGCTGGTCGGCCTGTTCGTCAACACCTTGGCGTTGCGTTTGACCGCGGTGCCGGACCAAAGTTTCGCCGCTTGGATCCGGAGCGTGCGCGGCGTCTGCCTGGAGGCCTTCGCCCATAAATCTTTGCCGTTCGAGCAGTTGGTCGAAGGGCTCGGAATCCAACGGCGGGAAAGTCGGTCGCCGCTGTTTCAGCTCCTGTTCTCGCTGGAAGACGAGGTCGCGCCGCCGAGTTTCTCCTCCGGCAGCTTGGAGGTGACCGTCGAGGCGCTATCCACCGGCGCGTCGCGCATCGACCTTTCGCTGTTGCTCGCCCGGTCCGCCGAGGGTTTGGAGGGGACGGTCGAATACGACGCGGACCTGTTCGACCGATCGACGATCGCGCGGTGGGCGGAGGCCTATGAGCGGCTGCTGCGCTCCGGCTTGGCCGATCCGGAGCGGCGCTGGTCGGACCTGGACGTGTTGTCCGCGGACGAGAGAGAACAGCTGATGCGGTTGGGCGGCGGCCGGGTGGTGCCGTCCTTCGAGGGCTCGGTGGTCGCGGAGATCGAGCGGTGGGCATTGCGACAACCGACGGCGCCGGCGGTGATCGAGGGGGAACGAGTTCGGACCTACGGCGACTTGTGGTCGCGAACGAACCGATGGGCGTTAGCGTTCGATCGCTTGGGGGTCGCGATGGAGGACGTCGTCGCCCTGGTGCTGCCGCGCGGCCTTGCTTTGATCGAGGCGGCGTTGGCGGTGATTAAGGCCGGCGGCTGCTATCTGCCGATCGATCCGGGAAATCCCGCGGATCGGGTGGCCTACATGCTGGCGGACGCGCGGGTCCGGGTGGTCGTCGGGAACGGCGATTTCGGTCCATCGGTGCGGCCGATCAGCCTCGAAGAGCTGGAGCGACTCGGCGACGCGGTGCCGCCGGGACCGTCCTCGGGCAATTCGTTTTCGGGCAAGCCGTTCGCGGGCAAATCTCCGGGCGCCGCCCTGGCCTATGTGATCTATACCTCCGGTTCGACCGGACGTCCGCGAGGGGTCGGCTCGACCCACGCCGGACTGGCGAACCTTGCGACCTGGCACCGGCAGGTTCACGACCTGTTGCCGACGGATCGCACGACGCTGATCGCGGGCGTGGGTTTCGACGCGTCGGTGATGGAGCTGTGGGGGGGGCTCTGTGCCGGGGCGAGCCTCTATGTGGTGCCTCCGGAGGTGGTGCTGTCGGGTGGGCATCTCTGGTCGTGGCTGGCGGAGCGGAGCATCACGGTGTGCTTCATGCCCACGCCGCTTGCCGAATCCTTTTTGGAAGAGACGGAGCCTCCGGCGCATGACCTGCGCTCCCTTCTGGTGGGAGGGGACCGTCTTCATCGCGGCGCCCCGGGTCGCCGGTTCGGCCTCTGGAACCTTTACGGTCCGACGGAAGCGGCGGTGGTGACGACGTATGGCTGGTCGGAGTCGGGCGACCTGCCGCCGATCGGGCGGCCGATCGACAACGTTCGCTGTTATGTGGTCGATGGCGAGGGAGCGCTGGCCGCGCCGGGGGTGGTGGGTGAGCTGTACGTGGGCGGGCAGGGCGTGGGACGAGGATATGTGGGTCTGGCGGACCGGACGGCGTGGCTTTTCGTCCCCGATGGCTGGAGCGGCGAACCGGGCGCCCGGTTGTATCGCACAGGCGATCTGGTGCGCTGGCTGCCGACGAACGAGCTGAGCTTCATCGGGCGGCGGGACGAGCAAGTGAAGGTCCGCGGTTTCCGAATCGAGCTGGGGGAGATCGAGACGGTGCTCGGGGAGCACCCCGCGGTCGAAGCGGCGGTGGTCCTGGTTCTCGGTAGCGGTGCCGGCCAGCGTCTGGTGGCCTATGTCGGCGCGCCGGGTGGGGATCGGCTCGCCGACGACCTCGAAGCGTACCTCGGGGACCGCCTGCCCGCTTTCATGCTGCCGTCGGTGCTGATCGTCCTGCCGGAGCTGCCCAAGAATCTGAGCGGCAAGTTGGATCGTCGAGCGCTCGCGGAGCGCGGGGATTCTCTGCCGACCCAGAAGGCGGAGAGCATGCCGCCGCGCAACCCCGGCGAACAGCTCGTGGCCGATCTTTGGGCCGAGGTCCTCGGGCGAGAGTCGGTGGGAGTCGAAGACGATTTCTTCGCCCTCGGCGGACATTCTCTGCTGGCCACCCGGATCATCGCCCGGCTGCGCGAGGCGACGGGCGTCGAGGTCCCGATCCGTCTGCTGTTGGAAGGT
This sequence comes from Thermoanaerobaculia bacterium, assembly GCA_038248205.1. Classification (GTDB taxonomy): domain Bacteria; phylum Acidobacteriota; class Thermoanaerobaculia; order Multivoradales; family UBA5704; genus DASYKS01. Next base: position 36,270 of record JBBRUC010000026.1, read on the forward strand.
CGGACGGTGGCCGCCGTCGCCTCGGCCCTCGACGCGGAGGTGAATTCGTCGGATGACCGGCTGATGCCGATCCCGGCGGGCGCGCGTGGAACCGAGTTGCCGCTTTCTTTTGCCCAGGAGCGCATTTGGTTCCTGGAGCGCTTCGAACCCGGAACCGCGACCTACAACATCCCGGCCGGGCTGCTTTTACGCGGATCGTTGCAGGTCCCCGCGTTAGCGACCGCCTTCGGCCGCCTGGTGGCCCGTCATGAAATCCTGCGCACCGCCTTCGCGCGGGTCGAAGGGCATCCGGTGCAACGCGTTTTGCCTCGCCTCGACCTCGCCATCGGGCTCACGGACCTCTCCGCGCTCGCCGAGGCGAGACGGGCCGGGGAGGGCGAGCGGCTCGCCCATCGGCATGCCACGACGCCGTTCGAGCTCGAGCGCCCGCCGCTCTTGCGGGTTGCTCTGCTGCGCCTGGACGACGCGACGCACGCCCTGCTCCTCACCATCCACCACTCGATCGCCGACGGCTGGTCGATGGGCTTGCTCGTGCGGGAGGTGGCACGTCTCTACGGGTCGCCCGAGCCCCTGGAACCGCTGTCGATCCAGTACGGCGATTACGCGGCGTGGCAGCGCCGAGCGATCGAAAAGGGCGCTTTCGCGCCCCAGATCGAGTACTGGCGCAGGCAGCTCGCCGGGGCTCCTCCGGCGCTAGATCTACCGACGGATCGGCCCCGCCCGCCGGTTCAGCGGTTCCGCGCCGGCCGGAGGACCCTCCGCCTGGGCGCCGGCCTTTCGGCCGACCTCCGGTCGCTCGGCCGCCGACAGGGAGCGACGCCGTTCATGCTTCTCTTGTCGGCTTTCGGCCTGCTGCTGCACCGCTGGAGCGGCGAGCAGGACCTGGTGGTCGGCACGCCGGTCGCCGGGCGCGTCCGCCAAGAGCTCGAAGGCCTGATCGGTTTGTTTCTCAATTCGCTCGCATTGCGGCTCGACTACGCGGGCGACCCCTCGTGGCGCGCCCTGCTTGCGCGCGTCCGAGGCTGCGTGATCGATGCCTACTCCAACCAGGACCTGCCGGTCGAGAAGCTGATCGAAACGTTGGCGCCGATCCGCGATACGACGCGGTCGTCGCTGTTTCAGGTCTTCCTCAATATGTTGAGCCTGCCGCCGATGCCGGAACGCAGCGGCGAGCTGACCTTTACCGAGATGGAGAGCGCGGAGTTCGGCGCCAAGCTCGACCTGACGCTTTACGCGCGCGAAGAGGCCTCGACCCTTCGCCTCGACCTGGTCTACGACGTCGACCTGTTCGACCCTGCGCGAATCGAAGAGATGCTCGCTCAGCTTGGCGCGCTGCTCCGCCAGATCGCGGCAGATCCAGAGCAGCGGATCGGCGCCTTCTCGCTGGTCACGGACGCCGCCCGGGCGATTCTGCCCGATCCCGCTCATCCGCTCGACGCGGAATGGCGGGGCACGGTTTCGGAGGCGTTCCGAGGATTTGCGGCAGCCGTGCCGGATCGCATTGCGGTCATCGACGCCGAAGGGGCGGTGACCTATGCCGCCGTCGAGCGAACGAGCCGCGAGGTGGCGGAAGCTCTGGTTGGCGGGGGAGTCCGTCCCGGCGATGCGGTGGCGGTTTGGGCTCACCTTTCGGCGCCGCTGGTCGGAGCGATCCTCGGCGTGCAGAGGGCGGGGGCGGCGTTCGTGATGCTCGATCCGGCCTACCCGGGCGCTCGGTTGGCGGCGATGGTTGAGATCGCACGCCCGACCGGCTGGGTCGAGCTTGGCGCGGCGGTCGCGCCGCCGGTAGAGGTCGCCGGAGCGCTCGAACGAGTGGGATGCCGGGTGACCGTGACGCTTTCGCGCGACGAGGTGTCGACCGTTCCGGCGCGGATGGGTCCGGTATCCATCGATCCGCCGCGCCGCGCCGACGATTCGGCGCTGATCGCCTTCACCTCGGGCTCGACCGGCGTTCCCAAGGGCATCGTCGGACGGCACGGCCCGCTGTCTCATTTCATCCCCTGGCAGAAGCGCGAATTCGGCATGTCCGAGCGCGACCGATTCACCATGCTGTCGGCTCTGTCGCACGACCCGTTGCAGCGCGACGTGTTCACGCCGCTCCAGATCGGGGCCGCGATCCTCATCCCGGATCCCACCGCGATGGGCCGTCCCGGATGGCTGGCGAACTGGCTCGCGGAATCTCAAGCCACCTGTTGCCACCTCACGCCGGCGATGGGCCGGCTGATCCTCGAAGGCTCGGCGCCGGAACAGGCTCCGGCGCTGCGCTTGACGCTGTTGGTCGGCGACATCCTGACCCTGGGTGACGCGGCCGGCCTGCGCCGTCTCGCGCCGAGCGTTCAGGTGGTCAATCTCTACGGCTCGACCGAAACCCAGCGCTCGGTGGGTTACCACTGCGCGGTATCGGCGACGGGCATGAACGCGGCGGACGGAGGGCGCCAGATCCTGCCGCTAGGCCAGGGGATAGAAGGGGTTCAGCTCCTCGTGCTGCGCCCCGGAAACGGATTGTGCGGAGTCGGAGAGCTCGGCGAGATCTCGATTCGCAGCCACCACCTGGCGCAGGGCTATCTCGGCGACGCGAAGCTTTCGGGAGAGCGGTTCCTGGTCAATCCTTTCGCCCTTCCCGCGGCTCCCGGAGACCGCCTCTATCGAACCGGCGACTTGGGGCGCTACCTGCCGAACGGCGAAGCGGCGTTCGCCGGGCGCGCCGACCAGCAGGTCAAGATCCGGGGCTTCCGCATCGAGTTGGGAGAGATCGAAGCGCAATTGAAGAAGCATCTCGCAGTGGCGGATGCCGTGGTGATCGCGTTGGAGAACGCCGGAGAGCGCTTTCTGGCGGCTTATCTGGTTGCCGCCGGAGACCCGGTTGCGGAGCTTGACCTGCGCGAGCACCTCGCCGCGCATCTGCCGGAGGCGATGGTTCCCACTACGATCACTTGGCTGCCGGCGATCCCTCTGACGCCTAACCGCAAGGTCGATCGCCGTGCCCTGCCGAAGCCCGTCCGCTCAGCCGCCGTGTCGCTGGACGGCGCCCTCGCGACGCCGATCGAGGGCTTGGTCGGTGAGATTTGGGCCGACGTCCTGGGCGTGGCGGCCGTCGACCGAGGGCGGAGCTTCTTCGATCTCGGCGGCCATTCGTTGCTCGCCGCGCAGGCGGTCGCCCGGTTGCGCGATGCCTTCGGGGTGGAGTTGCCGCTGCGGCGCTTGTTCGAGCTTCCGAACCTGGCGGCGGTGGCCGGGGAGATCGAAGCGGCGAAGGATCAACGGGCTGCCCAGCCACCGCTCGCGCGCCGCTCCGACGATTCGCCCGCGCCGCTTTCCTTGGCGCAGGAGCGCCTGTGGTTCCTCGAGGAACTTCAACCGGGCACCGCGGCGTTCCACCTGCCGCTCGCGCTCGAGCTGGACGGACCGCTGTCCATTCCAGCGCTGAACGCGAGCCTTCAAGCGGTCGTCGCCCGCCAGGATTCTCTCCGGACGCGATTCGAGCACGTCGCCGGGGTCGCGCGGCAGGTCGTCGATCGCGAACTACTTCTGCCGCTGCCGGCCGTCGACCTCTCCGGGGTTCCGCCGGGGCGGTCCGCCACCCTCTCGACCGCTATTTTCGCGGCCGCGGCGATGCGCCCGTTCGCTCTCGACGTCGGCCCGCTCGTCCGCTTTCTGCGGGTCCGCATGGCGGTGGATCGGCACCGATTGCTGGTGGTCAGCCATCACCTGATCTCCGACGGTTGGTCGACGAGCGTTCTGTGTCGAGAGCTGTCGATCCACTATTCCGCTCTCATTGAGGGCGGACGGCTCGCAGAGCTCCCCGACCTCGCCGTTCGATACGCCGATTTCGCGTCCTGGCAGCGAGGGATCCAAGAGCAGGGAGGGCTCGATCGCTCCCTCGACTTTTGGCGCCGGCATCTGGAGGGGGCACCTGCCGCGCTCGAGCTGCCTACCGACCGGCCGCGAGCGGCGACCGGCCTCGCCGGTCGCCATCTCCACTCGTCGCTTCCCGCCCGACTCGCCGCCTCGCTTCGTGCCGTGGGCCGGCCACGAGGCGCGACGATGTTCATGACCTTGCTGGCTGCGTTCGAGGTCTTCCTGTCGCGCTGGTCGGGGCAGGACGACCTGATCGTCGGCACGCCCGTCGCCGGCCGGGACCGCGTCGAGGTCGAAGGGGTGATCGGACTCTTCGTCAATGCCCTTCCGCTGCGCGCCGACCTCGAAGGCGAATCGACCTTTGGCCAACTCGTCGACAAGACCCGCCGCAAGGCGTTGGCCGCTTTCGAGCATCGCGGCCTGCCGTTCGCGCAGCTGGTCGAGGCGGTGCGCCCGGATCGCTCGCTGGCTCTCGCGCCGCTCTTCCAAGCGATGTTCGTGCTACTGAACCCGCCGACCGCGCCGACGCTCAAAGGGCTCTCGGTGCGCGCCTTGGAAGTCGAGACCGGCGCCGCGCAGCTCGACCTGACGCTCTCGGTGGCGGAGACCGAGCACGGGCTCGCGCTCGTCTGGGAATATGCGGCCGGGCTGTTCGAGCACTCGACGGTTCTGCGCTTCGAGGCGTCGTTTCGCCGTCTCCTCGAAGCGGCCACCGAAAACCCCGATTCTCCGTGGTCGCAGCTCTCCCTGCTGAGCGAAGGAGGCAAGGCTCAGCTGTTGGTCGAATGGAACGACACCGAAGCGGCCTATCCTCGCGACGCCACGCTGGTTTCGCTGTTCGAGGAACAGGTCGATCGCAGCCCCGATGCCGTCGCGCTCGCGACGGCGGTCGGCGAGCTGACCTATCGGGAGCTCGACCGGCGCGCCGACGGCGTGGCGCGACGGCTCGTGGCTTCCGGCGTTCTTCTCGAGGCGGCGGTGCCGGTTTGCCTGGAGCGAACCGCCGACCTGGTGGTCGCCCTGCTCGCTGTTCTGAAGGCCGGCGGCGCCTATGTTCCGCTCGACCCGCGCCAGCCCCGCGAGCGAATGGCGGCGGCGCTTCAAGACGTCGGAGCG
>JBBRUC010000027.1:0-39999 GCA_038248205.1 Thermoanaerobaculia bacterium
GTCTTTCGGATCGTAGACGTAGGTGTCCGCACCCGTCGTCGCGGCGCTGGGGGTGAGACTCCCGGCGTGGAAGGCATCGGTCGCGGCGCCGGGCGCACCGTCCGAAGCGAGATGGTAGGTGCGCGTCTCCCCGGTGATCTCTTCCAGCGAATCCGCGTAGCGCCAGCCATCGCCCGGCGGCGTGTACCAGGCGACCCGCTTCTCCAGGAACTTCGGTTTCGGGCCGCCCTTCATCGTCCAGTCGTACCACTCCTTATGCAGCGCGTTCAGATCCAAGACGCTGCCGGGACCGAATTCGAGCCCGCCGAATTTCGGATTCGGGGTCCGGGTGCCCGCGTGATCCCAGGGGCCGACGATCAGAAAGTGATTCGCCTTGGCCTGGGCGCTGCCGTATTTCATATGGTCGCGGTAGAAGGCGAACGCGCCCATCTGGTCGCCGTCGTAGTGGCCGGTGATGGTCAAGATCGGAATCGAGATCTTGGCGAACTGTTCCCGGGTCGGCACCATCGCATCCCAGAACGCATCCCGGTGGGGATGGGCGAGCCAGCGGTGGAAGATCGGCGAGGGATTGCCGACGATCGCATCGAGGTCCGCGAACGGCCGGCCCGAGAGATACAGCTCCTTGAACTTGCCGAACCAAAACGACCCCTCGCCGAACAGCTTGGCGTTGCCGGTCTTGCCGCTCGTGAAGGTCAGCCACTGCATGTCGTAGGGGTAGAAAATATTGTTATCGAACGGAAAGTCGACCCCCGGATGCGCCGCCGCCGCGGGCACGATGGTCGCCAGATGCGGCGGCAATTCCTTGGCCGTCGCCCATTGATCGAACCCCGCGTACGAGCCGCCCCACATCGCGATCTTGCCGTTCGAGTAAGCCTGCTTCGCCAGCCACTCGACCACGTCGTAGCCGTCCCGGTCCTCCTGGGCGAAAGGATCGAATTCCCCCTCCGAACTACCCCGCCCGCGCACGTCGACCAGCGCATAGACATAGCCGTTCCGGGCAAAATACATCGCCCGGTCGTGGTAGCTGTCTGCGATGTAGGGGGTGAGCGTGAAGATCACCGGCAGCTTCTCGCCCTGCCCATGCGGCCGGTAGATCGTGGCGTTCAGCTTCACGCCATCGCGCATAAGGATCTTCGCGCCCCAGAGGAGGTCGACCTCCGGGAGGGGTGCATCAGCTGCGTTGCCGGGGACGGGCAAGAGAGCGAGAGCGGCGAAGAGAGCGAAGATAATGGTGAGAGAGGGGAGTCGTCGAGTGTCCATCAGGTGTCCTCCAGGCAAGCGGGGTTCAGGACCAGAGGATATGCCAGGCGAAAGGGGCGTCGATCCTCAGGAGTTTTATTGATGTTCAATAGTTTGGGGAGTAGAATTGGCACAATGAAAAGGAGCCGCCCTGCGGAGTGCTTTAGCTGTTCTGGCGGTGGACGGCCTCGGATCTGATGAGGATCGCAAACCTATCGCTGTGTATTCTCGTCTTGGCGTGTGCCGGAGTCCAAGCCGAGGAGCCTCGAAAGGTCGCCGAGCAGCAGCTAGTGTCGGTCTGCCTCGAGGTATCCTTAGTAGCGCCTTCCAAGGCTGCCTTTCGTGGCGAGGTGAAGGTGACCCAACGCGGTGCATTGGATCTCAGCGAAAGGAACGACGGATATTCGAGGGTGATAGAGATGGGCCGCAAGGCTTGTGTCTCTCTTCCTCCTGGTTCGGATTGGGATGTTCAAACCGTAGCGCCGGGCTTTTGGGTGCGTCGGTCCGTTCTGACGGTAGGGCGTTCGAGTGAGGTACAACAGGTTGAGCGGCTTGAAGTTTGGCCGCTCGGACACGTAGTCGGTCGGCTCTTGTCGGCGGAAAAGCCTTCGACCCTACCGAAGAAACTAATCGTCACGACGCTACCTCCGCGAAGTGCAGCGAGGAGCCGGTCAGGCCCTAAAGGTCAAATCGAGTGCCCGATCGACCTCGAAGGGCGATTCCGTTGCGACATACCCGCGGCAACCTACGATCTTTCGATCCTCGCCGAATCCTTCATTCCCCTCTACTCGTGGGATGTCGCGGTGCGAGGGGGAGGAGATACCGACCTGAAAACGCTCACCCTCCGGCGTGGAGCTTCGCTCGCAGGATGGGTGGACGCCGCAGCGGGAAGCACCGTCGATCCTGAGCGATGCCGGGTGGTCCTTTCGCCTGCGGTGGCATCGGGCGGTGGAGATCGGGGAGCGGTTGAAAAGCTCTCGCAGATGGGCCGCGAAGGAAGAATCAATGAGCGGGGATTCTTCCAATTCGTTGGGCTCGCTCCGGGCTTCTACACGATAGGGGTGGAGCAGGAGGGCGCACTCGCCGAACTCCGTGGGCCGGTCGAGGTAGCGGCTGGCGGCGAAACGTATCTTCCGGAACCGTTTCTCCTGGAGGCTCCTCTCGATCTGGAACTGGTGGTCGAGCCGGCGAAGGACTGGCTCGGCCGCTCCTGGAACGTACAGGTCGACCGATCCTTGGGACGCGGAGATTCCCGCACCGAGACGGTGTTCGAAGGAAAAACCTCCGACGAGGGCGTGGCCCGGGCGATGCACCAGAAGAGGGGAATCTTCACGGTTCGAATTTCCGACTCGACCGGGCAGAAGATGCTGACGGAGCACGATCTCGAATTCACGTCGACGGCAGAGGCACGCCGTGTGTTCCAAATTCGATGGATTGAGATCGAAGGCGAAGTCCGCCTCGGCAAGTCTCCGCTCCGTGCGACCTTATGGTTCGGCGGTCAACAGGGTGTGGTCTCGATTCGCTTCGACAGCGACGAAGAGGGTAAATTCTCAGGAGTTCTTCCGCGGGACGGGCACTGGCCGATCGAATTGGCTGCGGATAGTCCTCGGCTTTCGCTCGAGCTTCATCGAAGCGTCGAGGCACGAAATGGACGAGCAGAGGTCGAAATTCAGGTTCCCGAAACCCGCCTCTTCGGTCGCGTGGTCGATTCCGAAGGTCAACCCGCGGCAAAGGCCGTGGTGTCCGTTCTAGAACGCGACGGAGCGAACCAATGGCTGATCACCGAAGATTCCGGCCAGTTCGAATTTCGAGGGGTCGCGCCAGGAAGTTTGACCCTCAATGCGCAGTCGGGCCGCGGCGACCTCGTCGCCACGGAGCAGACGTTCGCCCTGCCGGAAGACGGTGAGATCGGGCCGATCGAATTGGCTCTACGGGCAACGGCGCGGTTCGCGGGTCGGGTTCGGTCGCCGCGCGGGGTCGCAAGCGGTGCGGTCGTTTCCGCCATGGGGGTGCGACCGGCTCGGTACGGCAACGATCGAACCCGCACCGCCGCGGACGGCGGTTTCGAGGTGAAGCTTCCCAGCGTCGTCGTAGGGGCTGTCGCGGTGGTTGGTGCCTTGGGTTCCGCCCTGACCGCGTTCGAGCTGCGGGCGGGTGAGAAAGTCGACCTGTTCGTTCCCGACTCCGGTGGAACGGTCGAAGTGGACCTTGGCTCTTCCCTTCGGCAGCGTCTACTGGAGCAGGATGCCTGGCTGATGTTGCTCCAAAACGGCCTGGAGCTGCCGACCCACACCCTCGCCGCCTGGGCACGTTCGCACGGAGAGCCAGGTTTCGGTTTGACGGCCAAACGATTCGCGGAACTCGCGCCCGGTGAATACACCGCCTGCGTGGTGCCCATCTCGGCCCGGTTGGCCCTGGGGCAGGCCGGCTGGTCGCCAAAGCTCGCGCTGGAGTGCCGATCCGGACAGCTTGCACCCGGGGGGACTTTGCGTCTGGCGTTTGAGTCGTCGGCCGAGGAACCGGCGGGCGCGGCGCGGTAGGAATTCGCCGCAGGCTGCGCGCGGAACTCGCGACCGACCGCCGGCGAATGCCGGTAGCTTCCTTGACCCCCTCTTCCGCCGATTGCTACCATCCGGTCTAAGCCTTTGGGCGTCGCCCTTCCGCTTCTCCAATCCGGGATTCCCCTTCGCGAGGCAGCTTTCGCAATAGGAACGCGCATGAAAATCGAGCTTACCGAAGAGCAGCAGCTGCTGCGCGAGAACATCCGCCGCTTTGCGGACGAAGTGGTCAAGCCGCGGGCCAAAGAGATCGACGAGTCGGGCGAGTTCCCGCGCAGCTTTTTCGACCAGGCGGGCGAGCTGGGGTTGGGCGGCGTCTCGGTGCCGGAGGAATACGGCGGTGCGGGGATGGATACGATCTCCTACGCCCTGGTGATCGAAGAGGTGAGCCGCGTCTGCGCCACTTCGGGCGTCATCCTGTCGGTCAACAATTCGCTGGTTTGCGACCCGCTCTTGAAGTACGGCAACGAGGAGCAGAAGCAGAAGTTCTTGAAGCCCCTGGCGGAAGGCAAAAAGCTCGGCTGTTTCGCGCTCACCGAACCGGGCGCGGGAAGCGACGCGGGGGGGCTGCTGTCCACCGCCCGGCGCGACGGCGACGACTACGTCTTGAACGGCAACAAGGTCTTCATCACGAACGGAACCCACGCCGACATCGCCCTGGTCTTTGCGAGTATCGATCTCGCCAAGAAGCACAAGGGGATCACCTGCTTCATCGTGCCGACCGATCTGCCCGGTTATAGCCACGGCACCCACGAATTCAAGCTCGGGGTGAACGCCTCCGGCACCACCGAGCTGGCGTTTCAAGATCTGCGCGTGCCGGCCGCGAACCGCTTGGGCGAGGACGGCGACGGCTTCAAGATCGCCATGTCCACCCTCGACGGCGGTCGGATCGGTATCGCGGCCCAGGCGGTGGGCATCGCCCAGGGGGCGTTTGAAGAGGCGGTCGCCTATGCCCAGCAGCGCAAGCAGTTCGGCCAGGCGATCTCGGAGTTTCAGGCGATTCAGTTCTACCTCGCCGACATGGCGACCGAGCTGGACGCCGCGCGCCTGCTGACCTGGAAGGCCGCGTGGGCCAAAGAGAACCAGAAGCGCTATACGCTCGAAGCCGCGCAGGCCAAGCTGTTCTCGGCCGAGATGGCGCAGCGGGTGACCAACAAGGCGCTGCAGATCCATGGCGGCTACGGCTACACCAAGGAATACAACGTCGAGCGCTACTTCCGCGACGCCCGGATCACCGAGATCTACGAGGGAACGAGCGAGATCCAGAAGATGGTGATCGCGGATTGGGTGATCAACAAGGGATGAGCATCGACTTCTCCCTCTCTGAAGATCAGGATTTCCTGCGCGAGCAGGTGCGCCGCTTCGCCGAAGAGCGCATCCGGCCCGGGGTGGAGCAGCGCGATCGGGATCACGAGTTCCCGGCCGGGCTGCTGGCCGAGGCGGCCGAGTTGGGGCTGCTCGGTATGATGATTCCCGAAACCTACGGCGGCGCCGGGGCCGACGTGCTGACCTACGCGATCGCGGTCGAAGAGCTGGCTCGGGTCTGCCCGTCGATCTCGGTCACGATGAGCGTCACCAACTCGGTCTGCGCCTGGCCGATCCAGACGTTCGGTACCGAGGCGATCAAGCAGCGCGCCCTGGGGGACATCGCAACCGGCGGCAAGCTCGGCGGCTTCGGACTCAGCGAATCGAACGCCGGCTCCGATCCCGCCTCCATGCGCACGACCGCGAAGCGCGACGGCGATTTCTGGGTTCTCGACGGCGACAAGGCGTGGATCACCAACGCCGGTTTCGCCTCCTGGTACGTGGTCTTCGCGCGCACCGATCCGAACGCCGGCAAGAAGGGGATCTCGGCCTTCGTCGTCCCCGCCGACGCGCCCGGCTTCGGCATCGGCAAGCCGGAAGAAAAGCTCGGCCTCCGCGCCTCGCGCACCGCGGCGATCACCTTCACCGGCTGCCGCATCCCCGCCGACCATCTGCTGGGGCAGGAAGGCAAAGGGCTCTCGATCGCCAAAGCGACGCTCGACCATTCCCGGGTCGGCATCGCGGCCCAAGCGCTCGGCATCCACCAACGCGCCCTGGAACTCGCCGTCGCCTACGCCAAAGAACGCGTCCAATTCGGCCGCCCGATCGCCGAGCACCAAGCGATCCAATTCAAAATCGCCCAAATCGCCACCGAGCTCGCCGCCGCGAGAGCCCTCACCTACCGCGCTGCGATCGAACACGGACCCGACGCCGGCCGCTGGGCCGCCCAAGCGAAGCTCTACGCCTCCGAAGCCGCCAACCGAGCCTGCGCCGAAAGCCTGCAGATCCACGGCGGCAACGGCTTCCACGCCGACTATGAGATCTCCCGGTTATATCGGGACGTTCGGGTGACCACGATCTACGAGGGGACGAGCGAGATGCAGCGGCTGGTGATTTCGCGGCATTTGTTGCGGTAGGGGGGCAATCGATGAGTAACTCGAAGGTCTGTTCCACGTCCTCCCCGAATCGAGTCCGAGATGGTTGCGCACTCCGTACCAATCGCGCCAATGATTGTCTCGATCAGCGTGGACTTGGGCATCTTAAGACTGGCATGAGTGCCGAAAGCTAGTAGCTCACCCAAAGGAGATCTAATGGTCACCGAAGCGAGCATCGATAGCGAGGAGGAATACTCCGACGAGCAAGGGGAGAGCGCGGTAGCCTGGCAGGAGTTACCGCCTGAACGCGATTTCTTTGCGTCGCCTTACGATCCTCCAGTCAAAGCACTCGTCCAGGAGATTCGTGACGGTGAGCTAATAGTGCGATCTAGCTTTCAGCGTAACCAAGTGTGGGACATGCCTAGGAAGAGCAAGTTTGTTGAGTCGATCTTATTGAATATTCCGATTCCAACACTGTTTTTCGCCGAGGATGATGACAAATCTAAGGTCGTAGTTGACGGGCAACAGCGCCTCCTCTCGCTCAAGGAGTTTACAGAGAATCGGTACTCGCTGAGGGGCCTTGAGGTTCTTTCCGGCCTAAATGGCAAAAGCTTTGATGAGCTAACAGAGCGTCAGCAAAGAATTATCAATAACCAGACATTAAGGTGCCTTGTAATCTCTGCCAGGAGTGATTCTGAGATACGTTTTCAGGTATTCGAAAGGCTGAATCAAGGCGGGGTTCCTTTGAATTCTCAGGAGGTCAGGCACTGTGTTTTCAGAGGACAGCTAAATAATTTGCTTCATGAGCTGGCAGAGGATAGTGCATGGCTCAAGCTGGAGAAACGCACGGAGGCTCATCCGCGAATGCTTGACTGTGAGCTAATTTTGCGGTTCTTTGCACTTCGGGACACACTGCCTAAGTATTCTCCGCCACTCAAGACGGTGTTGAATAATTTTTCCCGCAAAAGTCGCCACCTCGCGGAGCCCGGTATCCAAGAGCTGCGAGATTCATTCCGTAGCGCAGTAGCGGCAGTACAGGCGGTTTTTCCAGAGAATGCGTTTCGCCGCATCTCTCGCAAGAATGGAAGCGTAAAGTGGGATACGAGCGTTAACAGGGCAGTATTCGATGCCCAGATGTTAATGATGGAAGGCATGGATGCGGACGCACTTTCACAGAGAAGGCAGCAGGTACAAGAAGCGTTCGAGAAGCTCTGCCTTAACGACGGTACTTTTTCTGACTCTGTTAGCAGGGCGACTGCTGACCGAGCTCGACTTCGGTATAGGCTTGAGAAGTGGGCAGAGGCACTTATGGAACTTGGCTTTGAGGTCAAGAACGCGGTCCGAATCCCTGATTTATTATCAGAAAGAGCTGCCGAGTAGCCGTGCAGACCGGAGCCTTCCGTGACTATACCTATCGCTTCCGAGAAGCGGTGCTGTTGTTGCGTATAGCGCTGTTGTCGTCAATTCCTGCGACAGCCAGCGCGGCGGCTAAGGGCGCGACAGTACTAGCAGCTGCCGCTCTAGAGAGGTTCATCAATGATGCCATAAATCAGGCATGTCGGCGAATTTCAGCCAGGTCTTGGGATGACTTACCGGAAGGCCAGAAGAAGTATTTATGCCAGCTGATGGCGCGCCGCATGTCCAATGCGTCTCAGGTAGTGTTGGATGCGAATGACACTTTTGCGAAGAAGCAGCAATCTTTCCGTAAGGCTACCGAGGAGTGTTTAGAGGGTTTTTCCGACCCATCGGCTTGGGATCACCACCCAGAATATGGGTTGTTTTCGGACGCAAAGGCCGAACCTGATAGATTAGATAGAATTCTTCGGAACTTTGATCCTCAGGACCGGAGCTTTTATGAATTCTTGAGCGGCGACGTGTCTCAAAGGGCTGAATACTTGAACGCATTGAAACAACTGATCGACGCGCGGCATGGTGTTGCCCATGCCCTCCCAGCGTCGACGCCGCCTTGGCCCACTGATGTGAAGTCCTGGCTGGTCGCTTCGTTCTGGCTTGCTCGTCGGATAGAAGCATTTCTTCTGGGGACAGTAACCCGTTCAATTGGAGAGGAACCTGACCCGAACCACCTTGCGCCCACATAGTTGTCAGAGAGACACAAGAATTGCGCCGCCATTCGCCCGGGGTGCGCATACTTCGCGCTTGGTCCACCTTGGAGCCTGGCCTCGCCAGGAAGTTCCCCGTAGCGTTTGTGGATCGGCCCCCCCGTCGGGAACGAGGGGTGAAGATGAGAGGATGGAGGCGTTTCAGGCAAACAAAGGCGAGACCTCCTAGTAGTGGTACCGCAGCTGAGCGATCAGCATCGAGTCGCCTTCGATTCGGTAGACGATCCGGTGTTCGTCGTTGATTCGACGCGACCAGTAGCCTTGGAGGGCATGGCGGAGGGGCTCTGGTTTGCCCAGGCCGCGGAAGGGCTCGCGTTGGATATCTCGGATCAGGAGGTTGATACGGGCCACGAGCCGCCGGTCGGTTTCCTGCCAGTGCAGGTAGTCATCCCAGGCTCGCTCGGAAAAGACGAGCTTCACTCGGCCAGCTCGCGCTCGGTGCCGCCTCCGCGCTCCAGCTCGGCGATCGAATCGAGGAGACGCCGGGCGTTCTTCGGGCTGCGCAGTAGATAGGCCGTCTCTTCGAGGGAGTTGTAATCCTCCAGCGAGAGCATGACCACCGAATTCTCGCCGCTTCGCGTGATGGTCACCGGCTCGTGGCGGTCGCAGACGGCGTCCATGGTCTTCGCCAGCTGGGCGCGCGCTTGGGTGTAAGAGAGCGAATCCATCGGAAATCCTCCTGCTCGAACGTACAGGAAACTGTACAGCCGCGAGGTGCTCGATGTCGAGAGCGGATGAGGACTTCCCATCAGCATCCCATCAAAGTCCGTGCCTACGGAGCCTCTCCTACCTCCTACCGCCGGTCTCCGGGTTACTCGCCGGCATTGACCGCGAGGAGGAGCCACCGGCAACTCAAGAGGCCGGCCCAGCGGGCCGGGAGAACCCAGCCCAGGGCTGAGGCCGAAGGCCGATGCCCTGGGTCAAGGATTCCCACCTCCTGGCGGCCTGAAAGGCCGCGAGAACCAAGGTCGACAGATCCGCAGATTCCGTGCGTTCCTGGAGGCCTATACAATCTAATTCGACGAGCGCTACATGTGGGGCGGAAGCTCTCGCGGCCTTTCAGGCCGCCTTTCTGTGGGGTCTTTCCACCCAGGGCATCGGCCTTCGGCCTCAGCCCTGGGCTGGATTCTCCCGGCCCGTTGGGCCGGACGGGCCGCCGGGGGCGCCCCTCTCCCGGGCAGTCGAAGGCGGAGGGGACAGGGGGACGGTCGCTGAGGCGGCACACCGCTTCCGACTTTGACCTGGCGCCAGATGAACCCCGTCTACCTTCGAACCTCGTACCGCAGCCCCACCATGCCGCTCTTGTAGGCTTTCACCTCGGCCAGGTGGAGGGCGACGTCGCGGTCGAGCTGATCGAAGAAGGGGATTCCGTCGCCGATCAAGACCGGCACGATCGAATAGCGCACTTCGTCGGCCAGTCCGAGGCGGAGGCATTCGGCGGAGAGTGCTCCGCCGCCGACGAACCAGATGGAACGGAACGCCGGCCGCAGGCGTTCGTTGACGAACTGGGCGAGATCGCCCGCGTGGAACGTGACGGTGTCCCGGGTCCGCGGCAGGTCGCGGTGGGTGAGGACGAAGGTGGGTTTATCGCCGTAGGCCCAGCCGAACCCTTGGGCCTCGAAATTCAATGCGGTCTCGTGCGTGCGCGAGCCCATGACGTAGCAGTCGATCGTCTGGAGGAAAGCCTCGACGAACCCGGGATCCAAGGTGTCCCCGTCGGCGAACTCGTCGGCGGTCTCGAGCCAGTCGACGCTCCCGTCTTTGCGAGCGATGAAGCCGTCTAGGCTCGCCACCATGTGGATCGTCACGTGAGAATCATGGCTTTCCATCGCTTCTTCCCCTGACGTCGAGAGCAACGACCTGTCCGGCTCGGATGGCGCCCTTCAGCGCCGATAGCGGCTATCGGGCTCGTATAGCGGCTATCGGAGCTGGATAGCGGCTATCCGCCGTGTATAGCGGCTATCGGCGCTTGGGAAGCGGCTATCCACCGCGTATAGCGGCTATCGGAGCTGGATAGCGGCTATCGGCCCTGGAATTTCGTTCTAGAGCCCCGAGACGCGCAGTCTACTGCGAACCCAGAGGTGCCAAGCCCACATCGCGGCGCCCGTGGCCCACCAGGCGATGCCGATGATCGGTTCGTCTCGAATCATCAGGAAGGTGATGGTGCCCCCTTTGAAGACGAAACTCAAGGGGAGGAGAGTGAACAGGGCCGCGATCACGAGGGTCGAATTCCGCGTCTGCAACAGGCGGCGCGTGCGGTCGAGAGCTTCCTTCTCCGCGGTGGGCGCCAGTGCGGAAGTGGAGGGGAGGTCCAGCGATTCGCCGCGCGCCGCCGCGACATCGCTCGCGAGTTCGGCATCGTGCTCCAGATACTCCTCGACGAGGGCCCGGGTATCCGGGCTGGCGTCGCCGGCCAAATAGACGGTGATCAGGTCTTTCACCACATCGCGTGTGACATTCATGGTTGGGTCTCCTTGAGGGTAGAGGTGGCGCCCAGGCGGCGCGCCGCGGCGAGCTTCAATCGCGCCCGGTGGACGCGCACTCGGGCGGCTACGGCCGAAAGTCCGAGAGCCGCGGCGATCTCTTCGTAGGACATCTCTCCCTCGGCGCGCAGCAGGACCGCGGCGCGATCGACCTCGGGCAACTCTTGGAGCGCCGCGTACACCGATCCCAGCTCGGAGCGGATCTCCGCTCGCCGCTCGGGATCGGGCGCCCCGTCGGGCATCCGCTCGTCCAAACCGGTTGCCCGTGCCGCTCGCCGCCTGTGCTGGAGGTAGAGATTGCGGGTAATCGTAAACAGATAGCCGCGCACGGTGGAGAGGTCGACACGCTGGCGGGCGTTCCAGAGGCGGACGAAAGTTTCCGCGACCAGATCGTCGGCGAGCGTCGGATCTCCCGAGAGGAAGTGGGCGAACCGGTGCAGGTCGGGAGCGTGAGTCCGGAAAAGACCCGAGAAGTCGATCGTCGCCAAGCCGCAAGCTCCGGGAAAGAGTTCGGGGGCGGGGATCGCCCCCCTTCTTCCTCTACCTATCCTGGAGGGCGTTCGATGTTACCGACCTTCCGGCAGGCCGCGAGTCCGGAGGAGATTCCAGGACGGGGATCGGTCGGCTCGTTTACGGCCGAGGCCGCCCGTACCGGGCCGAAATCAATCGGGCGGGGCCGCTCTTCGGGACTTCCACGACGTACAGATTGTCGTATTCGGACTCGTCGATCGGCGGGACCGTTTTGCCGGTCAAGACTTTCACCAGCTCGGGCACCGTGTCGCTGTGGCCGACGATCAGCACGACTTTGCCGGCGTATTTCTTGAGGATCTTCGGTACCAGGGCGCGGGCGTAGGCGTCGGGCGCCGTCGCTTCGCGCGGCCGGGTCTCGATCGTCACGCCAAAATGCTCGGCAGTCGGTTCCGCGGTCAAGCGGGTTCTCTTGTATTCAGTGACGTAGACGGCCGCAACGCCCGCTTCGTCGAGCGCTTGGGCGAGATCCTTTGCCCGTTCCTGCCCGGCCGAGGCGAGCGTGGGGTCGCGCGGGTCGTCGGTGGCCTTCTCGGCGTGGCGGACGAGGACGATCGTGGTGATTTTGGCCGTGGCGGCAAAGGCGGTCGGTGCGAGCAGAGTCGCGGCAATTGCCGCCAGGACGAGCCCCGCGGCCGGTAGCCGGAGGCGGGAGGTCAAGGTTCGGGCGTGCATCAAAGATCCTCCTCAGAGGTTTGGATGATAGGCAACGGCGTCGATCTCGACCGCGGCGTGGGCATCTGCGATCCTCCGATCTCTAGCCGCGCGGCAGCTCTTCTTTGTGCAGCTGACCGCCTTCGCGGCCGGAGGGTTCCGTGCCGGTCGAATCGCTCGAATAGGCGTCGAGGATCTCCTCGGTCGGTCCTTCGCCGCGCAGGCGGCCGGCGTCGAGCCAGAGGCAGCGGGTGCAGCTCTTGCGGATCGCCGCTTCGCTGTGAGAGACGAGCAGGATCGTGGTACCCACGGCGTGAAACTCGGCGATCCGCTCTTCGCAGCGGCGGGTGAAGGCGGCGTCGCCCACCGACAGCACCTCGTCGAGGATCAGCACGTCGGGGAGCCAGGCGGTGGCGATCGAGAAGCCGAGGCGGGCGACCATGCCGGAGGAGTAGTTGCGGATCGGCGCGCGGACGAAGTCGCCGAGGCCGGAGAATTCGATGATCCGGTCGAGCGCCTCGTCGATCTCCTTGCGCTTCCTGCCGAGCAGCATGGCGTTCAGGTAGATGTTCTCAAGTCCGGTTAGCTCGTGGTCGAAGCCGGTGCCCAGCTCCAGGATCGGCACCACGAGGCCGCGCACGTCGCGCTTTCCTTCGGTCGGCTTGAGCACCCCGGAGATCACTTTGAGCAGCGTGCTCTTGCCCGCGCCGTTCCGGCCGATGATGCCCACCGTTTCGCCGTCTTGGACCGAGAACGAAACGTCGCGTAGCGCCCAGAGCTTCTCGTACGAGAGCGCGCCCTTCATCATGTGGATTGCGTAGTCCTTGAGCGACGGGATGCGCTGCTTGGCCAGGCGGTAGCAGAGCGACACGCCATCGAGGCGGATGCGCAGGGAGTCGGAAGCTGAATCGGCGAGCGTGGGCATCAGACGTAGAAGGGAATCCGGTCGCTGGATTTGCGGAACGCCCAGGCGCCGATGGCGAGCGCCACGATCGCGATGCCGGCGGAGACCGCGATGTGCGTAAACGGCGGCACCTTTTGCAGGTAGATCGGATCGCGGAAGATTTCCAGGATCGAGCGCAGCGGGTTGAAGCGGACGATCCAGCGCACCTTTTCGGGGAGGATCTCGTAAGGGTAGATCACCGGTGTGAGGTACATCAGCAGCGTGAGCAGAACGCCCACCAGCTCGACTACGTCGGTGAAGAAGACGGCGAGCGGCGAAAGCAACAGCCCGGCGCCGAGTGTGAACGCCGCGGCGAGCAGGATCGCGACGGGCAGAAACAGGATCGCCCAGCCCGGGCGATGGCCGGTGAGCAGCAGGATGGCAAACAGCGGGATCAACGCGAGCGCCAGGTTGATCACTCCCGAGATCACGGTGGCGAGCGGAAAGACGATCTTCGGCACCGGCAGCTTCTGGAGCAGTTGGGCGTTGCCGCGCAGGCTGTTCATCGAGGCGACGATCGACTGGGAAAAGAAGTTCCAGAACAGGATCCCGGCGAGCGCGTAGATCCAGTAGTCCGGGCGATCGAAGCGGAAGATCGAGGCGAACACCATGGTGAACACCAGCATCATCAAGAGCGGCTGGAGCATCGTCCACAGGAAACCGAACGCCGAGCGGCGATAGCGAACCTTGAGGTCGCGTTCGACCAGAACGCGAATCAGGTCGCGGTAACGAAGCAGTTCTCGCATCTCGGCAGCTCGGTTCCTTGGCTCTCGGGTTTCGCTCCGGCTTCCTCGACTACATGCCGGTCTTGTGGTCGGCGTTCGCGATCAGCTCGACGAACTTCGGATTTTCCCGCAGGGAGCTGAACACCGTGTCGACCCGCGCCTCTTCCATCTCCTTTTGCCGCACCGCGGGGAGTTGCTCGTACTTGTAGAAGTGGCGGGTGAGCAGCTCCAGCGCCTTTTCGCTCTGGCCGAGCTGGGCCCAGATCGCGGCGAGATTGTACGAGGCGGGCAGCAGAGACTCATGAGCGCGGGCTATGCGCTCCGCCTCTTCCGGCCGGCCGAGTTCGATGGAGTAGGTGGCGGCGAAGATCTGGTTGTAGGCGTCGTCCGGATCGAGCGCCATCGCTTTTTGGACGTAGCCGTACGCCTTGTCGAACTGCCCTTCGGAATTCCAGTAGACGGCCAGGTTGCGGTAGGTGAGCGGCAGGGGATAGGTGGCGGCCGACTGCTCGAACAGGCCGAGCCCTTTTTTGAACTCGCCGTCGTGGATCGTCATTTTGCCCAGGCCGTGGAGCGCCACGGCGCGCGACAGCGGGTCGGATCCAAGGTCGAGAACGCGCTGGAAGGCTTCGCGCGCCTTGTCCCATTCGCCCGTGTGGTGGCGATACAGCTCACCCAGATAGCGCAACGGCACCGGGTCGGCCGGATCGATCCGGCGCGCCCGTTCGTAGGCTTTGGTGGCTTCGGGGAGGTTCAAGTCATTCTCGGCCCGAAGGCCTTCGGCCAAGGCGCGGGCGATCCGGGTTTCGGTCGACCGGCTCGGGTCCGGCAATGGCAGGTCGAGGCGGGCGTCTTTCGCCACCGGCCGGCCCAGCTTGTCGAGCGCCTTGGCGGCTTTCTTGCCGAGCTTCGGGGCGAGGCAACGCTGTTCCCAGACCTGAGTGTAGAGCGTTGCGGCCTCTTCTTTCTCCCCCTTCTTCTCGGCCGCCTTGGCGTTGTCGAGCCGGACGTCGAGTTCCTTTTCCCGCTGGTTGAGCGCGTTTTCTACCATCTTTTCGACTTCGGCCCGGCCCAGCGGCTGGCCGGCCCGGGCGGCCGCGCGGCCGATTTCCCTGCCGTCGGCGGCAGAGACCAAGACCGCGCTCGCCGTGTCGGAGGCCGCCTCGAAACGGGCGTGGAGATCGACGAGATCGGTGGGAACCAGGCCCATGCCGACGCAGCGTCCGGCGGCGAGGGTCAGGACACGCGAACTCTGCAGCTCCGAAGCGCGAGCCTCCTCCGGCGAGATCGGGAACCAATAGAGGATCCAGGTACCCTCCGGCGCCGGTCCGATCGCGGAAATAACCTGCCAGGAGACCCGGTAGGTCGCCAGGTCATTCTGCGGGAATCCTTGCGGCGAGGGGGCGATGCCGCCCACTCCTCCCCCTCCTCCTCCGCCGCAGGTGGCGGTGGCCGGGATTGCGGTGAGCAGGATGACCAGGGCGAGGGCTAGGAGATGTTTCATCGAGGGAACCTCCCGGTTCGGGCCGGTTGGAGCGGTGCGCGGAAAGGGCGCGAGGTGAAAATCGGTGGCTTCCAGCGAGCGGCCGGGAACACGACGCGCCGGGCCGCGGAGCGCAGACGAGAGATTCTATTGGATTCTCGCCTCGGCGAGGGCGCGGCGGGCTCGGTGGAACGCCTCGTCGTCGGCCCGCCAGGCATCGAGATCCGCCTTCGGAACGAACGGTCGAGAGAGCGTACGGCCGATCGCGCGCAACGCGGCGCCCGCCCGGAGGGCACGGCGCGCGGAACGCCCGCCGGCCTCTCCGCGGTGTTTTTGAGCGCAGAGCAGGAGATCGGTCCAGAGCAGCTCGGGGTGCTTTTGGTCCGAACTCGTCCCCGCGTCGCGGCCGATCGTGGCGCCGTGATGATGGCGGACGCGAAACTCGGGCAGGATCTCGATCTTCCAACCCGCGGCGCGCAACAAAAGACAGAGGTCGAGATCCTGGGCGTAGAAGCGGAACCGCTCGTCGAGCGGCCCGGGCGCCTCGATCGGCCCTACCGACGCCAGAGCGGTCCGGCGGACGCAGAGCGCCGCGCCGGTCACCCAATCCACTGCGCCGGTCCGGCGCAAAGGGCGGGCGCGACGGTAGAGCGACAGGCGGCGAAGCAGCGGCGCGAGGCCGCTTGCAAGCAGGAACAGCCATCGGTCGCCTGGGGCGGCGCCGCCGCTCCACTGCGGTCGGCCGTCGGGATAGGAGAGGGCGGCCCCGGCGGCGCCCAGGCGCTGGTCGGCGGCGAAGGCGCCATGCAGCGCGGCAAGGCTCCCGGGCAACATTTCGGTGTCGCTGTTGAGCAGCAGGAGCAACTCGCCGCGCGCCGCCAAGAGGCCGCGGTTGGTGGCCCGGGTAAAGCCGGTGCCCTCCTCGGAGCGGAGTAGGCGGAGAGACGAAACCGTCGCTGGATTCGCTTCGATCCGGGTGATCGCCTCGGCCGTGCCGTCGCGGCTGCCGTCGTCGACCACCAGGATCTCGACCTCCGGACCGAGACCTTCCAGCGAGGCGAGGCAGGCGAGGGTGAGATCCTTCGTGTCGCGGCTTGGGATGATGATCGACAGCGCGATCGCGGATTCCGGCGGAGCGGTGGAGCTTGTCCTCATTGCCCAGGCTGCGGAGTCGCGCTCTTCGGAGTCCGCTTCGCCATCGCGCGCAGAAAGAGTCCGTAGGCGGGAATCAGCAGCGCCGGAGGGAACCAATTGAGCACCCGCTCCTTCCAGCTCGTGGCGCCATGTCGCTTCCAGGCCGCGACGACGCGCCGGATCTCCGCCTCGACCGCAGGGTCGATCGGCCCCTTGCCCGCGAGACCCACTACGGTATGGGGCAGCTTTTCCAGGCCGCACATCTCGGTTGCGATCGGATGGTAGCCGTCGAGCAGCGCGTCGAAGGCGCTCGCTGTAAAGCGCCAGTAGTCGTCGGGATAGGCGTGGATCGGGAAATACCAGACGGAGGTCATCAGAATGATGCCGCCCGGCTTGAGGACGCGCAGCACCTCGGCGGTCGCCCGCCAGGGCTCGCGGACATGCTCGATCGTGTCGAACAGGATCGCGGTGCCGACCGAGGCATCCGGCAGCGAAAGCGAGTGCAGATCCTGGATTTCGTCCACCCCGTCACCCGGCCGCATGTCGCATCCGACGTAGCGTTTGCCGGGAAAATAGTCGCGCACGTAGGGCAGGTGCTGCTGGCCCGGCACACGGAACGCCCCGAATTCGTAGATCGGTTCCGGAAGTTCGACCGAGCGGGTGAGCCCGTCGAGCAGCTTGAGCAGTGTGACGCGCATTCGAGTTCGTGGCCGACGATATCAGGTGGCCGCGGAATCTAGGGCTCGACCGTGACGTCGAGAGCCAAGGGCGGCAGGCCGAGATCCTCGAACCACGCGACGTTTTCTTCCACCAGGTCGATCACCAGGCGATGGCGCCCGGGGGGGAGGTTCGCGACCACGGGCAGGTCGAGCCGGAGGGTTTCTCTGCGCATCGCCCGGGAGGTGATCATCACGCGTCCCCCTTCGATCGGGGCGGAGCCGTCCGCCGGGCGCCAGCGATAGGAGAGGTGGACGTTGTTCGACAGCGGCATCAGGAGCTTCGTGCGAAGCAGGATCCGGTACGTCGCCGTGCCGTTGCGGCGAAGGCTCTCCGGCCCTTTGGCCTGGAGCCATTCGATGTCGCCCGGAGTCACCACGGCCGGGATGCAGTGACAGATTCGAAGCCGTTCGGCGGTTTCGGCGTCGAGGTCTGAAAACAGGGTGTATCCCTCGATCCTCTCGGAGCGATGGGGGAGCCCGCGCCGCTCCAGATATTCAGAGAATCGGCTGCGATCCTCACCGGTCATCAGGTAGCGGGGGTGCGGAGCGGCATCCACCCGCGCCTGGAGGGTAAGGTCGCGCACGTAGGAATTGGTGGACGTGCCGAAGGGGCTCGCGGCGATCTTGCCGCGGGAGAGGAAGGCGATCCGGTAGGCGGTCCAGTACGAGGCGTAGACCGCGTCGATGCCGCGGGCTTCGAGGTCGGATACCAGGCGTCCGGTCGAAACGTCGAAACGGCCACCCTCGCGACCGGCGAGTTGCGGTGCCGTCCATTGGCTTCCCACGTTGAGCGCGAGGGCCGCGGCCGCGAGCAGGAAGGCGAGAGGCCGAGGGTGAATTTCGACCAGGGCGAGACCGAACAGCGGGGCGAGGGCGAGATACATCGGCAGCAGGTAGCGTGGATCGACGAAGTCGGTCCGCGCGATCGCGAGGTTCAAGAGCGGGACGACTAGAACGATCGAGAGGAACATCGCCACGCTCCGGATCACCGCCCGTCGCCTCGTACCCTCCTGCCGTCGAAGCGCCGCGCGGAGTGCCACGGCGAGGACGGCGGCGAGCAGGGCTCCGGCGACGAGCGGCGCACCGGGGAATGAGGTGCCGTGTCCCCAGGTCGAACGACCGCCGAGCAGGATGTTCCAGCCGAGACGGAAAAGATCGCCTACCCGCTCGGACAGCGGAGCGATCCCCTGGGCGGCGGTCGCGGCGGCCAACTCCGGCGCCTTCAAACTCGCCCAGTCGTGGCGCAGGTTGTGCCACCACCAGGGGAAGTTCCCCACCAAGAAGCCGGTGGCTGCAAGGGCGAGGAGGCGCGGCGAAATCCACGTTCGCCAGCGGCCCGAGAACCCGAGAACCGCGATCGGAACGGCGAGAAAGACCGACAGCGGATGGACCCACCAGGCCGCGCCGAGCAAGCCGCCGAGCGCCAGGACGTCGACCGTCGCCTTCTCGCCCCGTTCGAGACGGGCGTCGATCCGCAGGGCAAACAGCAAGGCGAGGGCGGAGAGCAGCAGCAGCGAAGTGTAGGCCCCGTCCGAGGTGAGTCCCTTATAGAGGAAGAAGGAGGGGCCAAGCGCCAGATAGAGTCCCGCTGCGAGGGCTTCCCACTCCCCGAACGCCCGGCGGGTAAACCCCCAAACGGCGAGGATCAGCCCGATAAGTAGGACGGCCAGGGTGATGCGGAAGACCTGGGGGGTCGCGCCGAACAGGCCGAAGGTCGCGGCGAGCAGGTGGGGTTCGAGCGTGCCGCCGTACTCCGAGCCATAGCAAAAGACCGGGTGCTTGCCCTGCTCCAGGATGTCGAGGCCGATCAGCGCGATGATCGACTGATCGGAGCTGAACGGCACCTTCCCGCGCAGTTCGAAGGTGACGATCGAACCGGTCGCGACGAGCGCGAGCAGTAGCGCAGCGAGGAGCGGGCGGAGAGGGCGGGACGAGGGGTTCAAGGCCGGTCGGATCGTTCGAAGCCCAAGGACGAGTAGAGATGCTTACAAAGGATGCCTAGGCACAAAAAGGCCGCCCGGCGCAAAGATCGCTAGGCGGCCCTCAAAGATAGGTTCCGGTCGTTTCGAGCCGCGACTACGGAGCGCTACTGAAAGTAGCCCGTGGCGTCGATAACGACGTGAGTCGTCGCCGTGCCGCCGCCGATACCGTAGACCGCGCGGAGGTCCGGTGTGGTCGCCTTGAGCGGCACGATCGCGCCGTTGCCAAGCGCCGGCTCACCCGCGTTGAACGTCAGCGTCGCCACGAGCGGCGGGCTGCCGAGGTCCGACGGGTAGAGCGTGACGAAGCCGGTCTGGGTCGGCCCGACCACGGTGACGTTGACCACCACCGCGGCGGCGCCCCCGGGGATGCCGCAGACACCCTGGACCGTGAAGTCGCGCGTAGCGCCGGCCGTCATGATGCCGCCGAAGCCGGCGCGGGTGTCCGCGATGCGGCAGGGTGAAATCGCGTGAAACTGAAACGGGCCGAGTGCTTGGGCTGCTTGGGGAGCAACCGCGGCGAACAGGCTGGCAGCCAGGAGGAACTTGCCGATGCGTGTGTTGATCATGACGACTCCTTTTGGACGCCGGGAAGCTATCACCGGCAGGCTATAAGCGTCAATGGACTCTTTCTTCCGGGATGCCCAAGGAGTTTCTGCATCCCCCCGGCACGAACCGAATCGACACGCCTTGCGATATAGCTCTAGCGCCACGCGGCGGGTCGGCTCGATCAGGATACCTGGATTGTTGCATGCCGCGCCCACTTTTTCGCCACAAATTCGCGCGGCCCGGGCGAACTTCCCTCACGGCCCCTCCCCCGGTCCTCTTCGGGGGCGAGCAGGCAAGGCTTTGCGTCGCTCCGCATCCGGCCAGACTACGCCTGTCCGATCGGCGGCTTGAGAGGCACGGGGGAGACGTGAGAGGCGTGAGACATGCCGTGGTGGGAGTGCGATGCGTGCGCCTTCACCAGTTTGGCGCAAGAGGTGACGGCGAGGAGGGACGACAGGACGACTCCGATGGCGAGACAGCCGGCTCGTTGGGTAGCTCTCGTTCTCATGTCCCCAAGGGTAACGAACCTGGGCGGCGCGATCAAATCGACGAAAATCCGCCCCGCGCGCTCAGCGGGCCGGTGGCACTTGGGCTTATGGCCGGCCCGGGTCCGCTTTCGGCGGGCGTTTTCCACGCATCCGACGCCAGAACTTGCGCAGCAGGAACAGCGCAAACCAGAGCAAGCCGAGGACCGGCAGGCCGACGATCAGCGCGAAGATCAGGAAATCACCCAGGCCGCGCAGAAAGCTCACGAGCGTGCGGATGCTGTCGCGCACCCGGTCGCCGGGCTGCCATCCCTCGCCGGTCACCGGGCGCGCGGAGGAGACGGGCGAGATTTGCACCTGAAGCGTTGAGTAGGCGACCTGGCGGTCGAGTTCGAGAACCTGCGCGCCGATCTGTTCGATCTGGGTGCGGATCTCGGTCAGCTCACGAAAGATCGCCATGATCTCCTCGACTTTGCGCGCCTTGGCCCGCGATTCGGCGAGCAGTGCCTGCAACTCGGCCTCGGTCGCCTTGAGGGTCTTTAACCGGGCGTCCAGGTCGACCAGCTGGTCGGTGACGTCTTCGGTATGCAACTGCTCGGAGAGCACCTTGACCGCGAGCTTCTTCACCTCCGCCCGCGCCGCGTCGAGCTTCTCGACCGGGATGCGCAAGGTCAACGTGACCTGCATCGCCCCATCGGCCAGCCGATTCGCGCCGACGCCCGAAACGTAGCCGCCGAGCGTCTCGGCGAGCGTCTGAAGGGTCGCCGAAACCTCCTCGGGCTTGCGCACCTCGATCGCCATCTCGATCGTCTTGATCAGCTTGCGCGGCGAGGGTCTGGGAGCGGACTGCGCCGGAGTGACGGGTTGCCCTCCGCCGCCCCCGGCGGCCACGTAGCCCAGGCTCGAAAGTTTTGCCGCCTCGGCACTCGCCGGCCCCCGGGCCATCGGCGCGGCCGATTCGGTCGCGACCGAGGGGGCTATCGCCTCCCTCTTGGCGCAGGCGGCGACGGCGAACAGAGACGAGACGACGAATCCGATCGCGAGGCAGCCGGCTCTTTGGGTCGCTCGTAAGCTCATGGCGGAAAGACTAACCCAGGCGGAGCAATTAAATCTTGGGTGCCGAGCCGAGCGCCGCCGCCACGGCTCGACGATTCTTCGCCCCAGCCGCCGCTTTTCTCTCCCTCTCTGCGGCGGAATCCTTGACGCTCACGGGTGCCAGCTTTCGCGGACGTGGCTTACGGCCAGCCGGCACGATCGGCTCGATCGAGATCCGCACCTTGCCGCCGACCGCGAGCGCCAGCTTCGCCAGACTGTAGAGGGTGAAATTCGCGTTGCCGCCGAGCACCTTGGTGACGTATGCCTTTGAGGTACCCAAACGCCGCGCCAGCTCGGCGCGCGCGACACCTTCCTCTTCCATCCGCGCCCAGAGGGCTTCGGTGAATTCCAGGATCGCCCCTTCGGCCCAGAATTCGGGAGTTGCCTCCGCTTCGGCAACCATCTTTTGAAAGCGCCCCAGATCTGTACTCATGATGGCCACCCCTTCGTGCTCACGATTTTGATTTCGTCTCGCTCCGCCGCTGCCCAATACTGTCGAGCGATCAGACGCGAGCGCTCGATCTCGATCCGCGGCGTGGACTCTGCCTTGACGAAGGCGGAAGCACAGACAATGACGTGCTCGGTCCCATAGAACCAGAGAATCCGCAGCTTTTTGCCCTTGGGCTGGCGCCGGAATTCATAAAGACCAAAGCCGAGCGGTTTGCAGTGAGGCTCACCTTTGGGTGGGCCGTGGATCGGAATGTGTCGGGTGAGGAGATGGATCATGCTGTTCCTTGCCGCTCGATACGGCGCTTCGAGAGAATCCAGGAAATCGATGATCTGACAATAGCCTCGAGGGTCGACGATGGCCAGGACGTCCCATTGCGATTGGGCGATTCGAGCAAGTCTCACGTTAATCTCCAGGTTAACTCGTTGTCAACCCCGGATCATCCGGCGATCGAGGCTTCGGTACTGGATCGCTTCGGCGAGATGGGCGGGCTGGATCGGGCCGCCGCCGTCTAGGTCGGCGATGGTTCGCGAGACTTTGAGGATCCGGTCGAGCGCGCGGGCGGAGAGGCCGAGGCGTTCGAAGGCGGCTTCGAGGAGGGCGCGTCCTTCGGTCGTAGTGGTGCAGAAGCGGCGCAGCTCCTGGGTGTTCATGGCGGCGTTGATCGGCGAGGGGGAGTCCGGGTCGAAGCGGGCCGCCTGCTGTTCGCGCGCCCGGCCGATCCGTGCGGCCACGTCCTCGGTGGTTTCGCCGCTCCGGCCGCGCAGGTCGGTAAGCGAGACCGCCGGAACCTCGACGTGGAGATCGATCCGGTCGAGCAGCGGGCCCGAGACCCGGCCGCGATAGCGCTCGACCAGTTGGGGCGGGCAGCGGCAGTCGTAGCGGGGATCGCCCAGATGTCCGCAGGGGCACGGGTTCATCGCCGCCAGCAGCGCGAAACGGGCGGGGAAGGTGAAGCGGGCGCGGGCGCGGACGATGCTCACCAGCCCCTCTTCGAGCGGCTGGCGGAGCGCCTCTAGGGTGTCGCGACGGAATTCTGGCAGCTCGTCCAGGAACAACACTCCGTTGTGCGCCAGGCTCGCTTCGCCCGGGCGGGCCGAGGGTCCGCCGCCGATCATGCCGACCGTCGAGGTTCCGGTGTGCGGGCTGCGAAACGGGCGTTCGAGCATCAAGCCCCCGGGAGGCTGCTCGGCCGCGAGCGACCAGATCTTGGTCACCTCGATCGCCTCGGCCAGCGCGAGCTGCGGCAGCAGGCCCGGCAGGCGGCGCGCGAGCATGGTCTTGCCCGAGCCGGGAGGCCCCAAGAACAGCAGGTTGTGCCCCCCGGCCGCGGCGATTTCGAGCGCCCGCTTGGCTCCCGATTGACCGCGCACGTCCGACAGGTCGGGCCGCTTTTTGGCGGTCGCGGAGACGGTGATTTCGCGCGGCGATGCGGGGACGAGCGGCACACTACCGATCGCGTGGTCGATCGCCTCGACGAGGTGGGCGACACCGAACACCGGAACGCCGCCGAGCGCTGCTGCCTCCGGGCCGTTCGCGGCAGGGAGGATCACTTCGCGCAGGCCCAGTCGCGCGGCGAGATCCGCGACGGCGAGCCCGCCGCGCACCGAGCGCACCGTACCGTCCAGGCCCAGTTCGCCGCAGAACAGGCGTCCGTTGAGATTCTCTTCCGCGATCTGGCCGTGGGCAGCGAGCAGGGCGAGTGCGATCGCGAGGTCGAGGTGGTTGCCCTCCTTGCGCAAATCGGCCGGGGCGAGGTTCACGACGATCGACTTTGGCGGCAGGTCGAAGCCGCAATTCTTGAGCGCCCGCTGCACCCGTTCGCGGCTCTCGCGGACGGAGGCGTCGGGCAGGCCGACGATCTGGATCTGGGGCAGGCCGTTATGGACGTCGACTTCGATCTGAACCAGTTGTGCTTCGATCCCCCAAGGGGTGGCTGCGGTGGCGCGAGCGAGCATGAGTGAATCTCCTTTCGCTCCCAACAGACGCGAAAGGGGGGTGGACTTCTCGACAGTTTTGGCAAAGTCGGCAAAATTTCTTCGGTGCCGAGGCCTCGCCCCTCGCCCAATGGGCCCAATGGGGGGGATCTGACGGGTATTATGCGAATCCGGGATCGTCTTGCCCCCTTACCCATGAACCTCCTCGTCGTCGCCACCAAAGCCCCCTGGCCACCGATCGACGGCGGGCGGTTGCTGCTCGCGCGGACGCTCGAAGCGCTCGCCGCGCTCGGCCACCGACCGACGCTGGTGGCGCCGATCGAGGCCGGGGTCGATCGAGCGGCGGTCGAGGAGGCCTTGAACCCCTGGTGCCGGCCGCGCTTGGTGACCGCCGCACCGCGTCGGGCGCTTGCGACCCTGGCCTGTGCCTGGGCACGCAAGGAGCCGTTCTCGATCGTCCGTCACGCCCTACCCGCGGTGCGGCGTGAGGTCGAAGCGGCCCTTGCCGAGGAACGGTTCGACCTGATTCATGCCGAGCAGCTTCAGGCGCTGCCGCAGGCGCTGGCTGCCGCCTCCTCGCACGGTTTGCCGGTCGTGCTGCGAGCGCAAAACGTCGAGAGCGATCTCTGGTTCGCTTCGGCACACCGCAGGGAGGGGCCGCTCGCCCGTTGGCTTGGCGGAGAGGGCCGGCGGCTTGCCCGCTGGGAAGGAGCGGCTCTCTGCCGGGTTGCCGCGACGGTCGCGATCTCGACGCTCGACGCCGAGCGACTCCGTACGCTCGGCGGTCCCGCCGCCCATGTGCACGTGGCGCCGGTGCCCTTTCCCCTCACCCTTCCCGCTTCGGCGCCCGAGCTTTCCGGCGCGCCCTCGGTGGTGGTTCTCGGCAGCGGCGGCTGGCTGCCGAACCGCGACGGCACCCGCTGGTTCATCGAAGAGGTGTGGCCCGCGGTGCGCGCGGCCTCTCCCGGCGCAGTGCTCCACCTATTCGGCCAGGAGCGCGAAGGGGCCGACGACGGCGTGGTCTCCCACGAGGCTCCGGAGGAGAGCGCCGAGGCGTTCGCCCCCGGGGCGATCCTCGCGGTGCCGCTACGGATCGCCTCGGGCGTACGGATGAAGGTGCTGGAGGCCTGGGCGCGCGGGTTGCCGGTGGTGGCCACCCCGGAGGCGCTTGCCGGCCTCGATACCCGGGACGGCCGGGAGGCGCTGTTTGCGGTCGACCCCAAGACCTTCGCCCGGGCGATCGCCGCCATCCATCGCGAGCCGGAGACGGCCTCGCGGTTGATCGAAGCGGGCCGGGCGGCGCTGGTGCGAACCCACGATCCGATCCACGCGGCCCGCGAGCTGCTCGCCGTCTACGCCAGCGTCCTCTCCGGCCGGCCGGGCACGATGGCGATAGAATCGAAATCCCACAGCGCTCCCTGAGTTCAAAGGAGAACCGAACCGATGCGCCAGCTCGCCCCCCTCACTCTGCTCGCCCTGCTCGTCTCCCTTCCGCTCGCCGCCGAGGCGCCGCAGGCCGCGGCTCCGGGTGGTACCTACGGTGCCCCGGTCGCCGCCGAAGGCGACACCCTCGCCGTGGCGAGCGCGCTCGATCGCGCCGCGGAATTAAACGGCAAAGCGGTGCGCCTCTCCGGTTTCGTCACCGCCGCCTGCCAGGCGAAAGGCTGCTGGATGGCGCTCGCCGCGGGCGACGGCCGCGAGGTGCGGGTCACCTTCCGCGACTACGGCTTCTTCGTGCCGAAAGATCTTCCCGGGGCGACGGTGATCGCCGAGGGGACGCTCGAAGTGCGGGAAGTCTCGGTCGACGAGCAGCGTCACCTCGCCACCGATGCCGGCCGGCCGAAGGAGGAAATCGAGGCGATCCAAGCGCCGAAGACCGAAACGGCGCTGGTGGCCGACGGGGTCCGCGTGATCACGGCTGCGCCGTAGATCCCCAAGAACCTCCTCATGCGCCCTCTTTCCCGCCTACCCGGCGTTCTCCTGTTCGGCACCCTCGGTGCTGGCGCGGTGCTGAGCGTTCTGTTCGCCCTTGGCGGCTGCGCCGCCGCACCGACCCCGGCGCCTGTCACCGCCGCCGTGGCGCCTCGGGCGCAAACGACGGAGAGCAGCTTGGTTTGCGGAGAAGGCGCCGCGTTCCTCTCGTGGGAGCAGCTGGGCGTGCCGCAGGAGGCGCGGCCGGTCCAGCTGGTGAAGATCGGTCCGCGGATCTGGGTTCTGTTCGAGCCGGCCCGGCTGGTGCGGATCGATCGGCGGGGCGAAGCGGCGGACATCGGCATGCGCTTAGGCAGCCCCGGCGAGAACTGGTCGTCGATCGCGCTTGATTCCGTCGACGGCTCGCTCTGGCTCGCGGCGCGCGACCGGCTGGTTCTTTGGCACTATGAGGCGGCGGGATCGTTGCGGGCAGTGCCGATTCAGAACGTTGAAGGCGAAGGTGGGTTTTACGATCTCGCGGCGGCGCCCTCGGGGCTGTTCGTCGTACCGACCGCCGCGGAGCATGCGGTCTGGCGGATCGGCCGCGACGGCAAGGTCCTCGGTACCGATTTTCCCGTGCCGCCGATCGATCCGGAGCGGTTCGAAGCCGCCCCGTCCCAACCGACTTCCGCGGAGGTTCGTCTGGAGCACGATGCCTCTGGCGCGGTGCTCGCCTGGTTCAGCGCTCAGCGTTTGGTGTATCGCGCCGATGCCGCCGGCCATTGGGCGCCGGTCGATCCGGGGATTTTCAGCTCCGGGGGCGACGAGCCGGTGCGCGGTGTCGACGTCGGCACGAAGAACGAGCACTGGTTCGCCAACGGCCGCGGATCGCTGTTCTATTGGAAGGGCACACCGGTTTTCTTGGGTGCCCACTCGATGTTGGAACAACAGGGGAAACAGGGCACCGTCTTTCACTTTCCCGGTGGCCGCGACCTGTTCGAAGCGTGTAATGGGTGGTTCATCCTCGACGTCGCGACCGATCCGTCAGGCTATGCGGCGCTCACCGATCGCGGTGTGGTGATCGGCGATTTCGCCGCCGAGCCCGCGGCGATCCATCCCGAGCCAACTGATCCCAAGCCGCGCTAACCGATCCGCCGGCCCGCGACCACCCCCCAGAGGCTGTTCATCAGCTCGATCCCTTCGGCCCGATCGAGATCGTGCGGGTAGAGATCCCGTTCTTCGATCTCGCCCCTTTCGAGCCGTCGACGGCGGACGGTCCCGGGCAGGCAGCCGGAGCGCAGCGGAGGGGTGTAGAGCCTGCCGTTGAGACGAAGGGCGACATTGCTGCGCGAGCCCTCGCACAGCTCGCCCCGTTCGTTCGCCAGGATCGCCTCGTCGGCACCGGCCGCGGCGGCGCGCGCGTGGGCGAGCCGATTCGCCTGGTACGACAAGCTCTTGAGACCCACGAGCGGGCCGCGCGAGTCGATGCGGATCTCGGGCAGCAGGACGACCCGCTCCCCGCCGCCGCTTTCGCTCGGGGGCTCGTAGGGGAACGCCTCGATCAGACGGGTCGGCCCTTCGGCCGGCGTTCCTCGGCTGACCGTCAAGCGTAGGCGGGCATGCGGTTTGGGCGCGCTCGCGGCGACCTGGGCGATCGCGAGATCCAAGTCTTCCGCCTCGTCGGGAAGATCCAAGGCGATGCGCGGCAGGGAATCGAACAGGCGGTCGAGGTGGGCCTCGATGTCGCGCGCCACACCGAAGTCGACGCGGAGCGTCTCGAACAGCCCGTCGCCGTAGCGGAATCCGGCATCGTCGGGCGAGATCCTCACCTCGTCGCGCCGAACGATCCGGCCGTTCCACCAGGCAATATCTAAGGTGTCCAATCGAGTTCCACGCCGCCGACCGCGGTCAAGAAGGCCGCCGCCTTCGCTTCGCTCTCCTCCCGTTCGAGATCGGGAAGAGAATCGGCCGTAATGCCGCACCCCGCGTGGTAGGCGATCCGACCCTTGGCGACGGCGGCGGTGCGGATCGCGACCGCCAGCTCCAGGTCGCCCTGGAGCGAAATCCAACCGAACGCCCCCATCGCCGGACCCCGTCGACGCTCCTCCTCGGCCGAAATCACCGCCATCGCGCGGATCTTCGGCGCACCGGAGATCGACGCCGCGGGAAACGTCGCGCGCAATAGGTCGGTTGGGCCGACCTCGGGGCGGAGGGTACCCCGGACGGTGGCGACCAGATGATGCACGGTCGGCAGCGTCGCGAGTTCCCCCAAAACGGGGGTCTCGATCGAGCCGGGCTCGCAGACCCGGCCGAGATCGTTTCGCGCGACGTCGACGATCATCGCCAGCTCCGCCCGGTCCTTGGCGCTACAGACCAGCTCGCGGGCGAGCGCTCGATCCTCGTGCGGGTTCTTGCCCCGGGGGCGGGTTCCCTTGATCGGCCGGGTCTCGACCGAGCGGTCCCGAACCGAGAGGAAAATCTCGGGCGAGATCGACAAAAGCGCACGGCCGGCGCCCAGATCGAAGAACGCGCCGCGGATCGCCGGGCTCGCGGCGCGCAGGCGCCGGTAGCAGTCCCAAACCTCGCGAGCGGAAAACGGCGCTTCGAGGCGACGGCACAGGTTCGCCTGGAAGATCTCGCCCTGGCCGATGCGGGAGACTGTGCGGGAAACCGCGGCTTCGAAACCGTCGCGCGTCGGCCGGCTGGTGACGTGTGTTCTGGGGGCGAGCTTCTCCGCCGACGGCGGAACCTCCCGCGCCGCGGCGCGCCCGAGCAGGAGTTCCGCCTCGTGGGCCGGGTCGCCGTCGCGCCAGGCGTTGGAGGATTCGAGGGCCCAGCCCTTGCCGTCCCATAGCAGCACGCGATCGAAGAGCGCCAAGCGTAGATCGGGCAGCGCCAGATCATCCGGCGGCGGGGTCGGCAGATCTTCGATCTCCGCGC
Source organism: Thermoanaerobaculia bacterium (assembly GCA_038248205.1). Lineage (GTDB taxonomy): Bacteria > Acidobacteriota > Thermoanaerobaculia > Multivoradales > UBA5704 > DASYKS01. The sequence continues at coordinate 28,330 of JBBRUC010000027.1, forward strand.
CCAACTCGTAGCCGAAATAGCCGATCAGCAGGCCGCCCGCGCTACCCCAGGCGGCGAGCGCAGCCTCCAGAAGGTCGAAGCCGCGGGCGGCAAACGTCGCGTTTCCGCCTCCCGACGAGACGGTAGCCCGTCCGGCCCGGACGCTCAGCCGGGCGATCGGCTCCGCCGCCAGGCGATGCCCTTGCCCCCCGCCGTCCAGCCAGGAAAAACCCTGAGCGGAGCGCAGTTCTTCGGCGACTTGATCCGGCTGGGGCGCCCCGCGCAGAGGAGTCTTCGAGCCGCGAGCGCCTTGCCGCGGCGGGGCAAGGAGCGCTTGGAGCCGCTCGATCAGGAGCGAACGGACGGGTGCCGAGGGACGGTCGGACCACATGCGGAAGGAGGACCGAACACCCTAGAGCCGGCCGAGCGCGGCCTGGGCGATCTTCTGGGCACCGGCGAACGAGGCCGCGGGATCGGGCAGTTGGCAGGTGATCACAAGCTGCTTTTCGGCCTTGCGGACGTGGAGCTGCTGCAAGTTGCCCCCCGCCCAGAAAGCGCCGTCACCAAGGTTCGGAACCTCCCGAAGATCGCCCTGGGTGAGCTTTTCGAGCGAGTCGCGAGACGCCTCTAGCATTCGTTCGGCGCGCTGCGGGCTCGGGTACAGGCGCACCACGAGGCTCAGGATGCTTGGCTGTTCGGTTGATCCGGCGTTGTACGCGCACGATAGAGGATCGCGCCCCTTGGCGTCTTCCAACGTGCTGCTCATTCCGGAAACGTACCCGCCGACGATCGCGTTCGCCTCGTCGGCCGGAAACAGGTCGCAGGCATCTAGGTTCGCAAGGTCCGAGTTGGCAGAGGGCGCCGGCTTCGATTCGGCGCCGCACGAGGCGAGCAGGATCGGGGTTAGCAGCAGGAAAAGCATCGATCGCATGGCTGAGTTCTCCGGAAGATCGAACGATTCTAGCGTCGGACTGCAAAAGGGTAGCTTTCGTTCCCCAGGTTCAGGCTAAAATCCCCCATATGAGATGGGAAGGCAGACGACAAAGCACCAACGTTGACGACGTGCGGGGCAGCGGCGGTGGCAGGCGCGGCCTGGGGATCGGTTGTGGCGGCATGATCCTGATCGGAATCTTCGCCCTGGTCACCGGGCGCAATCCGCTCCAGCTGCTGCAGACGATCGAAGAGACCCAAGGCGGTCCGGCCCAGAACGTACCCTCCGGAGACGGCACTGCACCGGCGCCGGACCAAGAGGGGAAGTTTGTCAGAACCGTACTGGCCAACACCGAGGACGTCTGGACCGCGCTGCTCGCAGAGACCCGTACGCCGTACCGAGTGCCGCGTCTCGTTCGGTTCTCGGGCTCGATCGCCTCGCAGTGCGGTATGGCCTCAGCCGCGGTCGGCCCGTTCTACTGCCCGGCCGATCAGAAGGTCTACCTCGACACCTCTTTTTTCGACGAGCTGGCCCAGCGCTTCGGCGCCCCGGGGGAGTTCGCCGAAGCGTACGTGGTCGCCCACGAAATCGGCCACCACGTCCAGAACCTTTTGGGCATTGATGCCCAAGTCCGCGAGGCGCAGCAGCGCGCTTGGGATCAATCGCAGTCGAACGAGCTGTCAGTCAAGATGGAGCTACAAGCCGATTGTCTCGCGGGCGTCTGGGCCTACCACGCCGACCGCGACTACCAGATGATCGAGCCGGGCGACTTCGAATCGGGCCTCCAGGCGGCCCAATCGATCGGCGACGACGAGATCCAGAAGCACACGCAAGGCTACGTGGTCCCCGAAAGCTTCACCCACGGCACCGCTCGACAGCGCAGCGAATGGCTCCGTCGCGGGTTGCAGTCGGGCGACCCGAACGACTGCGACACCTTTTCCCGGTAGCTTGAAGGGGCCTCCCGCGCGGAGGCCAATCAGAACGCGTGCCGATCTGCGCTGCTGTCCAACCGGCCGGCCGGGTTGGCGTAGGTCCGGACCTTGCCGGTTGCCAGATCGGTGATCCGTACCTTGTAGCCGTTGGCCGAAAGACCTCCTAGATAGACCCAGAACTTACCGGTGCTCGCCCGGCCGTCGATCACCGTCAAGGCGACCACGGGGGTTAGGGCGGCGCTCGGGAAGGAGAACATCCCGCTCTGGTCGGTTCGCAAGGTGGCGAGCGCCGGCCGCGGGTGTTGCCCCGCCAACAGCTCGGCTTGGAACCGGCCGCCGAGAAGGCAGAGGGCGCGGGAACTCGGCACACAGGTCCCGGCGAGCGCGGCCCGCGCGGGTTCGGCTTCCTCGTCGGCCGAGGAGACGCCGACCGCCGCGTCGGGATCGCTGGAAGCGAGCGGCAACGCGTTCGGAAATCGCCGGCTGGCGAAGCGACCCGCGGGCTTAGAGAACGTGTGGATCGTTCCGGTCGTCTTGTCGGTGACGCGAATTGCAAGTGCCGCGCGGGTGGTGGCAGCGTAGGTCAAGTCGCGCAACCCCGTGCCAGAGAGAAGAACGGTGACCTCGTGGTCGGCGGTGTTGCGGAGGCCGAACGTCGCGACGTTCCCCGCGAGCGGCAGCGGTTTCGCCGTACCGCGCTGCGCGCCGATTTGCCATTCGATTTCCACGCCGTAGCGGCCTTCGGGGCCGAGGCACACGGCGTTGCGGCCTGGTAGGCACGGGCTGGTGAAAATCATGCCGGATAGATCCGAGGTGTAAAACGTCCCGGCTTCCCTGCCCGTCCAGGCGGTTGTGAAGCTGGCCGAAGTATCCGAAAGGGTGGGGTGATCGAACAAGCGGTCGCCACCTTCCGAGAGCTCGAAGGGGTTTGACCGGGGGACGCCGTTGGGGTCGAAAAGCCGGCCCACGATCTCGCCATCGACGCTTCGGCCGAGAAGTAGAGCCCTGCCCTCTCCGTCGATACCCAGCGCGGGACGTTCCTGACCGGATTGCGGCACGTCCAATGACTGTTCGGCCGCCAACGCCTGGCCGTCGGATCCCAGGCGGGTCAGATGGGCATCCTTCGAGTCCCCGCTCACTTCGTAGCTTTGCCAGGCGGCCCACCATCCTGCGGGGATCGCGCTGACGACGCGGGCGCCGATCTGGCGGCGACCCGCTTTCTGCAGGCTGATCGGGAAAACTTCGGATAAAGGCTGCCCGGCGGAGCTGAATCGGCGGCCGATGATCTGCGCGGCATCCGGAGCGGTGATCGGCGTCTGCGCCCAGATCGCCAGCGCCGTGCCGTCAGAATCGAAGGCGATGTCCGGAGTTTCGTCGATCGCCTCTTGCCCCGCGGTGGACAAAGGGAAGGCTTCGGTGAGCGGCGCCAACGACGCGTCGTAGAAACGGCCCATCACCCGAAAGGACGGGGGATAGGTAAAGTTGAAATTGCTCCAGACGACCGCGACCGTGCCGTTGGGCGCGACCGCGAGACGCGGTTCGTCGCTGTAGCTGAATTCGTCAAAATCAAAGGCGACCTGGACCGGTTCGCCGACCGGGCGCCCGAGCGAATCGAGCCGGTGCAGGCGGATCTTTGGCTGCTGGATCTCCTCCGGTACCGATTCGCGAGCCGAGACGGCCAGAAACCCCCCGTCGGCAAGCGGGACCACGACCGCGTTCAGTCCCTGCCAAAGCTCGACCTCATCCCCAAAGCGTCGACCCGCGGCGTCGAAGCGAAGCGCCCGGACCACGCTGAAAAACCGATCGGGGGGGCACCCGGAGCCTGACCAGAGCAGCAGGAACGAGCCGCCGGGCTGCGAAGCGATTTCCGGTGAGGTGTCGCTACAGGGCGGCGGATCGCCGGCTGAGAACGAAGCGATCCGATCGATCTCCGCTCCGGCGGCAGGCAGCGCAGCAAGCACCAGGGCGAGAAAGAGGGCGCTGCGACGTGGGTGAGAGATAAAGCGGTTGGTGGGCATAGGAAAAAAGATTAGCCTAGAACGCCTGCCGGTCGCCCTTGCTCTGTCGTTTGCCCGCCGGGTTCGTGTAGGTCCGGGTGGTTTCGGTCGAAACGTCTGTCACCTGGATACGGTACGCGGAGGTGGAAAGTCCGCCCCAGTGGACCCAGATCTTGCCGTTGCCCGCCCTTCCGTCGACCAGAGAGATGGCGACTCCGCCCGCTTCGCCAAACGACAGGTACGCTTGGCGGTCGGCGAAGGCGAGAACCTCCGCCGGTAGCTCCACACCCTGGGCGTCGGTGGAGACCGCGGTGAGGCGGAACCGACCGTTGAACAGGCAGCCGACCGTGGTGGAGGGGGAGCAGACCCCCACGGCAAGCGGTGTGATCGGCGCGCTCGGGGCCAAGGTCTTTTGCGCTAGAGGGAGCGAAGCCAGGGATGAGGACGGGTTCTCGAGCCGGCCGCTGGCGAATCGACCGCGGGATTTGGTGGCGATGCGGGTGACCCCGGCCTCGGTCCAGCGGATCTCGACCTCGTCGTTGGTGGTCGCCGCCCAGTCGATCGCGCCGCCGTGTAGATCCACCGCTACGTCGAAGCGACCGGGAAATTCGAGCGAGAACAGAAGGTGATGGCCGACGCGAATCCCGCGGCCGAAGCCGCTCTTCGTGCCGAGGCGCCAGCGCACTTCGACCTCTGCTTGCGCGTCGCCCAGTTTGGCGCACACGGCGTCCGGCGTCGAACAAGCGGGGGAGAGCAGGGCACCTTCCAGATCCCACCCGGCGAGCGAACCCGGAGGAGGAGGTAAGGCCCGATCGAGCCCGGTTTGCCAGAGGGCGAGAAAGCCGGTCGCCGCGTTCTCGGCGAGGACCGCGCGGCCGAGCGGAAAGGGATTGGGGTCGGCGAGCGGAGCGAGAGGCGTGATCGGCGTACCCTTTTCATCGAACAGACGCCGCTGGATAGCGCCCAATCGATCGCGCCCGGTGACCAGAACGGAGCCGTCGGGATCGACCCCCACCGTCGGCCAGACGGTCTCGCCCGAGCCCAGCAAACCGGTGTCGATTCGCGGACCGGCCGGTCGGCCGTTCGAATTGAGGGGGCGAAGGAACGTCCGGCTCGTCGACCCCTGTTGGCTCCCATCCTCTTCCCACGCGAGCCACCAGCCGCCACCGGGACGCGGGGCAAGACGCGGGTTGAAGACGGCCAGGCCGCCGCCGCCCACTTCGGCCGCGTTGCCGATCTGCACGCCGAAGTCGTCGTATCGGCGCGAAACGACGCCGCCGAAGGCGGTCACGGCGAGCGCTTTGCCGGTCTCGTCGAACGAGATTTCTAGATCGTCGATCAGTCCGGCGGCGCCGAGAGGAAAGGTCGCTCCGAGAGGCGTTAGATCCGCATCCAACATCCGCCCGAAAGCGGGGAGTTGCACGATCGGTAGCGGAAAGGGCGAGACGAACAGATCCCGCCAAGCGGCGAAAAGACGGCCGTCCGGCGCAACGGCAAGGCGGGGCACGGCCTGGATGACCTTGCTTTCCACCCCTTCCTGATCGACGCGCGCGGCGGCTCTCACCATGTCACCGTTCGGATCGAGCCGGCTTGCGAAGACGCCGTAGACCTCCAGGTTGGGCTCCAGCTGGCGGAGGAAGACGAGCGCAAAACCGCGATCGGGAAGCGCCGCCACCTGGGGGTACAGGCCCAGCCCAAGGTCGAGTTCCGGTCCAAGCCGGCGACCGAGCGCATCGAACCGCTGGGCGGCGATCTTCGTCGGCAGGCAACGCTGCCAGACCGAAAGAAAGGTGCCGTCCGGCTGTGCGGCCAGCTCGGGCTCGGTATCGTCGCAAAGGTCGTTGCCCAGCGAGAAGGAGCCGCTGCGGGCCAGCCCTTCGGCCACGGCGGTCGAGGCAAATCCGAGCGACAGCAAGAGAAGGGAGGCAAAGGTGCGAGTTGCGGTTTTGGCGGGCATCTAGAGTGCCTCCCGGTAGGTAATGGTCGAAGAGATCACCATGGCAAAATAGCATATCAGGAGGTGGCAGATCTCGGAATGCTTCGATGCTAGCCGGTTTGGCCGCCTTCGGCTGTCAAAATCTTGATCGGCCCGCCCGGCCCGGCGGCGCATTGAGTTCGGCCGGACGCGACGAAGGCGGCCGATCCTCCGGCCGCCTTCGCGCTTTCTGGGGTCCTACTCTTTGGTGGTGCGTACCGCTACTGGTCGTAACGGGTTTCCCAGGCCTTGACCTCGCGCTCCACGTCCTCGCGGGTCTTGCCATATTGCTGCTGGATCAGACCGACGAGCTGGTCGCGCTGGCCTTCGATCTGGTCGAGTTGATCGTTGGTGAGCTCGCCCCACTGCTCCTTGGCTTTCCCCTTCAGTTCGTTCCACTTGCCCTTCATCCATGTCTGATTCAAGTTCCGCTCCTTTCGAAGGTGGTGCCGCGGGCAACCGCGGCACCGTTGATGTCTACACTCCCGGCAGAACGGGTAGAGAGTACGAGCTTGGTTGAATCTGCCGGACTGAAGCTGGTTGCCTTGCACTCCAGGGAGGAACTCAGCAACCGACTAGGTATAACAGCAAGGTTCGGGCCAGCCCCTGAGGCCGCCAGGATTGCGGACTTGGCCCGCCGGCTAGGGTGAAGGAGGGTCTGGAGGTTTGCCTGCGATTGCCGGCAAAGATTGCCGACTGCTACCGAACCCGCTTCCGCCGGTTCCTGATGTAGTCCGCGAGCAGAAACTCGCCCAGGTTGTACGGCGAGGCGAAGTAGGCGCGGCCGCGGTTGATCTGGGTGAGCTTCTCGACGAAATCGGTGAGCATCGGGTCGGTCGCGAGCATGAAGGTGGTGATCACGATCTTCTGGCGCCGGCAGTGGTCCGCCTCTTCGAGGGTGAGGTTGACGATCCGCATGTCGAGGCCGAAGGGGTTCTTGTAGACGTGGCCCCCTTCGGTGATCGCCGAGGGTTTGCCGTCGGTGATCAAAAAGATCTGTTTGTTCGGCTGCCTCTGCCGCGACAACATCCCGCGGGCGAGTTGCAAGGCTTCGCGGGTGTTCGTGTGGTACGGCCCGGCTTGAAGATAGGGGAGATCGGAGATCTTCATCGGCTCGGCGCGGTCGCCGAACTGAAGGACGCCCAGGTGGTCCTTCGGGTACTTGGTGGTGATTAGCTCGGTGAGCGCCAGGGCGACAGTCTTCGCCGGGGTGATCCGGTCTTCGCCGTAGAGGATCATCGAGTGGCTGACGTCGATCGCGACGATCGTCGCGCACGAGGTCATGTGCTCGGTCTCGAAGACTTCGAGGTCCTCTTCCGCGAGGTCAAGTTCTCCCTTGGTCCGCCGCATCGCGTTTTGCAGCGACTGAGCGGAGTCGATCAGGTTCAGATCGTCGCCGAAGCTCCAGGGCTTGGTCTCCGGCTGGCGTTCGATTCCTTCCCCGGAGGAGTGAATCGGATGGTAGCCCGCCGACGAACGCTCCAGGCCGCCGAAGATCTCCTCAAAAGCGCTCTTACGGATTTTCCGCTCGCCGCCCGAGGTGAGCGACATGCCCCCCTCCTGGTCGCGGCCGATCAGGTTTTGATCCTCCAGGCTCTCAAAGAACTCTTCGAGGTCGAGATTCTCGGGAAGGTACCCTTGCGCCTGCAGCTCGCGCATCCAATCCATCGCCTCCTCCGGATCTCCTCCGGCGGCGAGCACCAGCTGATTGAACAGGCGCAGCAGATCCATCCCCGCCATCAGGGCGCGGAGTAGGTCGGGGTCGAGCCAGGCGTATTTATGGCGCATGGGCGGAGTCTAGTGGGTTGAGGCAGCGATCACGAAGGGGAAAAGCGGATCGGGCGTTTGAAGATTCCCGCCTGAACGAACGCGACCGGCCCGGGTGTAGAGACGTCCCCAGTCCTCAACCACAGACCCATCCGGGTGCTGGCTGTCGGGGCGTCTCTCTTGTCAGGCCACAAGCCCTTGTCCACAGGTTACCTACGGTGCTGGCGCGGCGGATCGTTCGGGGCGTTGGTGGCCGCCGGAGACGCCCCGACGCCTGTGGACCCGGCAGGGTAGGGGTAGAGGACTGGGGCGTCTCTCCAAGAGCCGCACGTTTTGAGGCCTTCCGAGGGACACTCTCATCATCGCACGATCAGTTCAGATCGCTCTCCGACCGCCCGCGCGAGCGCCGCGGCTTCAAGAGCTGGAATTTCACCAGCTCCTTGTAGCTGATCCGGCTGTCGAGATCGTGGCGGGCGAGTTTCAAATGCTGGTGCAGCCCTTCGAGCACGATCTCGGCGGCGAGCGCTCTTTCAGCTTCCGTGGTGCTCTGGCCGCGATAGCGCTCGACCAGATCGAACAGCCCGGGGACGCGCGCCAGCTCGCCACCGTACTCCGCGGCGGTCTGCTCGTCCGACAGGTTGACCTCGTGGCCCGCTGCAAACCAGCGGACGATCTCCGAGTACGGTCCGTCGTCGTCCTCGCCGCGGCTGCCCAGCTCTTTGCCGATTTCGGGGAAGCCGGCGTCGAACACCTTCTTGACCGCCAGGCCGATCAGCCGCCGGGCGACCACCTCGGCCCCCTGCTGCTCTCCTTCGTAGACCATCTCGACCTTGCCGGTGATTGCGGGCAAGAGCATCTGCAAGTCGGCGAGACGGGGGTAGATCTTCGCCTCGTTCGTCTTGAGCTGGCGCCGTTCGAGGTTCGAGGCGAGCAGCTCGAGTGCGGCGATCGCCACGCGGGCCGAGACGCCGGAGGACTGGTCGACCAGGTCGCTCTCGCGCGCGGCGATCGAGATCTCTTCGACCAGCATCCGGATCTCGTCGGGGATTTCGAGCCCCGGCACGTCGCGGTCGGTCCACGCCTCTTGGGCGGTGATCGCCGCGGAGGTCTCGGCGTCGGGCGGATAGTGGGTGAGGATCTGCGAGGCGATCCGGTCTTTGAGCGGCGTGATGATCGAGCCGCGGTTGGTGTAGTCCTCGGGGTTGGCCGAGAAGCACATCATCAGATCGAGCGGAATCCGCACGGGAAACCCGCGGATCTGCAAGTCGCGCTCTTCGAGCAGGTTGAACAGGCCGACCTGGATGCGCGGTGCCAGGTCGGGCAGCTCGTTGATCGCGAAGATCCCCCGGTTGGTGCGCGGAATGATGCCGAAGTGGATCACCTCCGGATCGGCGAACGTGAGGCGCCGGGTCGCGGCTTTGATCGGGTCGATGTCGCCGAGCAGGTCGGCGATCGACACGTCGGGCGTCGCGAGCTTCTCGTTGTAGCGCGCCTCGCGCGGTAGCCATTCCACGGCCGAGTCGTCGCCCATCTCGGCCACCCGCCTTTGCCCGGGAACCGAGATCGGCGCGAGCGGATCGTCGTTCAGCTCGGAACCGGCGAGAATCGGGACCTCCAGGTCGAGAAAGTCGATCAACCCGCGCAAAATCCGCGTCTTCGCCTGACCGCGCAGGCCGAGCAGGATGAAATCGTGCCCGGCGAGCAGGGCGTTCACCACCCCCGGGATGACCGTACGGTCGTAGCCGAGAATTCCAGGGAAGAGCGCCTTGCCGGTTCGGAGCCGCTCGCGCAGGTTCGCGCGCAACTCGGTCTTTACCGAACGGGGGCGATAGCCGGTTTCGCGCAGCGCGCCCAGCGTGGTCGGTCGTTTGCTCATCAGGCTACGGCCTTTCCGGCGGGCGTGGGTACGGCCAACGGCTCCACCGCGTGTTCGGAGAGGAATCGCTCCGCGTCGATCGCCGCCTTGCAGCCGCTGCCGGCCGAGGAAATCGCCTGGCGATAGGTCGGGTCGGTGACGTCGCCCGCGGCGAAAACGCCCGGGATTTGGGTTCGCGTCGAGGGCTCGTCGACGACCAGGTAGCCGGAGTCGTTCATCGCGAGCTTGCCCTTGAACAGCTGGGTGTTCGGCACGTGGCCGATGGCGTAGAACAGACCTTGCGTCGGGTAGTCGCATTCGGCGCCGCTGTCGGTGTCGCGCACCCGAATGCCGGTGACGCCGGTTTCGCGGTCGCCGAGGATGTGAATCACCTCCGCGTTCCAGATCCAGGCGATCTTCGGGTTGGTGAACGCCCGATCCTGCATGATCTTCGAAGCGCGCAGCTCGCGCCGCCGGTGGACCACCGTGACCTTCGAGGCGTATTTGGTCAAGAAGTTCGCCTCTTCCATCGCCGAGTCGCCGCCTCCCACCACGACGACCTCCTTATCGCGGAAGAAGAAGCCGTCGCAGGTGGCGCAGGCGGAGATGCCGTAGCCCATCAGCTCCTGATCGGCCGCCAGACCGCCGAGCTTCGCCGTGGCGCCGGTCGAAAGGATCAGCGAGTGAGCGCGATAGACCCCTTCGTCGGTGCGCACGGTGAACGGTCGCTCGGACAGATCGACATCGACCGCCGCCTCGAACTTCACCTGGGCGCCGAAGCGCTTGGCCTGCTCGCGCATCTTTTCCATCAGCTCGGGACCCAAAATTCCCTCGGGAAAGCCGGGGAAGTTTTCGACCTCGGTGGTAATCGTCAACTGGCCGCCCGGCTGGTTGCCTTCGAGCACCAGCGGAGCCAAGTCGGCGCGGGCGGCATAGAGCGCGGCGGTCAACCCGGCCGGGCCGGAGCCGAGGATGATCAGACGATAAACGGGATTCGAATCGGTGTTCTGCGCATCGGAAATGGACATGGGGACGAACCTGACCTCCTGGAGAACGGGGAAGCGGCTTACTGGAGACGGCCCTGAGAAGCTCGGCCCGGAGTATATCCGCGGCGGCCGGTCCGTCCGGAGACAACAGCGGATCGGGCGGAGTTGTTCCTGGGGCCGGGGAGGATCTGGCAGGACGGAACTTGGACAGTTGGTTGTTGGCAGGCTGAGATTCTCAGGGTTGGCAGGCTGAGATATCCAGCTTTCCAGGGTGCAATTGTCCAGATTCTCGTAGGAGATCAGAGAGATTTCCGCTGCTTTGCCCGCCGGAGGCCGGCGAGGTCGACGAGATCCTGTGGACGCCCGGCACTCTCTTTCTCTCGGATCAAATCGTCCAGGTCGAGGTAGAAAGCGGGAACTCTCTCTTCCTCCGCTTCCTCCAAGGTCAGCACCCGCGCCTCCCAGATGCGCCCGTGACGATCGGCGGCCCGGTCTCGGATCTCCATGGTGTGATCTTATCGCGCACCTCGGGGTAGCCGCGCCGCCGCGCTCACCCCATTCGACCTGCCGGCCGGCGGTTTCGAGGCCCAACATCCCGGTGTAGCGGTTCCTTTCACCGCTTCCGCCCCCGGGACCACCGGTGGCGCGGCTGCCCGGACAGGTGTTACGGCTCTCTAAATCGATGTTCTGGCTCAGCTCACCGGCGTGCTGGCCGAGCCCACAGGTTTTCCCGGCCAATTCACCGGTGTCACGGCCCAGCTCTACGGTGTCACGGTCCACCACACCGGTGCCCTGGCCCAGCGCGCTGGTGTCACGGTCCAGCTCAGAGGTGCTCTGGCCCAGCGCACTGGTGTCACGGTCCAGCTCAGAGGTGCTCTGGCCCAGCTCACTGGTGTCACGGTCCAGCTCACTGGTGCTCTGGCCCAGCGCACTGGTGTCACGGTCCAGCTCAGTGGTGCTCTGGCCCAGCTCACTGGTGTCACGGTCCAGCTCAGTGGTGCTCTGGCCCAGCGCACTGGTGTTGCGGGCCAGGTTAGCGGTGCTCTGGCCCAGGGCACTGCTGGTACGGCTCAACTCACCGGTGCCCTGGCCCGGCGAACCGGTGTCATCGTCCAACTCACCGGTGTTCTTGTTACCGGTCACCCAAACCCGTAGAAATCTGGACACTTTGGTCGGCCTTGGCTCGGAGGTAGGCGAGGTATCCGGGGTCTAGCGAGGACTGGAGCACCTCGTCGACCAAGGGGAGAA
>JBBRUC010000028.1:0-39528 GCA_038248205.1 Thermoanaerobaculia bacterium
CAGGTCGGCGGCGGTCGCTTCGGAATCGGCGACGACCCGCCGCGCGCGATCGAGCGAGGCATGGAGAAACGGATAGACGCTCCACCGCACCTTCACCCGGTGCTGATCGGGGAAGAGCAACGTGGTGAGGTCATGGACCGTTACCACGGCCGGCACCGGACAATGGAGCGGCAGCGTCATGTGCGGCGACCAGAGCAGATCGACGTCGCCCGCGGCGAGCCGCTTCGGCAGCCGAAGCTGTTGCCAGATCACCCCCAACGGCGCCGGTTGCACCTCGATCGGAATGCCCGCCGCGGCGAACTCCTCGGCCCCCTCGACCGGCCCGTGCGCGAGGCCGAGAAAGCGCCGATCGCCGCGGCCGGCCAGCTCCAACAGCAGAGAACGGGTATAGACGCCGATGCCTGTCACCGTCCGCACCAACGGGCGGAGATCGACGGCGACCCTCGTCAAGCTACTTCCCTTTCCCCGCCGACAGGGTGATGTGGCCGGCGTTGGCGAGCTTCCAGAACACCACGAGGGCGTCGAGCTGCGACATCGGGGTGATCTTGACGATCGCCTGAATGTCGTAGCCGCCGGTAATGCGGGTGAGCATGAAGCCCTCTTGCGGCGAGATCTTCAAGGTTTGCAGCTCTTCCATCTTGCGCGCCAGCTTGGGCACCGAGGTAAGGCTCACCCCCGCCAGCTCGACCGCTTCGCGGACCTTCTTTTCCCCTTCGCGCAGGGCGACCTCGGTCTCCCGCTTTTCCGGTTCGAGGCTGCGGGCGGCGCGCAGGTGCCGCAGGGCCAACTCGAATTCCCGCTCGTCGAGATAGCTCTGCGCCGCCGCGAGGAGCAGCGAAAAGTCGATCGCTCCGTTCGCGCCGGTCGGTTCGGTGACGAAAGGGAAGCGCCCGGTCGTGGTGCCCGCCGCCCGGCGCGGCGTCACCACCTTGAGCCGCCCTTCGCGGTATTGGTCGAACAGCACCCGGTAGATGAAGAACTCGGTCGAGTGCGTCTCGCGCTGAATTTCGGCGACGGTCCGCGAGTCGTCCACCCGTTCGAGGATCTTGCGTTTGCCCGGGTCGAGGTCGGCGTCGTCCCACATGGCGATCTGCACCGGGATCGCATCGGAGGACGGGATCACGGAGCGCAGGCGGTTCCACTCGTCCACCCGCTGCACCCCTTCGAGAATGATCGCCGTGACGTCCAGGTTCATCGGCACCATCGGGTGCTCGGGAAGGATGTCGTCGAGAAACTTGAAATCCGCCTCCGACCAAGAGAAGACGTCGTAGATGCTCTCCTCGGCCTTGAGTCGCAAAAGGCGATGCAGGTCGGGCTCGCTGATCACCCCGGAATCGACCAGGATGCGGCCGAGCAGGTTGCCGGTCTTGCCCTGCTGCTGGACCGCCTTGGTCAGATCCTCTTCGCTGATGAACCCCTGGCCGACCAGGAAATGCCCCAGATACTCCTCCGGCCGGGTCGAGGAGGAGGAGATGATCCTCCCCTCACGAAAGAAGATCTTTTTTTCGATCTTCGCCCGCTGGATGTGCAGGGTTCCCGTCTTCTGACTCTGGGAGAGCCACTGCAGCAGCTCGGCGAGCTGCATGGTCTTGAGGTTTCCGACGATTCCCATGGCGGTTGACGACGCAGGATTATAGTTCCGGGGTTCCTCTAAGGACCGTCTCGTCAGGAGGCCGGTGCGCTGGCTTCGGAATGTTCTCCGAAACCCGGGAACCCTATAGGAAAGGAGCCTCTACCGCGCAGGGGTGGTCCCGGTCTGCCCCTGGTAGTGGGACGACGAGCCGGGCTCGCCGTAGGCCACCTCGGGCTCGGACTCCATGGCGATGAAGATCAGCTGCGCGATCCGCCGGCCGGCTTCGAGCACGAAAGGTGCCGGCCCGAGGTTCTGTAGCTCCAGCGTGATGTTCCCCTCAAACCCCGGATCGCACCAGCCGGCGAGCGAATGGTTGATCCACAACCGGCCGAGCGTCGACTTGAGCTTCAAGTCGCAGGCGACCGTCCGGGGGATGCGCACGTATTCAAGCGTCGAGGCCAAGATCACCTCGCCCGGAAACAGCTTGACCGCCGAAGAGGTGAACTCCTCCGGGTCGCGCGTCGGGCAGATCCAGTGGTCGGATAGGCGGACGTCGTAGCTCGCCGAGTTGACCTGCGCCGGCTCGAACGGCCGGACGCCGTCGTTCGATCCCCACTGTCGGATCCAACGATCGGGCTTGATCACTGGAAGCGGACCGGGGTCGTGACCTGTTCGCGGTGGATCGTGTCGACGAACCGGATGATCCGGCGCGGCAGCGACATGAACAGGGAGGTCGTGCGCGAACCGCCACCGAAGAAGCGGACCCCTTTGAGCAGCTCGCCGTCGGTGACGCCGGTCGACGAGAAGAGGATCTCCTCGCCCGGGGCCAGCTCCTCGGTGCTGTAGATCTTGTCCGCGTCCATGATGTCGAGATCCCGGAGCCGTTGCTCCTGCCCGGCATCGAGCGCCTTCAATCGCGCTTGAATCTCGCCGCCCAGGCAGCGCATGGCCGCGGCGGTAATCACCCCTTCGGGTGCGCCGCCGATCCCCATCACTGCGTGGACCCCCGTGCCGCGCACGGCGGCCGCGATCCCGGCCGAGAGGTCGCCGTCGCCGATCAGGCGAATCCGCGCTCCGGCGCTCCGAATGTCGGCGATCAGCTGCTCGTGCCGCTCGCGGTCGAGCACCACGATCGTCAGATCGCTCACCTTGCGGTTGAACGCGGCGGCGATGTTGCGCAGGTTTTCGGCCACCGGAGCGTCCAGATGAATCGTGCCGCGGGCGGTCTGACCGACGACGATCTTTTCCATGTAGACGTCGGGCGCGTGGAGCAGCCCGCCCCGCTCGGCGGCGGCGAGCACGGTCACGGCATCGGGAGCGCCGGTGGCGCAGAGGTTCGTGCCTTCCAGCGGATCGACCGCGATGTCCACCTGCGGCGCGCCCTCTTTGCCGCGCGCGGCGCCCAGCTCTTCGCCCACGAAGAGCATCGGCGCCTTGTCGCGCTCGCCCTCGCCGATGACGATCCGGCCGTCCATTTCGAGCAGATCCATCTCGCGGCGCATCGCTTCGACCGCCACGTGGTCCGAGTGGCTCCGTTCGCCGAAGCCCATGGTCTTGGCCGACGCCAGAGCCGCCTGCTCGGTGACCCGGATGAAGCCCTGTTCGAGACGCGAATCGAGACCCATCAGTCGGCGCTCCCTACTTCGACCGGCATCGCCGCCAGCGGACGGGGGACCTTCTTTTCCACCAGCGGCGGGTTGAACGCCGGGATGCCGGTGATCGACTCGCCGATGATCAGGGCGTGGATGTCGTGCGTCCCTTCGTAGGTGAAGACCGACTCGATGTTCAACATGTGGCGGATGACCGGATAGTCGTCGACGATGCCGTTCGCCCCCAAGATCTCGCGGGCGATCCGGGCGCATTCGCGGGCCACCCAGACGTTGTTTCGTTTGCCGAGCGAGATGTGCTGATGCTTGAGCTTGCCGGCGTCTTTCAATTTCCCGAGTTGGAGCGCGAGGAACTGCCCCTTGGTGATCTCGGAGACCATCCAAACCAGCTTTTCCTGCACCATCTGGTGGCTGGCGATCGGCTGCCCGGCGAACTGCACCCGCTCTTTGGCGTACTCCAGCGCGGTGTAGTAGCACTCCATGGCCGCGCCCAGGCCCCCCCAGGCGATGCCGTAGCGCGCCTGGTTCAAGCACATGAGCGGGCTCTTCAAGCCGGTCGAGCCGGGAAGGATGGCGTCGGCCGGAATGCGGCAGTCATGGAATCCCAGCTCGGACGTGGTCGAAGCCCGCAGCGAAAATTTGCCGTGCTGGTCGGACGAGGTGAACCCCGGCGTCCCTTTCTCGACCAGAAAGCCGCGCACCCCCTCGTCGGTCTTCGCCCAGACGACCGCGACGTCGGCGAGCGTGCCGTTGGTGATCCACTGCTTCGAGCCGTTCAGCACCCATTCGTTGCCGACCTTCTTGGCGGTGGTCCGCATGCCGCCCGGGTTCGAGCCGAAATCGGGCTCGGTCAACCCGAAGCAGCCGATCGCCT
The DNA here is from genome assembly GCA_038248205.1 of Thermoanaerobaculia bacterium. GTDB lineage: Bacteria > Acidobacteriota > Thermoanaerobaculia > Multivoradales > UBA5704 > DASYKS01. The sequence continues at coordinate 4,055 of JBBRUC010000028.1, forward strand.
CGCCGGTGGACATGGGCGGAATCCAGCGATCCCGCTGCTCTTTGGAGCCGAAGGTGTAGATCGGGTACATCACCAGCGAACTTTGGACCGAGACGAAGCTGCGCAGGCCCGAATCGCCGCGCTCCAGCTCTTGCATGATCAGTCCGTAGGCGACATTGTTCAGGCCCGGCAGGCCGTACTCCGAAATCGTCGAGCCAAACAGGTTCATCCGCCCCATCTCGGGCACCAGCTCCAAAGGGGTACGCCCCTCGCGGTGGCACTCTTCGATGATCGGCTTGACCTTGTCGTCCACGAACTCGCGCACGGTGTCGCGCGCCATCCGCTCTTCTTCGGACAGGAGGGGATCGAACTCCAGGAAATCGACACCAGGGAAGCGGCTCAAAGGGGATTCTCCTTCGCGGAGCGGCAGATTTCAGGTAGCCGGAGAGGCAGACTCCCCGCGCCGCGATCGTCGGTAAAAGGAAACGGACGCGTCCGTCCGGGAGGCGATGATACCACTGCGGGGCTCTCCGCTCGGAGGGCGCGACCCAGATCCCGACCGTCCGGTCGCCGGTCGCGAAGGCCCGGACCGCGGTCCGAATGTTTCCGACGGGGATCACGATGTGCCCGACCGGGGTCTGAGCGTTGCGGACTGAGGTCTACGTGTTGCGGACCCAGGTCAGGACCGCTCGGTTTGCGGTCGCAAGGGTTCGGGACCGGGTCTGGATGCCGCGGCCCTCGGTCGCAGAGGCTCGGACCCCGGTCCGGATGCCTCAGACCCAGGTCCAGACGTTCCAAAACCAGGACTGGAGGGTCCAGCTCAAGTTCCGGGTCGTCCGGAACTCGGTCCCTGTGATGCGGAGGGCCCACCAAACGATGCTTTGCAAGATGTATGATGAGGCATCAGAATTGATGCGGGAGATTGAGGCATGAAAAGACTTCGGACCACTGTAGCGCTCTCTGCAGACTTGCTCCAGGCAGTGGATTCTCTCGTGCAGGAAGGGGAAGTCGACTGCCGTAACGGCTTTCTTGAAGAGGCGGTACGCAATCAACTCGCCGCTTGGCGCCGAGCGGCGATCGACGCCGAATTCAGCGAAATGGCGAGCGACAGCGCCTACCAAACCGAAGCAGTACGGGTCGCCGAGGACGCGCCTGCGCGCCAAGCGAGGCTCCCTGTCGTTTGACGCCATGCGGAGACTCGACCGCGCCCTACTGATCGCCCTTGATTTGGATTTGCCCGATCGCGAAATCCTCTGAGCCTCGATCGAGCGTGGAGGCGGTTTTCACCGCGAGACGTCGAGCACCCTTTGTGGCGTCACCAACTGATCGGCGCTCAGGCTGCCGCTTGGCCTTTTGAGCCACAACGCCACGTTCACTTCCCGCCCGCCCACCTCGGGCAACTGCCGGGCCTTGGTTTCCACCTCAGCGAGCAATCGTCCGGCGTCGCGCACCGCGGACCATTTCACTTCTCCAACCAAAACGCTCCGGTCGTCGTTGCTGTAGGCGAGCAGGTCGACTTCGAGCGGTTTCTTGTCGAGGCCGGCACCCCACCAGCGGCTGGCGAGGCCCCAGGTTTTTCCTCCGAGAGGAAGGTGGGGGACGCTTGCTCGCGCCAGCTCTTCCCAGATCCCGCCGATGTGATGCGGAAGGCTCTTCTCGATATTGGCCGCCACGGCGTTCACCTGGCCTGCGCCCAGGCGGGAGCGATCGATGTCGACGAAGCGGAACCAGAAGCGGAGGAAGGGGTCGGAGATTTTGTAGAGCGTGCGCTTGCCGCCGCGGGAGGCTTCGCCGAACGGCTGTTCCCGGTGGATCAGGTCCATCTCCTGCAATCTCTGGAGCGGTCGCGAGAGGGCGGTCGCCGGCTTGCCGAGCCGCGCGGCGATCTCCGAGATGCGGTGGCAGCCCTGGCCGATCAGGCTCAAGATCGACGACGCCTGGGTCGTGTCGCGCAGGTCGTCGAGCAACAGGCGGGACGGTTCCTCATGCAGCACGCCCATCGGGCTGAGCACGAGCGAACGGATCGCTTCCGAGAGGTTTGGGTGATCTCCGGCCAACTCCCAATAGCGGGGGGTTCCTCCCCAGATCGAGTAGGCCTCGACGGCCTGTTCGGGGCTCTTCAAGTGGAGCGCCTCTTCGATCCAGCCCGCTGGAAGCGGCGAGATCTTGAGGATTTCCCGGGCCCGGCCAAACAGCGGCGCCGTCCGGTCGAGCACGAGCCCCTGCATCATCCGCTGCGACGAGCCGCTCAAGAGGAGGTGGACGCCGGAGTCCGCCGCGCGATCGAGGTGCTTTTGCAGCAGGCTCGGCAGCTCGGGGGCGACCGCCACCATCGAGGGAAACTCGTCCAGGGCCAGCACCGTCCCGGGGCGTGCTTCGCGCCACCAGCGGGCGAACAAGGCGTCCCAGTCCGGATAGGAAACGGCGTCGAAGCCGGGGAGAAGGCGGCCGATCTCGGTCGCGAGGCTGGCGCGCTGCAGGCCCCCCTCGCGGTCGTCGCCCACGTAGTAGACCGCCCGATCGGCCGGCAGGACCTCGCGCAGCAGCCGCGATTTGCCGCATCTGCGCCGCCCGTAGATGACCCCGAGGGAGCCCTCGGCCTGGCCGAGCAGCTTCTGGAATCGGGCCACCTCTTCGTGGCGGTCGAGGAATGGCAGTTTCATCGCGAGGCGTTGCTCCAAACATTATGCAGCAGGAACATTATGTAGCTGCTGCATAATCCCGGCAAGGATCCGGCGACAGGACTCACTTTGCGGGTGGCAGGAGCAACCTCGGGCGGTTGTATGAGGCATCGCAGACTGGCGACAACTCCAGACTCCAGCGTCGCTCGGCTGTCTCACCCACCGACTCCAGCCCACCGCAACAACACCGCATCGAGTTCGCCTGTCGACCGCTCTCGTGGCCCTACGAGCGTGGGGCCGAGGGCCGCGAGCTGTTCGATCTCGCAGGCATAGGCTTCCCGCCGTTCTGGGTCGAAGAATAGAGGCTCAGCCTCCGCAGCTACCGCTTTCTTTGCGAGCAGAGCGCCAATCCAGGTTCGCTCCTCCGCCCGAACGAATGGAGCCGCGACGAGGAATTCGAATCGAGTCGGGGGCATCGTCCGTTGACTAGCGATCCAGCGGGCGGCGAGGAGCGGCCGGAGGAGGTAAAAGAGTTTCTTGATTCCCACTTCGGGCGCCTGCAGGTGCCCTTCGAGCGTTTTCTTCGCCAGGCCGAGGTAGTGAAAGAGCGCGGGCGCAGGTTGGAAGATTACCGGGATCAGTCGTCGTAGCTAGTCGGCGAAGCCGGGCGCCTCAGCGTATACGACCGGTGAGTCGAGCCACTCGCAGAGCGGAGCATTTCCTTTTGCGAATAGCTGGAGGGCTTTCCTCAGCTCCCAGCCGACGACATCGAGATCGCGAGGTAGGTTCTCCTCGATCACATTTCGCGGGGGAAAGACCGAGAAGTACCAAGAGGGCGGCGGCGCATAGAGAAAACGCACGTCGAAATCGCTGTCGGGAGAGGCGAATCCCCAGGCGCGGCTGCCGGATTCGGCAGCAAAGAGGATTCGGACACCGTACTTCCGCTCGATCTCTGCGAGAGCCACGGGAATGTCTGCGTTCACTGTCTTTCCTCCCAGCTTCGGGTAAGGTCGACAAGCAGGGCCTCGACTTGGCCTAGATCAGCGGTCGGCGGCAGGTCGCTCGTCAACATGAGTCGCTCGCATTCGGCGATCAGATCGTCCACCACCGCAAGGATCTCGTCGTAAGTCATCTCCCCGGCCCGAATGCGGCGCAAGAGGGCGAGGCTCTCGCCTTCGAATCGAACAATTGGGGCGCCGGTCGCGAGGATTGAGCGACCGGAGAGCAGCAAGCGGACGGTGTGCATCAGGTTCTTGGCGTCGAAGTCGAGTTCTCCGCGCTCCTGCTGCCGCCAGCGGGCGTCGTTGCGGTTGGCTCGCCATTGCCAGTAGTTGCGATGATCGCGGCACTCTTGGTCATAAGCCTGCTGGCTGAACAGGAGCAGGCCGGAAAAACGCACCGCTTCGTCTTCTTTCGGGATCGGCTCACAAACGAGCAGGTCGCCGCGAAAGACTCCGCGCGCTGCTTCGCCATAGGAATAGAGCCGATAGGCCTCTTGGGAGTGTTCCAGGCGCGCCGCGTGGAAATGGGCGAGATCCCAGCCGAGTGCAGCGAGAGGAACTGGGCGCGCGGGCGGCTCATCTCGCGAAGCGAAGCGCTCTCGCGTCAAAACGTAGCAGTGGTCTTCCCGTTGAGGCGGCGCTTCGGGCTTCGGGTTGTTGATCCACTTGTTCTGGCCGCGAGCCCGCTTGACCTGCGCCCGGGCATAACCTACGTGAGTGTCCGCGCATTGCCGGGTCAGGAACAGTTGCCGATCGGCGACCAACCTTTCCATTTCGGGAGAGGTTCGCAGAACGCAATCGGCAGGCAGAAACAGAAGCTCAAGGAGCGTTGGATTCGCGACGGAGAGAAGCTCCAGCGCCCGCCGTAGGCTGTAATAGGCGACGTTCGAGCGCTCGTCGGCTAGCTGTACGGGGGGAGGTGCCGATAGCGAAAGGTAGTCACGCGCCGGCAGCGCGAACAACCCGCGTAGGTCAACGTCGCTCTCAGGCGTCGCTGTCCCATAGGCTTGGCTGCCGGCCAGGCCGACGAAGAGGATACGTTCCGGAAAGCGATCGAGAAGCTCGGGAAGCGTTGGCATGGTGCGGGGATTCTCGCCGGAAAAAGAGCGGTCTGACACAGGCTGGCCCCGGTATCCGGTTGCCGAGTTCGGTCTCTCGGGCTGCGCGGCGGAGATTGGCGTACGCCGACCGGAGTCCAAAGACCGGGGCAAACGAGGACACGAACCGGCGCGAGACCTAGATCGCATCCCGCAGCGCGGTTTCGCCGCGCGGACTCAGGTCTTTTCATTCCCGGAAGGTCCGGATCGCGCTCGGTCTGTGCGAAACCGAGTCCGTTCTGTGCGGCGATGGCGCGCGAACCTCCTTTTTTCCCGCCGAGAACGCCTCCTCCCTGTCGGTGTTGTGCGGAACTGGAAGAATTCTGTGCGTGTTTTGTCCTGTGCACCACTGCACAGCGTCTTGCTTGTGCGGGATTGCCGGAACTTTGTGCGGCAATGGGTGCGGAAACGACTTTTTAGCTCCCGAAAACCGCAGCACAGGCCGCGTGCCGTGCTTCAACCGGTCGAGATTGTGCGGGTTCGCATCATGTTTGTGCGGACCGGGTCGAGAAACCCAACTCGGAGCCTCACGGCAGCGATTCAACGCTCTCGTTTCGCACAAAAATCTTCCAGTTCCGCACAGCACGCGAGCTGTGCAGTGGTACACAGGGCGCGGTCTGTGCGGCCCGCAGTCGAATTCGCACATCAGAGAGTCGCGGAAGGGCTTTTCGGAGCGCGCGAAGCGATTTCCCCACTCTTCGTGATCGAGAGGCGAGCCCGAGGCGCGGTCACGCGACCGGCAGCATCGCAGGGCGATCGACTTTGACGAGACCTTGGTCGCTTTCCCGAGCGAACTTGCCTCCTGGGCATATAAGATGCCCGACCTATGGCCTTTCCTGGTGGCAGTGCCTGGTCGCTCGCCCGCGATATTGCGGAGGGGGTGCAGTTGGTCACCGAGAGGACGTTTAAGAATTTGACCCGGGCGGATCTCGATGTGCTCAGCTTCGAGATCGAGCGGGCGCTGCGCGACCTTCGCTCGGTGGTGGTGCCGTTGGACGACATCCCCGCCATCCAACAGAAGAACCGCCGTCTACAGCGGTTGAACGGCAGCGTGATCTTGCTGCGGGCGTTTCGCCAGAAGCGTAAGACCTGATGCCCGATCCCAGCTTTCCGATTCTCGACACGCTGCGGCCGGTTTTGGAGATCGTCTCCGGCCTGCTCGCCATCGGCACGGCCGTCTTCGTCGAGCGTTCTTGCATTCGGCGGGGGCTCTTGCCGCCCGGATTTCGGACGCCTTGGCGCCGCGTCACGGCGCTGCTGCTGCTCGCCATGCTCTTTTGGGTGGCGATCTTTTCTCCGCTCGCGATGATCGGCTCCGGCTCCAGCCCCGCCCCCGAGGGCGGCGAGTTCAAAGGGGTGAGCATCCCGCAGCTGTTCGCCCTCCAGATTTTGCTCTCGTTCGTTACCGTGGCTTGGTTCCTCCTTGGCTTCGCGGTGCGACCGCGCCCGGGGCCGGTGGTGGTGATCGAGCCGATGCCGATCGAACCGATCGAAGGGATCGAACCGATCGAAGCGACTGCGGCGGAAGGGCCGGGGGCCATCGAGGCGGCGGAAGCGCCGTTGCAGTTCGAGCCGCTTGGCGAGATCCTCGCGCCGCGGATTGAAATGGAAGAGGTTCCGCCGCCCGCCCCTCCCGTGCGCCCCACGCTCGGCCGGCAGTTTGCGGCGCAGCTTGGGTTTCGCGCGCCGTCGCCGCTCGGCGAGATTGGGTTCGGGTTGGTGGCGGGCTTTGCGATCTGGTTCGCGGTGTTGGCGGCGCTGTCGCTGATCGTCCTCACCACCGCGTCCCTCGGCGGCGAGCGCTATCTGCCGAAACAGGCGCCCGCGATGATTCCGTGGATCGCCGGCCTGCCGTTCGGGATTCGCATCCTCCTCAGTTTGTCGGCCGGCTTGGTCGAAGAGACGTTCTTCCGCGGTCTGCTCCAGCCGCGGGTGGGAATCGCCGCCTCGACGATCTGCTTCGTGCTCGCCCACGCCGCCTACGGCTCGCCGTTCATGCTGATCGGCGTAACCCTGCTGTCGCTGATCTACGCGTTCCTCGTCCGCTGGCGCCAGAACCTCTGGCCGGCGATCGCCGCCCACGCCCTGTTCGACGGGATTCAGCTGCTGGTGGTGATCCCGGCGGCGATCCGCTTCCTGCCGACCTGAGCGGCCCATGGCGAGTCACCCCATCGTGCCCTCGAAGGAAGCGGGTTCTGCTAGACTGCCAGCCCTAACGATGCCCTTGGAACACCGCTTTCACCTCGGGATCGGCAGCCGGTTCGAGAACATCGAGCTGGTGCAGGTTGTGCTCAAAGATTCGTTGGAGCGTCTCGGTCTCGACGAGGACGCCCGCCACTGGGTGGACATCGCCGTTCGCGAGGCGGTCGCCAATGCGATCAAGCACGGCAACCGCCAGGATCCGACGAAGCGAGTCGAGGTGGACCTCGGGCTCGAAGGCGAGAGTCTGGTCATTCGGGTGGAAGACGAGGGCGCGGGCTTCGAGCCCGGCGAGGTGTCAAACCCGCTGGCGCCGGAGAACCTGCTCAAGCCGAGCGGCCGAGGCATCTTTTACATGCGCAGTTTTATGGACGAAGTGCAATACGGTCTCCGCCCCGACGGCGGTACCGTGGTCACCTTAAGAAAACGGCTCCCGATGCCCGGAGCCGATCGTGAACCGGCGGGACTCGGAGAACAAGGAGAGACAAGCGAATGAACGTTACGGTACGCCAGCGCGACGGCGTTACGATCCTGGATCTCAAGGGCAAGCTGACCCTCGGCTCGGGGGAAGCGGCCCTGCGCGGTGCGCTGCAGGACGCGCTCACCGCCGGAGCCACGAAAGTGGTCATTACCTTGAAGGATGTGTCGACGATCGACTCGACCGGAGTCGGCGAGCTGGTGGGCACCTACACCACGGTGACCAATCGCGGCGCAAAGTTGAAGCTCGCGACCCTGCCGCCGAAGCTGCAGGACATCCTCACCATCACGCAGTTGATCACCGTCTTCGACGTCTACGACTCCGAAGACGAGGCGATCGCTTCGTTCTAAGCGACCTCCGGCCGGCGTCGCGCGGTAGTCGCGGCGTCGGCAAATTCTCTTCGCAGAGGCGGTCCGCCCGGAGTCGCCGAAGATGACGACCGTTCCCGACCGCGGACCGGCGCCCGCGCTGTCGCCCGGCCTGCTCGAACTCGGCCGCCGGGTGGAGCGCCGCCTGCCCGAGCTGCTCCCGTTGGCCGTCGAGCGCCCCGAAGCGGTGCATCAGGCGATGCGCTACGCGCTCACCAGCCCGGGGAAGAGACTGCGGCCGATCCTCACCCTCGTGGTCGCCGACCTGTTCGGCTCCGGCTCCGACCGTTCGAGCCGGGTGCTCGACATCGCTTGCGGTATCGAGATGGTTCACGCCTGTTCGTTGATCCTGGACGACCTGCCGGCGATGGACGACGCAGCGATCCGCCGCGGCCGGCCGACGGTCCATCGCGAGTTCGGCGAGGCGGTCGCCCTGCTAGCGGCGCTCGCGCTGCTCAACCGCGCGTACGCCCTGGTGGCGGAGGCGGCCCACCAGCTACCGGGCAAACGCTACACGGCCGAAGACATGATTCACCACCTGGCCGCGGCGATCGGCAGCCACGGCCTGATCGGCGGCCAGGCGCTCGACTTGGCGAGTTCTCCCGAAGAGCTGGATCTCGAACGGCTCGAATACATCCACAGCCACAAGACCGGCGCCCTGTTCATGGCGGCGGGAGAGCTGGGCGCCATGGCTGCGGACGCCAAACGCCGCGAGCTGGAGCTGATCGCCCGCTATGCCAAGAACTTGGGGTTGGCTTTTCAGATCTCGGACGATCTGCTGGACGTCCTCTCCACCCCGGAAGAGGCGGGCAAAGACGTCGGCCAGGACACCGCCAAGGTGACCTTCGTCAAAAGGCTCGGAGTGGCCGGCGCGCAGACGCTCGAAGCCGAGCTGCTCGGCTTCGCCGTGGCGTCGTTGGAACCCCTGGGAAAAAAGGCGGAACCGCTGCGCGAGATCGCCCGGTTCGTCCAACACCGGCGGCGGTGAGGGGCGCACCCAGGGCGGACAGGCAGGTCCGCCCTTACAGCACGGGCTTAAACAACGCCCGGAACGCTTGGAGAGCCGCGGGGTGGTAGATCGTGCCGTGGGTCTCGGCCGGCATTGGTGCGTAGGTCCAGGTCACGGTCGCGGGCGCACTCTTCCCTAGGATCGCGACCAGTCGCTCGACCGGCTCGACGATTCCTTTCTCGTCGCTGGTCGCAAGATAGAGCCTCGCCGGTTTCTTGCCCAAACCCTGGATTCGCTCGGGGGCACCTTTTACCAGGGCTTCCCGGTTCCACCAGAGGCTCGGATCGAACGCGATGTAGGTATCGAACAGATCGGGCTTCAAAAGAAGCGTTTCGACCACGAACAGCCCGGCGAGCGACTCGCCGATGATCGCGGTCTCCGCCGTCGTCCGGTAGCGCGCCCGCACCTCGGGCATCAACTCCTTGGCCAGAAAATCGCGGAAGGCCGCCGAGCCACCCACGTGCGGCGCGATCTTCTTATCCTCTGGGTCGTCGGTCGGGCCGGTCATGTCGCGGCGTCGCTCGGTATTTTCGATCCCCACCAGCAGAAACGGGCGCATCGTGCCGTTGCCGATTCCGACTTGCAAGAGCCCCGCGACGTGGAGGAAATCCTCGCCCATCCCTCCATCCGGCATGTAGAGGACGGGATAGCGCATGTCCTTCGCCACGTCGTATCCGGCAGGACGGTAGACGTTGATCCGCCGCGTCTCATCGAGAATCTTGGACGGCAGAGTGAATGTCTCGCCGATCGAAAGGGGCGCAGACGCCGAAGCGATCGAGACACCGGGAGGTGGGGCGGTGAGCGGCGTGGCGGGCGTGGAGCCGAGGGCTAGAGCGGCGAGGAGGGCGAGAGCTTTCATGGCGGGGAATCGTACCAGCGTGGTCCCGGCCCAGTGATTGGGATGCGAGCGCCGGAGGATCGCGCGGACTCCTCCGGCTTATGGTGTTGATCCTTACTTGCCGCCGACGACGATCTTGTTGTCGACCGAAACCACGCCGTCGGTGTGGCGGGCGAGCTTCTCGGCCTCTTCCTTCTCGTAGGCGGTTTTCGCCGTGCCGGAAAGGGTTACTTTGCCGCCGACGGTATCGACGTCGATCGCCAGGCCCTTCACTTCCGGATCGGCCAACAGCTTAGACTTGACCGCCGCGGTGATGCCGGCGTCGTCCATCTTCATCTTCGCTTTGTCGCCGGCCTTCTCGGCTTTCGCGCCGGCCTCGTCGGCCGCTTCGGCCATGTCGTGGCCAGCTTCATGAGCAGCGTCCGAGATGTCCTCGCCGGCCTGGTGCATCGCATCGCCGGCATTCTGGGCGGCGTCCTTCGTGTCTTCCATCGCCGCGTCGCCGGCGGCCGTTGCGGCCTCGGCGGTCTCTTCACCCGCGACTTTAATCGCATCGCCGGCCTGGTCGGCCTGTTCGTGGGCGTGGGGATCGTTGCAAGCGCCGGCACCCAGTACCGCAAAAACGGCGAGCGCGGGCAGCCAAAGGTTCGTTCGTATCATGGGGTTCCTCCTCGTAGTTGGACGTCATCAGATAGGGCCGTTCAACCGGTAAGGCACGACCCTGCCTCCAAGTCATGCAAGAGGCGGACCGAGGCCGGAGAAAATCCGCTGGAGCATGGGCGGGCCGAAGGCGATCCGGTTTGCCGCCGGACTACGCCTCCGGCCGGGCGCGCCAGTTTTTCCGCTCCGTCCTTCGGATAGGCAGTTTTGGCAGCTTGGCGCGTCCCTCAGCCCGGCCCGCCGCGGAATGCCCAGAAGGGATCGGGTTCGGCCAACGGCCGGGGATCGGCGAGGATCTCGAATACCTGCGCTTCGTCGTCCGCGTAGACCCGGCGCACCGGAGCTCGGCGGGGCCAGCGCTTGATTTCTCGCCGTTGCCAGGGGCGCAGGCCGTTCAGGCGGGCGACGACGTGTGTGACCCCTCGGCCGCGCAGCCAGGCGAGGTCGCCGTCTTCCGGCACGGGAAAACAGCACCTTCGACGAAAGTCTAGGTTGTCGGCCGGAATGTAACCGCTGTATCCGTTCACGATCGGTTTGTCGTAGTGACTCGCACGGTACATCGTTGGAATGTCGTCCTGCACCCGACCCAAGGGGACTTCGAGCACCGCCTGCACCGCTGCGGACTTTGCCAGCCAGCGGTCGACCGCTCCGGCGCCGAGCGCGGGCTCGATTTCATTCCAGTCCAGACGCCTGGGTGCCTGTTCGATCGCGAGCAAGAGGATCGTCGCGGCCGCGAATCCGCGGCGCGCGAGCTTCGATCCGAACCGCTCGCGCAACCGGTCAAAGCCATAGGCGGCCAGGAAGGCGAGTGCCACGGCGGCAAAGGCATAGAACCGGGCAGGCACCCGCATCTGCGTTAGACCGGGAACGTACCGCGCCAACGGCAGGTAGACCTGGGGAAAAGTAAACAGGAACGCCGCCGCGCCAGCCGCCAGAAGACCCCGTGGCCAAGGCGGAAGCTCGGCCCACCGGACCCCGCCGGAGGCGGTGCCCTTTCTCCTCCATCGGCGGCGCAGCAGAAGAGCGGCCCCCGCCGAAACCAGCAGAAGAAAGCCCAGCTCAGCATAGCTCGGCAGGCCGCGCCTGCCCCACGGCACGCCGGGCCACCCGCTCCAGGTTCTCGCGTCCGCGGCGAGGAACGTCAGAACTCCCACGGCTGCCAGCAGGGCGAGTGTGACACGGCGCCGCTTTTCCAGCGGCTGGGATGGGAGAGTGCGATGACGCCTCAAGCCTTCTCGCGCTCCCCAGAGGGCGAGCAGACACACTCCGAGCCCTGGAAAGAGCGCGTTTTCCGGCCTTTCCCAGCGTCCGGTGGCCTCGCTGCCGTATAGCGAATGTTGGGACGACGGGGTGAGGTAGCTGGCGAGAGTCGCGACGTACTGCGCGATCTCATCTTCCTTCCTGTGCATCGGTGCGTGCCCGCCGGGTTGCCCGTAGGGGAGGAAGAAGACCGCCGCGATCCCCGCGCAGACGGCGAGAACGCAACCGAGACGGATCACGTCGGCCCGGTTCCAGTGGGGCCGATCGCGGAACAGGAGACGGTTGCCCGCCAGGATTGCGAGAGGTAGATGGGCCATGTACGCGAGGTACAGGCCGCCGCTCAGATGGAGGGCGTAGAAGGTGAGGAAGGCGGCGGCGCGCCGGCCGGTTGGCCGCTCGAGCAGGCGGTCGAACGTCCAGAGAAGTGGCGGAATCCAGAGCGCCAAAAGGATCTGAAGGTGGCTGCCTTGAAACCAACGGAACGAGGAGAACGCGAAAGCCAGTCCGCCGATCCAGGCGCCCACAGGGCTCAAGCCGCTTTTCTTCAGGACCCAATAGAGGCTGAAGGCGGTACCGACGTACGAGATCAAAAACAGCAGGTTGTAGGCCGCGATCGGTCCAAGCCCCAACCCCCCAAGCAGCCAGCCGGCAAACGCCGGCCCGAGCAGATGGTCGGAGAATGTCGTCACCCTGAGGGTGGGGAAGAAATACGGCAGATCCCAAAATCCCCCGAAGCCGTTCTGGAAATGACGAATTCCCCAACGTAGAACCACCAGGTTGAACAGAGGATCCCCGCCATCGGGAGCAATATGGGTGCGGAACAGGCGCCAAATCGGTCGAAGGTAAATCAGCGCAAGGCCGAGATACCCAAGGAATGCCAAGGCATTCCCTCTACCGGGGCTCGCGGCGCCGGGCGACGTAGGCGATCGAATCTTCATTTTCGACGAAGCTTTTACGGGAACATTGAAGCCGGTGTCTAGAGGCCCAGGGCTGAAGGTAGATTCTACGGGGACGAACAGTGCATCGAGACCAGGACTACCCGCCGGTCAGCCGTCCGGAAAGCCGGAAGGATCGCAGGAAATCCTCCGGCCTTCGGACGCTCGTTCGGGGTGTACGCCTACCTGCCCGCTACGACGATCCGGTTATCCACCGAGACCACGCCCTCAGTCTGCCGCGCCACTTTTTCCGCTTCGTCCTTCTGGTAGGAAGTTTTGGCAGTTCCAGCGAGGGTGACCCGCCCCTCGACGGTAGTGACCTCGATCGTTACGCCTTTGACATCCGGGTTGGCGATCATTTTTGCCTTGATCGACGCGGTTACCCCCGCATCCGTCAGCTTTCGCTTCGCTTGATCTCCCGCCCGCTCGGCCGCGGCGGCGAGATCCTGGCCGGCTTCCTTGCCCGCCTCGCGGAGCGCCGCGCCGGCTTCTTCCGCCGCCTCTTTCGTTTGCTCGACCGCCACCTGCCCGGCGGCCTTGACCGCCTCGCCCGTCTCTTTGCCCGCGGCCTTGATCGCCTCTCCCGCCTGTTGGGTCTGCTGCTTCACCTCAGGGTTGTTGCACGCACCCGCCCCGAGCAGGCAGAGAACGGCGAGAGCGGGTGTTGCGAGGTTTGTCTTCTTCATGGTGTCGTCTCCCAGTTCGCGAAGCCCACCGGCCGAAACGGCGGGGAGTTTCAACCCGAAGAGGATATTGCACGATCCGAACCGGCGGGGCGGAACCCGTTGCTGGAAGGACCGTCGCGAAGATCCCAACTCGGTTTCCCAATTCGAACATCCTCCAGGCCTCAAACTTTCGAGCGCAAACTCTGAAACCCTGCCTGTCCGAAATGATCATCGAAGTCGAGCGAGTCTTTGACCTTGGACTGGCGCATGACGACAAAAGAGTGGCAGTCGACTAGCCTCCAGCTCTTGTCGCGACGTGATCGATAGAGTTCGAAAGCGGAATTGAACGCCTTGGTATCGAGTCGAACTACCTCGACATCAGCAGAAGTGAGGAATTGCTCGATCACCTCAACGGCTTCGGCCTTGAAGCCGCGCGCCAAGGCATTCCCAATCTCCAGCAGGACGGCGTCTGTGGTTAGGAGTCGGCGGCCCACGTACTTGTTGGCGAGTTGAGAAGCCAGTTCATGAAAACGGTCGCGGTGATTGATGAGGGCGATAACGAAGGAAGTGTCAACGAACAGCCTTGTCTCGCTCAATATGGCGTTCTCCGCTCAGGTATTGTTCGAGGTTGGCAGCGAAATCTTCTGGCCCATCGATCCTGATCCTCTGGAGTTTCGCCAGGAGGCCGAGCTTTTCCTCGGGCGCAGAAATCTTCGCTCTTGCTGGAAACGTCTCGATTCGGTGATCTGTGGCCTTGCGGTCGTTCCCGCTAGTGACTCGTTCCATCGCTGTTTTCAAGGGCCACCCTCTTTCGTCGTCGACCGGCTCATCGAATCGGAGCAAAGTATGCCATAGGAATGCCGCCCCCGATCCCCACCCGCCCGAGTAGGTCGCCGCCCCGTCGCCGCCCGCCCGTTGACACCCCCCCAGGCGCGGGACACAATCCGCTGAGCGTACAGAGCACGGTGTCCGGAGTGTCAGCCTCCAGAGACGTTGTAGGGCTCTAGGAGATTCATGGCGAACTACCTCCCGATTCTCGTTTTCGTGGTGATTGCCGCGCTGTTTTTGGCGTCCACGCTGCTCGTGGCCCGGTTGCTGCGGCATCGGGGGTTCGGGCGGACGAACCTCGATCCGTACGAATGCGGCAACGAGGTGGCTAGCTTCGCGCTCGATCATCGGTTTTCGGTGCGCTACTACCTGATTGCCGTCCTCTTCGTGGTCTTCGACGTCGAGACCGTCTTCCTGCTCCCTTGGGCCGTGCTGTTCGACCGACTCGCGCTGTTCGGGTTCATCGAAATGATGGTCTTCCTGGCGATTTTGATCGGCGGTTACGTCTACGTCTGGAACCGGGGGGCGCTCGAATGGGCTTGAAGGTTCTCGACGAGACGGCCGAAACGGGGACGGCGGGTGGCGGCATCGAGTCGAACGTCCTCACCACCACGTACGACAAGATCTTCAGCTGGGCGCGCCGATCGGCGATCTGGCCGATGCAGTTCGGCCTCGCCTGCTGCGCGATCGAGATGATGGCCGTGCTCGACCCGCGCCACGACATGTCGCGGTTCGGCGCCGAAGTCTTCCGCGCGACACCGCGCCAGAGCGACCTGATGATCGTCGCCGGCACCGTCACCGAGAAAATGGCGCCGATCGTCCGTCGTCTGTGGGACCAGATGCCCGAGCCGAAATGGTCGATTGCGATGGGAGCCTGCGCCACCTGCGGTGGCCCCTACCGGACCTATGCGGTGACGCAAGGGGTCGATCGGGTGATCCCCGTCGATGTCTACGTGCCCGGTTGCCCGCCGCGGCCCGAGGCGCTGCTCTGGGGGCTTCTGCACCTGCAGCGGAAGATCGACCGAATGACGATCGCCGGAGGGAAGATCGAACGCCCAGAGCCGCGAGCCGGGGAGGCCCCCCGGTGACCGCGGAGAACGAAGCGAACCATCCGGCCCCTGTCGCGCCGATCGTAGAGAAGCCGGCGTGGGAGCGCGATCCGAGCGCCCCGGCTTGGGTCGATGCGGACGATGACCCGCTCGCCATCGCCCTCCGGACCGCTCTGCCGGAAGCGATCCTCGCCGCCAGGAGCTTCGCGGGCGACCTGGTCCTCGACGTCCTCCGCGAGCGGCTGGCGGACGTGGCGCGGGAGCTGAAAACCGCGCACGGCTTCTCCCTGATCGTCGATCTGTGCGGCGCCGACTACCCTGATCGCGAGCCACGGTTCGACGTGGTGGTCCATCTCGCGAGCCTGCCGCCGGCTCAACCCTACCGGGTCGTGCGGCTCAAAGTTCAGACCGACGAGGGGACTCCGGTGCCCACCTTGACCGGTGTCTATCGCGGCGCCAACTGGCCGGAGCGCGAAACGTTCGACATGTACGGCGTGCGCTTCGAAGGCCATCCCGACATGACCCGCATTTTGCTCTGGGAGGGTTTCAACGGCCATCCGCTGCGCAAAGAGTTTCCGGTCGAAGGGATCGATACGGGAGCCGCAATCTATCCGGAGCATTACGGCGAGACGATGGGGCCGATCGCGGGAACCGGCACCGGCTGGAAAGCGCCGCAACCCGCGCCCGCGAAGGCCGAGCCCGAGCCCGAGGTCGAGTCCGCATCCGCCTCGGAGCACACGCTTGAGCCGGAAAAATCGCCCGCCGCGCTAGACCCGAAAGAGAACGCGGGCGAATGAGCGCGCCGAACGAGGTCTCGGATTCCGGCGCGAGCGCCGCGTCCGATCCGCTGTTTGCCGGCGAAGAGATGGAACTGTCGTTCGGGCCGCAGCATCCGGCGACCCACGGTGTGCTGCGTTTGAACTTGAAGATCGAAGGAGAGCGGATCGTCGGCTGTTATCCGATCATCGGCTACCTTCATCGCGGCACCGAGAAACTGTTCGAGCTGCACCCGTTCTTCCAGAACGTGCCCCACACCGACCGGATGGATTATGTCGCGGCGGCGACCAACAACCTCGCCTACGTGGGGGCGGTCGAGAAACTGGTGGGGCTCGCCGTGCCGCCGCGGGCGCGCTACATCCGGACGATCCTCGCCGAGTTGCAGCGGATCTCCTCGCACCTGGTCTGGCTCGCGACCCATGCGATCGACATTGGGGCGATGACGCCGTTCTTCTATTGCTTCCGCGAGCGGGAGCGGATCCTCGACCTGTTCGAGCAATATTGCGGCGCGCGGCTGACCCTCAATTGCATGCGCCCCGGCGGCTTGCCGTTCGACCTTCCCGCGGGTTGGGCGGACTCCTGCCGCCGCTTCTGCGACGACTTTCCGGCCAAGATCGACGAGTACGAGGGTCTGCTGACCGAAAACCGGATCTGGAAACGGCGGACCGTGGGGGTGGGGGTTCTTTCGCCCGAAGCGGCGCTCGACTTGGGCGTCACCGGGCCGATGCTGCGGGCGAGCGGCATCGATTTCGACCTGCGCAAGGCGCGCCCCTACGAGGCCTATGGCGAGGTCGAGTTTTCGGTTCCGGTGACCGGCAACGGCGACACCTACGATCGCTATCTCGTGCGGATCGCCGAGATGCGCGAGTCGACGAAGATCGTGCTCCAGTGCCTCGACCTGCTGGCGTCAACCGAAGGCGGGCCGATCATGGCCAAGCGCCCCCGCGTGCTCAAAGCCCCGAAGGGCGAGGTTTACCACGCGATCGAAGGGCCGAAAGGGGAGATCGGTTTCCTCATCGTCGGCGACGGAAGCCCAAACCCCTACCGCTGCCACGTCCGGCCGCCTTCGTTCATGAACCTGCAGGCGCTGCCTGAGCTTGCGAAAGGTCACATGGTCGCCGACCTGGTGGCGCTGATCGGATCGACCGACATCGTGCTCGGCGAGGTAGATCGGTGATCCCCCTCGCGATCGTCCTGCCGTTCGGCCTCGAAACGCTACGCGCGGCGGCGGGGGACACGCTGTTTTATTTTGCCTTCTCGCCCGCGTTGAAAATTCTCGGCCTGGTGTTCCTGGCGATCTTGCCGGTGATTACCTATCTGGTGCTCGCCGAGCGGAAGATTCTCGGGTTTCTTCAGGTGCGCGTCGGTCCGAATCGAGTAGGGCCGTGGGGCTTGCTTCAGCCGATCGCCGACGTGATGAAGCTGCTGGTCAAAGAGGACACCGTACCGAGCCGCGCGGTGCGCTGGGCGTTCGTGCTTGCCCCGTGCCTGGTGGTGGCGCCCGCGTTGGTGATCTTTTCGGTCGTGCCGATCGGCCCGCCGGCCACCACCCCCGGCGGGTTTTCCGGCTTCATCACCGACATCGATACCGGGGTTCTGTTCGTCATCGCGGTCGCGACGATCGGCGTCTACGGTTTGATTCTCGGCGGCTGGGCTTCGAACAACAAGTTTTCGTTGATGGGCGGCCTGCGCGCCGCGGCGCAGATGATCTCGTATGAGGTGCCGCAGGGCTTGGCGCTCGTTGGACCACTGATGCTCGCCGGGACGATGTCGATGGTGGGGATCGTCGAGGCGCAGCGCGACGCGAAGGTCTGGTATGTCTTTCCGCAGATCGTCTCGTTCTTCATCTACATGGTGGCGGGAGTGGCCGAGACGAACCGCAACCCGTTCGATCTGCCCGAGGCGGAGTCCGAGCTGGTGGCGGGGTTTCATACCGAATACAGCGGCATGCGCTTCGCGCTGTTCTTCTTGGGCGAGTACGCCAACATGATCGCGGTCTCGGCCGTCGCGACGACGCTTTTCCTGGGCGGCTGGTTGCGGCCGTTTCCGAGCGTTGCGTGGCTTTCCCCGCTCGACGTGGTGCCGGGGGCGATCTGGTTCGCACTCAAAGTATTCGTCTTTCTGTTCGTCTATATCTGGTTTCGCGGTACGTTTCCGCGCTATCGCTTCGATCAGCTGATGGCGCTCGGTTGGAAATGGCTGCTGCCGCTCGCGCTCGCGAACATCTTTCTCACCGCGGTCGTCAAGCTCTGGCTCGCGAGGTGAGACGGGTGAGCGCCTGGAAGCGTTTCCTCGACCGGATCCTGTTGCTCGACCTGTTCGCGGGGCTTCGCATCACCGGGCGCGCGCTGTTCCGTAAGAAGGAGACGGTGCAGTATCCGGAAGAGCGCCTGGCCCCCGCGCACCGGTTCCGCGGCATGTTCCGGCTCGATGAGGAGCGGTGCATCAAGTGCAACCTCTGCGCGATCGATTGCCCGATCGACATCATTTACATCGATTGGCACCTGGTGTTGAACGAGACGACGGGGAAGAAGGAAAAGAAACTCGATCGATTCGACATCGACCTGCAGCGCTGTATGTTCTGCGGTCTGTGCGAGGTGGGTTGCCCGACCGAGCCAAAATCGATCTGGCTTACCACCAAGACGTATGAGCTGGCGACCTACGATCGCTGGCAGAATCTCTATACCGACAAAGAGCAGCTCGAAGGATGGCGGGGCCGCCCGGCCTATACCGACGAGGAGGTCGCCGATTGAGCTTCCTTGCCGCGCATGGCGCCGACCTTCTGTTCTATCTCTTCGCGGGATTGGCCCTCGCGGGAGCCGTGGGCGTGGTGACGCTCCGGAGCCCGATGAACGGCGCGCTGTCGCTGCTCGTGACGTTTCTTTCCGTGGCGGCGCTCTTCCTGCTGCGCCATGCCGGCTTCGTCGGCATCGTCCAGATCTTCGTCTATGGCGGCGGGATCATGGTGCTGTTTTTGTTCGTCATCATGCTGGTGAACCTGAAGCGGCTGGACGACTCGGAAAGGGTCTGGCGCCAGACGCCGTGGGCGTTGCTTTTGTCGCTGCTGTTTTCCGGCGTCGTCGGTCTGATCGCCCGCGCTAGCTGGGGGAGGGCCGCGGATGGCTCGGCCGACCGGCTGCGCACTCTCGGCGGCGAGGTGGTCGGAAATCCGCAAGCGCTGGCCGGGGAGCTGTTTCGGAACTACCTGTTGCCGTTTGAGATCGCGTCGCTTTTCTTGCTGGTCGCGATGGTCGGCGCCGTGGTGCTCGGGAGGCGCGAATGAATCCCGGCACGATCGAGAGCCTTTGGAACGTGGGGACGGAGCACTACCTGGGGTTGAGCCTACTGCTGTTCGGGCTCGGACTGTTCGGCGTGATCAATCGGCGCAACCTGATTACGATTCTGATGTCGATCGAGCTGATGTTGAACGCCGTGAACTTGAACCTGGTGGCGTTTTCCTATCAACGCGGCGATCTGACCGGCCAGGTGTTCACGGTCTTTACGATCACCGTTGCGGCGGGCGAGGCGGCCGTGGGTCTCGGTATCCTGCTCGCCATGTTCCGCTTGCGTCAGACCACCCGGGTCGACGCCGCGAATGAGCTGGAAGGCTAGGGCGATGCTCTCTCTCCTCTGGCTCGTGCCGCTGTTGCCGCTCCTGGGGGCGTTGGCGAATGGACTTCTCTCATTCCGGCGGGCGCCGGATCGAGGTTCCGATCGGCTCACCTCATGGATCGCCTGCGGCAGCTCGGGAGCCGCGGCGCTGCTGGCGCTCGGCGTGATCGCCGACTACCTGCGCGTCGCCTCGCCGACGCCGTTCTCGGTCCCCCTTTGGCAGTGGATGGCGCCCGGCGTGCTGCCGACCGCGGGCGGACCGGTCGATCTGTCGATCGGCTTCGGTCTGCTGCTCGATCCGCTGTCGGTGGTGATGCTGTTCGTCGTCACGTTCGTCGGCTTTTGGATCCACCTCTACTCGGTGGGTTATATGGCGGGGGAGCCGGGATTTCGCCGCTACTTTACGTATCTCAATCTGTTTCTGGTCGCGATGCTCGTGCTCATCCTGGGCGACGGCTACGCCCCGATGTTCCTCGGTTGGGAAGGGGTGGGGCTCTGCTCGTACCTGCTGATCGGTTTCTATTTCGATCGAGAGAGCGCGGCCGACGCGGGGAGGAAGGCGTTCATCGTCAACCGGATCGGCGATTTCGCCCTGCTCGCCGGCCTGTTCGCGTTGATGAGCCGATTTGGCACGCTTCAGTTCGCCGAGCTTTCTTCCCGCATCGCCGCTTCGACCGAGGCGCTTCGCGCGCCGTATGCCCTCGGGCTAACGTTTGCCGCTTTCGTGGCGCTCTGTTTCTTCTTGGGGGCGACGGGGAAAAGCGCGCAGATTCCCCTCTACGTCTGGCTGCCCGACGCGATGGCCGGGCCGACTCCCGTTTCGGCGCTGATTCACGCCGCGACGATGGTGACCGCCGGGGTCTATCTGGTCGTGAGGTCGAATGCGATCTTCCAGCTCGCTCCGGGGATCTCGGCGCTGGTCGCCTGGGTGGGGGCGGCGACGGCTCTGCTGGCCGCGGGGTTCGCTCTGGTCCAAACGGATCTTAAAAAAGTGCTCGCCTATTCGACCATCTCGCAGCTCGGCTTCATGTTCCTCGCCGCGGGCCTCGGTGCCTATTCGGCGGCGATTTTCCATCTTGCGACCCATGCGTTCTTCAAGGCACTCCTCTTTCTCGCGGCGGGCGCGGTGATCCACGCGCTCGGCGGCGAGCAGGATTTGCGGCGGATGGGCGGTCTGTGGCGCCGGATGCCGCTCTCCGCGAGAACCTTCGGCATCGGCGCGCTCGCGATCGCCGGGATCTTCCCGTTCGCCGGATTCTGGAGCAAGGACGAGATCCTTTCCGCCGCAGCAGCGAGTGGTGCCTCGGGCCACTGGGTTCTCTTCGGCGTCGCCCTGGCGACCGCGGGACTGACGGCGTTTTACATGTTCCGTGCTTTTGGTCTCGCGTTCTTGGGCACCTATCGCGGCGACCCGCACGCTTTGGATCACGCGCATCCGGCACCGTGGACAATGGCGCTGCCCCTTCTCGTGCTCGCGGCCGGGGCGGTCGGCGCCGGTTGGGTCGGGATTCCGGCGGCGCTCGGCGGGGAGGATCGCCTCGGAAGGTTTCTGGAGCCGGTGGTGCGTGGACCGCACGCCGACCTCGTCGCGGGCCGGCATGCGGCCGAGATCGGCGGGATGGCGCTCGCCCTGGTCGTCGCGGTCGCCGCGATCCTGTTCGCCCTCTCGGTCTACCGGCGGGGATTGGAACGCGGGGCGCTGTTCGTCGCCCGCTTCCCGCGATTCCATGCGCTGCTGGTCCACAAGGCCTGGGTGGACGAGATCTACGACGCGACGATCGTGCGCGGCACGTGGGGTCTGGCGCGGCTTGCGGCGCGGTTTGACGGCGGCGCGATCTATCGCGGCCTGGTCGAAGGGACGGCGCGCGCCACGGTCGCCGGCTCGTGGCTTTCCGGCCTGTTCGATCGTCACGTGGTCGATGGGATGGTAAACCTCTCCGGCTGGCTGCTCGATCGGACCTCGCGTCGCCTCCGTCGCCTCCAGACGGGCGCCGTCTCCAACTACGCCTTCGCGCTTGCGCTCAGCGCGTTCTTCCTGGTCTGCCTCTACGCCGTCTGGCGGTAGGGATCGGTTCGTTTCGAGGGAAAGCCATGTTCGATTGGATAACCGGAACCCCGATCCTTTCGCTGATCTGTTTCTTGCCGATGGCGGGAGCGCTGATCGTGATCTTCGCCCTGCGCGATCCGGCGACCATCCGGCGCTTCGCGTTCGGCGTGGCCGTGGTCGATTTCCTCTTGTCGCTGCCGCTCTGGTTTGCGTTCGATCCGGAAGGCCCACTGTTTCAGTTCAAGGAAGGGGCCGAGTGGATTCCCTCGATCGGTGTCCGCTACGAACTGGGAATCGACGGCATCTCTCTCCTGCTCGTGCTGCTCACGACGTTGCTCGGCGCTCTCGCCTTCCTCGCCTCCTGGAGCGCCACCCGAGAGCGGGAAAAGGAGTACTACACCGTCTTGCTATTGCTTCAAACCGGCATGCTGGGGGTTTTCTGCGCGTTGGACTTCTTCCTGTTCTATGTCTTCTGGGAAGTGATGCTGGTGCCGATGTATTTCCTGATCGGCATCTGGGGCGGGCCGCGGCGGCTCTACGCTTCGATCAAGTTCTTCCTCTACACGCTGGTCGGATCGGTGCTGATGCTGCTGGGTCTGCTCGCGCTCTACTTCTGGAACGGCCAGGGACTGTTCGGCTGGGAGGGCTCGGGCAACCCGCTGTCGTTTTCGATCGAGCAGTTCCATCGCGTCGGGCCGTCGATGCCGGCGGATCTGCAAATCTGGATCTTCCTCGCCCTGTTCGTCGGCTTCGCGATCAAGGTGCCGATGTTCCCCTTCCATACCTGGCTGCCGGATGCCCACGTGGAGGCGCCGACTGCCGGGTCGGTGCTCCTCGCCGGCGTTCTGCTCAAGATGGGCACCTACGGCTTCGTCCGCTTCTCGCTGCCGATCCTTCCTGAGGCGACGCGCCGGATGGTCCCCTGGATGATCGGACTGTCGATCGTCGCCATCCTCTATGGGGCGCTCTGCGCGATGGCGCAGCGCGACATGAAGAAGCTGGTCGCCTACTCGTCGGTGTCGCACTTAGGGTTCGTGACGCTCGGTATTTTTGCCTTGAACGGTCCGGGGCTTTCGGGCGGCGTACTCCAGATGATCAACCATGGCCTTTCGACCGGGGCGCTGTTCCTGCTCGTGGGGGTGCTCTACGAGCGCCGGCATACGCGCTCGATCGCCGATTTCGGCGGGCTTTCCGCCGTCATGCCGCGCTACGCGACGATCTTTTTGATCATCACCCTCGCCTCGATCGGTGTGCCGGGGCTGAATGGCTTCGTCGGCGAATTCACGATCCTGATCGGCGCGTTCGCCAAGAGCTGGATCTGGGCGATCGCGGCGACGCTCGGCATCGTGCTCGGCGCGGCCTACATGCTCTGGATGTTCCAACGCGTCTTCTTCGGGCCCGTACGGCATGAGGAGAACCGCCTTCTGCCGGATCTGTCGCGCCGCGAGCTGGTCTACCTGCTGCCGATCGTCGCGCTCTGCTTCTGGATCGGCCTCTACCCGAAGCCGTTCTTCCGGGTTTTGGAAAAGCCGATCGCCTATCTGGTCGAGCGGGTCACCGTTCCGGCGGTCGTTCCGGAGGCCTTTCCGACGAACGGAGGACGCTGAGGAATGCCTCTTGCCCCGGCCGTCGCCCTGCGCGACGTCGTGTTGATCGGCCCGATCGTTCTGCTGGCCTTCGCCGGGCTGCTGCTGTTGGTCGCCGGGGCGATCGGCAAAGGCTTGCGTGAGCGGGAGGCCGCGCGGATTGCCGGGGTGAGCCTCGCCTTTGCGGCGGGCGTGCTGCTCGAAGTTCGCTCGGTGGTCGGCGGGCCAAGCCCGAAGCCTCTGTTCGGCGGCAGCCTGGTGCTCGACGGTTATGCTTTCTTCTGGCAGTTTTTGCTCCTGGCGGCCGTCGGCTTGGTGGTCCTACTGTCGTCGCGGTCGCTGGCGCCGATCGCCTCGCGCGCTTCGGAGTACTACGCGCTTCTGCTAATCGCGACGGCCGCCGCGATGACCATGGTGGCGGCGCTCGATCTATTGACTCTCTGGATCGCGCTCGAAACGATGGCGCTATCGAGCTACATTCTGGCCGGCATCTTCAACCGGGAGCGGCGCTCGAACGAGGCGGCGATCAAATACTTCGTGCTCGGCGCGCTCTCCTCGGCGATCCTGCTCTACGGCATCTCGCTGCTCTACGGGGCGACCGGCACGTTGGAACTCTCCGGCCTCGCGCGGGCGATGCCGGTGGCCCTCGCGCAAGGGAGCCGGATCGCGCCGCTCGGCGGTCTGCTGGTGGCGGCCGGACTGTTCTTCAAGATCGCCGCCGCGCCCTTCCACGTCTGGGTGCCGGACGTCTACGTCGGGGCGCCGACGCCGATCACGGCGTTTCTTGCCAGCGCCTCCAAGCTCGCATCGTTCGCGGTGCTCGGCCGGGTCCTTCTTTTCGCCTTCGGCGGGGTCCGGCTCGACTGGCAGCCGGTGGTGGCGGGCGTCGCCGTGGTGAGCATGATTTGGGGCAACCTCGGAGCGCTGACCCAAGACAACGTCAAGCGACTGCTCGCTTATAGCTCGATCGCCCATGCCGGGTATCTGCTGATCGGCGTACTCGCCGCCTCCGAAACCGGCCTTTGGGCCGCGATGTTTTATGCCGCGGCGTACACCTTCATGACCGTGGGGGCGTTCTCGGTGGTCGCCCTCGTGAGCCGGGGCGAGTATGCGGCAGAGAGGTGTGGCGATTTTGCCGGGCTCGGCCGCCGTTCGCCGTTTCTTGCGGCTTCGATGCTGATCTTCCTGATCGGGCTCACCGGGATTCCGCCGACCGGCGGCTTCTTCGGCAAAGTATTCCTGTTCGCCGCGGCGGTCCAGGGCGGCTGGACCTGGGTCGCCGTGGTCGGTGTGCTCACCAGCGCCGTCTCGCTCTACTTCTACTTTCGGATCGTCGTTTTCATGTATTTCAAGCCCTCGTCGGACTCCTCCCGGCCGGACTCCCCGCCGATCGCGCAGCCGCCGCTCCTTGCGGCCCCCCGGGCTCTCCTTGTGGGGGTCGGGCTTTGCGCCGCGATCACCCTAGCTTTGGGTATTGTTCCCGGGCCGCTGATCGAGTGGGTCCAACAGAGCATGCTCGCCTTGCGATAAGCTGGACTGGAAGGCGCCCCCACTCGGGCGGCGCCGGACTTGCATGGCAGGTGTCGTTATGACGGGGGGAGCTACCGTGGCAAAAGAGGGCGGTGACCACCAGAAGGGGTGGGACTTCGAGGCGGCGGCCATGCCGTTCGTCGATGCGCTCTACAACACCGCCTATCGGATGGCGCGCAATTCGGAGGATGCGGAGGATCTGGTTCAAGAAACCTACTTGAAGGCCTACCGCTACTACGACAAGTTCGAGGAAGGTACCAACTTCAAGGCGTGGCTCTTCAAGATCATGAAGAACACGTTCATCAACAACTATCGCAAGAAGCAGCTCGCTCCGGCGTTCTCGGACTTTGCCGACATCGAGGAGAGTTTCGAGAGCCAGGTGAGCGAGGAAGTCGCGCGCCAGAACCCGAACCCTGAAGAGGAATTGCTCGAAGACGTGCTCGACGAGGATGTCCAGCGAGCGCTCGACAAGCTGCCGCCCGACTACCGGATGGTGGTGATCTTGGCCGATCTCGAAAACTTCTCGTATAAGGAGATCGCCGAGATTCTCGACGTGCCGGTGGGTACGGTGATGAGCCGTCTCTACCGCGGCCGACGCCTGCTCGAAGCGGCGATGCTCGAATTTGCGCGCGGCCATGGCTATTTGCGCGACGGCGAGCCGACGAAGATGCGCAGCCGGCCGAATCCGGCGCCTTCCAAGTGAGCAGGCCCCTTTCGGGGGCGTACTGCGGAATTTCCCGAGCGCCTACCGAGTTTTCGCCCGTAGACTTGCAAGACGACCGAGCTGATCTCATGACTTACCTTATCGATCGAACGAAAGCGGGAGACAGAGTCGATGGACTGTAAGCGGGTCAGCGAGGTGATCTACTTGTTCTTCGATAACGAGCTGGAGGAAGATCTCCTGGCTACGTTCCGGGCGCACGTCGAGGATTGTCCTCAGTGTGCCAATCGAGTGGGGAAGGCTCGGAGGATTCTGGTTCTGGTGCGAGAGCGCTGTACGCGCTGCTGCGCGCCGGAGCATCTGCGGCTGAAGATCCTTACCAGCATGCCTCACCGCCGCCCTGCGGCTCGCCCCCATTAGGAGGGCTCACGCCATGCGTTCATCCTTGCGTCTCTGCGCAATGTTCGTCCTTTGCACCCTGCTGCTCTCCGCATTCCCCGCCATGGTTCAGGCCCAAAGCTGGCGGCTCGCGGGTCTCGATGGCGGTAGCCTGTCCGACGCGGAAGTTGGCCAAGGAGCCATCATCGTGGTCGTCTGGGCTTCCTGGTCGCCCAAGTCGCGCGACATCGTGGAGCGGGTCAATCAGATCTCGGATCACTGGGCGGGCAAGGCCCGCGTGGTCACCGTCACGTTCCAAGAGGAGCGGGCGGCGGTCACGGGGTTCCTCGCCGGCAAGGGACTGCGCGCCCCGGTCTATCTCGATGGCGACGGAGCCTTCTCGCGGAAGTATTCGATCGCCACCCTACCCGGGCTCTTGGTGTTGAAGGACGGCCAGGTGGCCTACCGGGGCAAACTGCCCGAAGATCCCGATGGGGTCATCGCCGAGCTGGTCCGTTAAGATTCCCTCTCGATCGTTCTTGGTCCGTCGAGCCTCCATTCGGCACGAAACACCTCCAAGTGAATCTGCGGTTGCGGCTCGCCCGGACCGCCTGGTACACTCCCCGCCGGCACGGGGTGCTAGCCTCGGCCGTCCTACAACAACGCGAGGAGGTTCCCCGGCCGAATGGCTTTCCATAGGCACCACGCCCTTTCCGTATTGCGCTTGGCGGTGCCTGTCGGCCTGGCCGTCGTCGGTTGGGTGCTCAGCGTCTCGACCGAGCGCCTCGAAGCATACAATCGCTCGCCGTTTCCTGTGACCAGTGTTCCGGCCTATCGCGAAGAGTTCGCGCCGCGATTGGTCACCCCTACCGCGACCTCGAAGTGGCTCGATCGAGCCCGCGTGCCGGTCGACTACACTCTGAACCGCGGCGAGACGGTGCCATCCCTTTTTGGCCGATTGGGGCTCGAAGGGGCGGAGGCCGAACAGGCCGTGGCCGCCTTCTCGCGTCATCTCGACCCGCGTCGCTTGCGGGCGGGCGAGCGCTTCTCCGCCTATTTTGGGCCGCGGGCGACGCTGGCGGGCCTCGATCTCACCCTCTCCGGCGTCGGGCGGTTGGAGATGTCCAAGAGTTCCGACGGTTGGCAGAGCCGCTGGCGGCAGTTCGAACGGACGACCCGGCTGCGCGTGGTTCGCGGCGAAATCCGTGGAGCGTTCGATTCATCCGTCCAGGCCGCGGGCGGCCCCGCGTCGCTGGCCTATCGAATCGCCGATATCCTCCAATGGGACGTCGATTTCTCGCGCGACCTTCATCGCGGCGATCGGTTCGAGGCGCTCTACGAAGAGACTCTCCTGGACGGCAAGCCGTCTGGTGTTCAAAGCGTCGTCGCGGTCTCATATACGGGCGGCGGCGGCCGGAAGGAGGCGATTCGGTTCGGCTCAGACGGCACCTTTTATGACGGCGAGGGGCAGCCGCTGCGTAAGATGTTCCTGCGCTCGCCGCTGCGCTACTCGCACATCACTTCACGCTTTACCCAGCGCCGCTTCCATCCGGTGCTCAAAATCTTCCGGCCGCACTACGGCGTGGACTACGGCGCGCCGGTCGGAACACCGGTCCAGGCGACGGCGGGCGGAGTCATCGTCTCGGCCGGCTGGGAACGTGGGGGTGGCAACGTGGTTAAGGTTCGCCATGCGGGCGACTACATCACCGCCTATTTGCATCTCTCCCGTTTTCGGTCGGGAATCCGCTCCGGCGCCCGGATTCGCCAGGGCGAGGTGATCGCTTACACCGGAATGACCGGCTTGGCGTCCGGGCCGCACCTGGACTATCGAGTCCAGCACCACGGACGCTGGATCGATCCGCTCTCGCTTACGACCGTCCGCGATCAGGATCTTCCCTCGCGCCAGCTCGCCTCGTTCCGCAGCTGGCGCAACGAGGTACGTCGCGCCTGGGCTTCCGGCACGGTCGATCCTCTCGGGCGGTCGATCGGCTTGCCGGGCGCCAACCTCGGGGCGCCCCAGATCGCCGGTCGACGTCTACCGGCCGGCGGCTCTTCCTCAACTTTGGCACGCTGACCTCCGTGCATTGCCGCGCCTGGTGCCGCATCGATCTGGCGGGCGGAACGCTGGACATCTGGCCGCTCGGACTGTCGTTTCCCGGCGCGCGGACGGTAAATGTCGCGATTGACGTCGCGGTTCGGCTGCGGCTGGTCGCCAGCCCCGACGATCAGTACCGGGTTCGGCAAGCTGGAACGGAAATCGTGGCTTCCACGCCGGCCGCTCTTGCCGCGCGGGAAGATTCGGCGCTGATCGGCACCTTTGCCGAAGCGCTCACTCTGCCCCCCTTTGAGCTGGACCTCGCGAGCGATTCGCCGCGCGGCGGCGGTTTGGGCGGAAGCTCGGCGATTGGCGTCGCGTTTCTGACTCTCGCCGAGGAGGTCTTCGAACTTCCGCGTTCGTCCCCGGCAAACCGTGCTCACCTCGCGCGGGATCTCGAAGCCCGCTTGATGGGGTTGCCCACGGGCATTCAAGACCATTACCCGGCTCTGCTCGGGGGGGCGCTCGAAATTCTTCATCGCCCCGGTGGGGAAGAGGTACGTCCGCTGCGGGTGGATCTTCCTGCGCTCTCCGATCACCTGCTTTTGATCGACACCGGCGCGAGCCATTTCTCGGCGGGCCAGAACTGGCAGGTGGTGCGCCGTTGTCTCGAACGGGATATCCCGGTCCGCTCGGCCCTGGGGGAGATCTCGGAAGTTGCCATCTCGATGGCCGCAGCGCTTGAGCTGAACGATTTCGCAGAGGCGGGGCGCTTGTTACGAGCCGAATGGCAGGCGCGGAGCCGTTTGGCGGACGGAATCTCGACGCCGAAGATCGAAGAGCTGCTCGCTCGTTCGGAGAGCCTCGGCGGGTGGGGCGGCAAAGCCTGTGGCGCGGGAGCGGGAGGGTGTGTCGCTCTGCTCGTTCCAATCGAGGCTAAGACCCAGATCGCCGCCGAGATGGAACTCGCCGGCGGACGGATCGTGCCCGCCCGAGCCGTGGCCGGACCGATCGAAATCTCTTCCGATTAGGCCATCCTGAAACAGAAAAGCCGGCTTGACCTTATCGGTCGAGCCGGCTTTCGGACCTTCCCGAAGGACGGGATTCTGCGCTTAGCGGTTCCGGGCGCGCTGCGCCAGGATCAGCTCTGCCTGCTCGCGCGTCATGTTCGGTCCGAGCGCGATGCTCAAGACATCCGTCCACCCATCCTCGGTCGATTCTCGATAGAGGATCTTGCCGTTCTCTTCCCAGCTTACCAACAGGGAGTCACCATGGGTTGAGGTGTAGATGCTCGGCACGGCATCGCCGGTATCGGGAATCGGTAGGTCGGCCGCTACGTGGTGTGCTAGAGCATGCCCCGGCTCTTCCACTGAAGGCTCGTCCGAGGGGCTCGCTGTGACTTCGGTGATGTGGTACGCGAACTGGGGGAGCCGACCGTGGCCGCCGAAGGCGCCCGCGCCGATGTCGATGATAGCTGAGCGAATTGCGTTGGCTAGCCGACGGACTTGCCCCGGGTTGTAATGGCTGCCGATATCGATGATCGCCGATCTAATCTGGTCGGCAAGAAAAGTGCGAATGCTCGGATGCAGAGCACTGCCGAGGTCAATGATGGCGGATCGAACTGGGTCGGCCAATAGAGTGATGGGGCTAGGGATTTCCGGGTAGGCAAGGATTTTGGTGCGTACCCTGGCAGCAATATTCGAGAGATCTACTGGCAATACATCGATCTCAATCGTATTGAGTCGGCCGGTTTCCGTGTTGACAAAGGTTGCGATGACTGCACCACCCTCACCCAGGTGGATCGATGGGGAGTGCAGAAGAGGGACGGAAGGCAGTTCTAGCACTCGGGGCCCTTGACTAGCAGCGAGATCGTCCAGATGGAAGACGGGATTCCAGCCGAGGTAACTTCCGTCGATCAATACGACTGGCGCATAAACGGCACGCTCTTCCGAACCGGTCGTCTCCCACCAAACTGTTTCGACGATAGTTCGGTTATGGTGTTGGGAAATTCCGTTTGAATCCAGTAGGTCAAAGGTGTCGCGGCTTACCGCAATTTGCGGCGAACTTTTGAAGCTATATTGATCGCCTGAAATTTGTACGACCGCTCCAAACTCGCCATCTGTCAGGCTGGTCAGATATAGAACGGAGTGGAGCGGGTTGATTCGACTTTCCCAAACCAGAAAAATACTTTTCGAAGACTGCTCGAAGAAGAGCGAGGGAAAACTCTCTATTTCGTTGCCCCCCGTTCCCGGAACCAACAGCCGTTGGGAAGTCTGACTGCCCGCGCCGGATCGGGTGACATCCAAAGCCAGAACGACTGCATCAGCTTGCGCCAAACCGGTGCCGGGAAAAAGCTCTCCGTAGGTACCGGTTCGTACGCTGTAGAGATCGCCGTTTGCGCCGAGCGCGATATTGCGAGACTCGGCATGGACAGGCATCGTAGCCGAGAGAGCAAGGAGTACGACGAGCACCAGCTGTGAGAGTCTTCGGATTTTCATGGTCTTATGCTTTCAGGTTGATCAGCTTCCGAACATCGATCGCAAGCAGGAAGTCGGGGAGATAACGGTCAGCCGGAAAAAACCGCTCTTGAAGATCGGTGAAGTGCTCTCTGGCTGATCCTGTATCTCTGGCCAGGTTGGCAGCTTCACCTAGAAGGTAAAGGGCGTTCTTAACGACATCTTTGTCGCCAACTTCCTCTGCTAGTTCCAAAGCCGCCAGTCCATGCTTACCCGCGCTGCGGTAGCGTCCGACTTCCAGAAGCCCGAAGCAAAGACTCAGCCTGGGACCGCGCTCGAAGATCCTCGCTCCGAGGCCTCGAAGCGAGCGGAGAGATTCGTACAAACAGCGAAAGCCTTCGGAGAAGCGACCTTCAACGATTCTGCAATATCCAAGATTGTCGAGAATTAGTGCTCGCTCCAAGCTTCGCCCGGTTGAGATCATTTCCAGTGCCTGCTCGTATTGCACACAAGCCTGCTCAAAATGGCTCTCCGCGATGAGAATATTGCCGACGGCGTTGTGAGCTGAGGCGATCCAGTCGCGTCTACCGAGAGTGGTTGACCTTTCAAGAGCGATGCGCGCGTAGAAAAGGGCCTTCTTATAACCCTTCTTTAGCTCGTGAGCCCTAGCGAGGTAGTACGCTGCGAGGCGACAGTTTTCTTGATCGCCATTGCGAACGAGAATCTCGCGCAACCGGGTGAGGCTCTCGTCTTTACAGGAGAAAAGCTCAATTTGGATTGCGGTCAGGTTGCAAAATGCCCGATCACGCAGTCTTTCATTGCCAGCTTCCTGCGCCCGATCAAATGCCTCGCCGAAGAGACGTAACGATATCTGTGGGTCGCCCTGATTGAGCGACCGGACACCCTGTTCGCGGAGGAACTCGTAACTCTCGGCGCTGGTCTCAAGGGTGTTCATCTCCGGATCCCCACTCACGCACCCGACTCGTCGGAGCGACGCTCGAGCTGCTCCCGTTTGAAGGCCACGAAATCCTCGACCTCGCGCTGGGCATCCTCGTCGAGAGCGGTTAAGTCTCGGGCGACGCGGAGCGCGCGGTTCGACACCTCTTCGGCCTGGTTCACCTCGTCGAAGAACTCACCGATCGAGAGCTTGAACTCGGCGACGATGCGGAAAAGGGTGTCCAGGCTGACCCGGTACTCCCCCTTCTCCATGCGGGAGAGGTCGGACTGTTGAATGCCGAGTCGGGAAGAGAGCTCCACCTGCGTCAGTTTATGGTCGCGACGGAGCTGTCGGATCTTCCGACCGACGAGCTGTACCTGCCGAATCTTGGGCGAGGCGATCATGGGCGACTGATCTCTCTCGAAGTGACTATGTCAAAATGGCATAGAGAAAGTGACTCGATCGAGAGGATACCGCCAGAATCACCTGCCGTCAATCGCTGCTTCGGTGAAGGTCGATGAAGGGGAGTAGCCGTGCCCGGAAGCCGGGCACGGCTAAGAAGCGGGCTAGCCGATTTCGATGATATGTGAGCTGATGTCGGATTCCTGTTCGGCCGGAGGGTTGGTGCCACCGATTTCGATGATCTGGGCGCGACCTCCACCGGTCACGGCATCAAGGCGAAGAGGGGCGAATCGGGCATTGCGAGGGGAAGTTTTCTTCATTGGGGGCTTCCTTTCTGCTCGACCGGGGGCCATTCCCAGGCCGTTTTCCGAGATGCTATCTGTACTGCCGATGAGCGTCTCAGAGGTCGCAATCATCTTAGCCACTTCTCTCCAGTCATTACTACGGATTTCGGGCGCCAAGGGTCTAGGTCATTCCGAGGAGGTGCACGAAATCACCGACGCCTACGTCGAGATCGCATTTCCCGCCTTGGGACGGACTATCCGTCCCTGGGGCCTGTAGACTCCGCCGCTGTGATTCGGCCGCCTCTCACCATAGACTCGCCGCGTCCGCCTGGGGTTCCGCAGCTGCGGTTGAAGAGGGGCGTCGCAAAATGACCGGCCGCTACTTCCTGCTCAAAGAACTCGTCCGGCGCGACGTCAAAGGGCGTTACGCGGGCTCTCTGTTCGGCCTGGTCTGGTCGTTCGCCCAGCCTCTCTTCATGCTCGCGCTGTTCGGCTTCGTCTTTTCGACCGTCATGAAAGTGCCGGCGGTCGGGGTGCGCAACGGCAACTTCGCGATTTTCCTGTTCAGCGGTTTGCTGCCCTGGATGGCAGTACAGGAGGGAATTCAGCGTGCCGCCACCGCGGTCACCGACAACTCGACCTTGGTCAAGAAGCTCCGCTTTCCGGCCGAGATCTTGGGTCTCGCCGTGGTCCTCGCGGCGCTGGTTCACGAGGGGATCGCCGCCCTCGCCTTCTTCGCCGTCGTGGCTTTAACGGGCAACTTGTCCTGGAGCGGTTTGCCTTGGTTGCTGCTCGCGATCCCGCTGCAAGTGGCGCTCACCCTGGGAGTGGGGTGGCTGCTGGGTGCCATTCACGTCTTCTTCCGCGATATCGCCCAGATCTTGGGGATGGGGATGACGGCCTGGTTCTACCTAACCCCGATCGTCTATCCGGCATCCCTCGTGCCAGAACGGCTTCGTCTGGGGGTAGAACTCAATCCACTGACCGGCCTGGTCGGCCTCTATCGCTCGGCGCTACTGGTGGACTCGCCGCCACCCTCGCATACCGCTCTAGCGTCGCTTGGCCTTTTTGCCTGCGGCTTTTTTCTCCTCGGCTGGTGGCTCTTCAGGCGCCTGAAGCCGAGCTTCGTCGATGAAATCTAACCCGCTCGGCCGGGGCCGGCCCGAATCTTGCTGCTTGGCGACCTGACCCTCAAGATCGCTCGGGTTCCTATTTGACCTGGAGACACGAAATGCCCACGTCCATCCCTCGCACCTTCCTTGCCGCGATCGCGGCGTTCCTCGTACTCAGCTCGGGCGTTCAGGCGCAGACGTCGGCCGCTCCGGTCGTTGCGAGTCAGCCGAGCGCCTCCGACGAGAAACCGGGGGACGGGGCAGACACCGCCGCCGACCTTGAAGCCGAGAGCGCCGATGCCGCCGCGGATACCGGCCCGCAGCCGCCGGACGGTGTTTGGTTGAAGGACGCGGAAGGCCGCGAATACTTCCTCGACAAGCTGGCCAAGTCGGCGGGGCCCTACCGGAAGCTTGATGAAAACAACGTCCGCACCGTTTGGGGCATCGTGCTCAAGCTCGAAAAAGAAGACGACGAGAACTTCTACTACCGGGTATACCGGCAGACGGCGGCCGATACCCCCATGTCGGTTCGGCCGGAGCCGCCGAGCACGGAAATGCTGGAGGAGGCTGCCAAGAGCTACGTCCAAGTCGAGAAGAGTGAGCGGCTGAAAGCCGTCTCCATCGCCAAGGGATTGCCGACCGGCGGGCAATGGCGCCACGGATTCGTCATCGCCGACATGAACGAGGACGGCTTTCTGGACATCGTGCATGCCTCGGCGCGAAAAGTCCGCTCGGTGCCGCAGATCTTCCTCGGCGACGGCAAAGGAAATTGGCGCCATTGGTCGGAGGCGAACTACGCCGAGCGTCCCTACGACTATGGCGACGTAGCGGTTGCCGATCTGAATGGCGACAAGCACCTCGATCTCGTACTGGCGGTCCACCTTCACGGCCTGATCGCGCTTTTGGGCGACGGGAAAGGTAATTTCACCGATTGGAGCAAGGGACTCGACTTCGTCGTCCCGAAAAATGGGGTCTCGCCGGGATTCTCCAGCCGTGCCGTCACGATCTCTGATTGGAATGGCGACAAGCGGCCGGACATCATCGCCCTCGGCGAAGGACCGCGCCTCTCCGTCGATCGTTCGGGCTCAAACAACGAAGATTCCAACGGCATCGTCATCTATTTGAACCAGGGCAACGGCTCCTGGGTGCGCAAAGATCAGGGGACCGGCACCGACCAACTGTTCGGCGACACGGTCGTTCTCGGCGATCTCGACAAAGACGGCAGGAAAGACATTCTCACTCCCTCGAACACCTACGGCCGCAAGAACATCGTCAATTTTGCCCAGAAGGACGGCTCGTGGCAGAGCATCAACGTCCCCTCGATTCGACCCTCCGCCTATATTCGCGGCGTCGCCATCGCGGACTGGAACGGCGACGGCCGGAACGACTTCGCCACCGGGTTCGTCAACCGCGAGTTGGGGATTTGGCGCTCCGGCGTCGACGTACAGCTAGCGCAGGCGGATGGAAGCTGGACGCGGGTGCCGGTTTGGGCCGTCGACGGGCGCGCTTCCGTTACCGCGCTCGCCGCGGGAGATCTGAACGGCGACAAGAAAGCCGACCTGGTCGCACTTACCGGCGACGGCGATACCTGGGTCTTTCTGGGCGATGGCAAAGGCGGCTTCGTCAAGGACGGCGTCGGGATCCCCCGTTTCGACGATTGCAAGGGCTATCACGCCGAGATCGTTGACCTCGACAAGGACGGCAAAGCCGAGCTGGTGACCAGCTTCGCGGGAGAGGCTTCGCCCCTCCTCGCCCCCGGTCGCTGTCCGACCGGCGGGGCGATCCAGGCGTGGCGCTTCACGCCAAACACCGCTCCGGTCGCGGCCCCCGCGACGCCCGAAGCTCCTTGATGATTTTATGATGCCCCTACTTGACACTCCGGGGGGCGAATTCTATAGTGCGGCAGCATAAACGCCCGAGGCGACCTGCATCGTTCCCTGCGGCCTGGAGAGAATGCTGTTTCAGCGGAGCGCCTCGGTGGCATAATAATACCCGGCTGCGGGCCACTTCGGTCCGGTGCCGGCAACAACGCATTTACGGATTGCCAAACTTTGAACGGGAGGTGATGTTCCCTGGCTGGCTCTGCCAGCAAGCTTTATCCACTGGATCAAACATCCGGATGGAACATCTCAAGTTTCTCTCAAACCACGTGCTAGGAGATTGTCAACAATGAAGAAAACGGTTAGCTGTCTCGCTCTCTTGGGCCTCTTGGCTCTGAGCGGCCAGGCCGTTGCGACGATCTGCACCATCGATGACGTGCCCGCGGCGACCCTGCTGCTGCCGTACTTCGAGGTCGATCTGGACAACCCGGACGGGATCAACACCCTGTTCTCGGTCAACAACGCGTCCGCCACCGCCGTCCTCGCCCACGTCGTTCTCTGGTCCGACCTGTCGGTCCCGACGTTCGACTTCAACATCTACCTGACCGGCTACGATGTCCAGTCCATCAGCATCCGCGACATCTTCAACGGCTCGGTGCCGACCACCGCGTCGGCGGGTCAGGATCCTGCGGACACCATCAGCCCGCAGGGTGACTTCTCGCAGGACATCAACTTCGCGAGCTGCAACGGCCAGCTGCCGCCGCCCGCGATTCCGGCTTCGTTCGTCACCCACCTGCGCGCGTCGCACACGGGTACGTTCTCGGCCATCCTGAACGGCTGCGCCGGTCGG